>CAYXHB010000012.1:0-18293 GCA_964464795.1 uncultured Gammaproteobacteria bacterium
GTGGAGACGCCGGGAATCGAACCCGGATCTAACATGGTCTTACAAAATCCATCTACAAGCTTATGCAACAAGTATTTATTTAATGTGTAGGATTGTCCTTGTCGCCCCGACTCCTGCACACGATATCTGTGGTTTTTTCTAGGGTATCAAATCACGCATGATAACTCGTGGATACCCCGAGTTGACTGTTTTGATACTTAAGCCAGGCTTACTTTTTACAGTAATCGTCAACTGCCTACCTTAAGCAGAGATTATGCGTAAAGCATATTCATAGCTGGTTTACCGAATATTGCATCGGCAAAACCCTCTATTTTCTCACCAAGAGAATTCTTGGCATTTATAGGGTTTGATTCTGTTTAGCGACTATTAATCAAAGTCGGCTTGCAGATTTTAAAGAGCGCGTGTCATCTACTACCTTTCATCCCCAATCACTTTTGTATTCTACGCCAAAACCTCCCCAAATACAACCCGTTCATCTTCAATTACCGCACATTTTCCGCTCTATTTCCGCTGCCTCACCGTCGGGTCTTTGCCCCGCAACTCTCTCTCTACATCTCTTTGGATATCCCGCTTCTTGATGACTTCCCGCTTCTCAAATTCCCGCTTTCCTTTGCCCAATCCCAAACTTATCTTCACCAACCCCTTTTTTGTAAACGCCTCCAGCGGCACTATCGCCATACCTTTGGTACTACTTCGCCTCTCCCAATCCAACAACTGCTTACTGGTTAATAACAACTTCCTTGTTCGTCGCTCGTCAGTTTTCAATTCCCCTGCATGCTCATACTTAGTAATCAACATATTAATCAGCCACGCCTCATTGTTGCGAATCTTCACGAAAGCCCCCATCAGCGAAGCTCTTCCTGCTCGGATTGACTTCACCTCTGACCCACTCAGAACCACTCCGGCATCCAGAGTATCCAGTATTTCATAATCGTGTTTCGCCCTGCGATTGACTATTTTCATACCCCATATTGTAACCTACAACCTTACTTCATAGATGATTTGAGCCGTCAGCCACCACATTTTCCCTTGACTCTCATCCACCACAATACCCAGCACATCACCCAAACTCTCTGACTTATATTGCTTAGCATAAGCTCCGGTTTCTTTATTCACCGCCACCACCCGCAGTGTTCCGCTGTCCAACAAATACAAATTCTCACTGTTAGCATCAGTATAAACATCCCGCAAACTCAACACCGGCTCACTCAAATTCGTTATCGTAAAAGTGTCCCTCCGACCTGAAATATACTTAGACACTTCCCCACCGTTGACCACCCAAATCGCTCCATCTACCGCTATTCCGCTAGGCGGCAAGAACCGGCTCAAAGCCTCATCCGTCAACCACTGACCAACGCTCAAGCTCCCTTCTTCGCTCCTAAATCTCCAAATTCCTTTTTCACTCGCTCCATATCCATTACCTCCAAACCCGTCCCAATCAATCAATATCCCCCATTCACTCCCATTCCAACCAACCTCTTGTCCACCGCCATTATTTCTCCTGACCACTCTCGTGCCAGCCAACCACATCTCCCCACCAGCTTCACGGCTCACTCTAACAATCCCACTCATATCATCTGACCCCAGCACCACTTCCGAAGCTTTATTAGCTACACTAATCGAAATCAATCTCCCCCCCGCACCATCGACAATCCATAACTTCTCTCCATCATACGACCAACTGGAGGCCACAATTCCATCCCGTATCAACGACAACGTCTGCCACACCACCGGCTCGCTCATATATTCTCCAGTAGCTTCTCCCAAGCTACTGGCAATCTGCCGCCGCAACTGAGAAACAACTTCCACCGCCGCTGCTTGCTCCTCCAGCTTGGTTAACAAATTGACAGCTTCGTCAAACACAGCCTTTGACCGCGTAGGGTTAAGACTGCCGATTTGTGTTCCTTCATCAATCTTGCCTTGAATTTGAGCTACCAAAGCATCAACTTCCGACTGCATCAGACTCTCCCGCATCCGCACCGACCCCATTATTCCCACCAACAACAACCCGACAAGGACAACTCCCGCCAAACCCTGCATAATTATTCGTCCTAGTCTGCTATCCATCCTCTCCCTCCGCGCATCATGCCACTCGACTACCGCATCCCGCCGCGGCAGCCATTTGACAATCTTAGCAATCCCCGCCCGCCACCAACTCAAACGCACGTCTTCCCCCAAATCAACTCCGCTCTCCCCAGGTTCCTCAATCAAATCAACCTCGCCGACCGCCGCCCCACTCATCGCCTCACTGCCTGCGACAACTTCCTGACCCAAACTCCTAATCATCACCCCAGCCACCGAATTATCCATCGCTCGAGCTTCCAAAATCGCCATGAATTGTTCTCTCGTGGACAACAAATGCAAATCAGCCACCTCACCCCACAAAATCAGATAGTCATCACGGCTCTTCACCCATCCTGATACTACAGTTCCCGAGGCTTTAGTGTTCTCTTCTCCCAAGCGCGCATGTACTCCATCCCGCACCAGCCACATACTCGCCCCTTTGGCTCCACACCACACCACTTCTCCTTCCCAACACCACACTGCCGCCGGCGCAGGCAAACTATCCAGCAAACTCTTCAACCATGGTTTAATCTCTTCCTGTACGCTTGCCGCCGCCACCGCAGTCACCAATTCTTCGTATTCAAACACCCCAGCAATCACCCATTCCCGCACGTCTCCTTGGACATCTTCACTCAACCGTTTATGCCAAACTTGCACCAACCCGATTTTACCGACAAATATTTTATCACCATCCATAAATCCATTGTATAACGAATGCCAATTCTTCTGCTCCTAAAGCCACACTAAGGCTACCGCCACCAATAACAACACCAGACCCAAATGAATATATGCCAACATTTTCAATGTCTGCTCATGCCTGGTTGTATAAGTCTTGGCCATCAAATCCACCTGTCGCACCACCAAAACCGCAAACAATCCATAAACACCCAACCCCACCAAAGCTGCTATTTTAGCTACCCCAGCCGCGATTTGTGAAAAATTTTCTAAAAACATAAATTACTTCTTGCTATAATTTTGCGCTAGCAACCGGATTACACTGGTAACTTTCTCAGGTCTATTGACCGCATGAAATTCAAACATCGCCTTTTGCGCCGCCGTTTGCACAAATATATCTCCATAGTGAAAAAACGCCGCCATCGCCCCAGCACTTCTAAAAGTCACATCCTGAATTTTATCCAAATCCGCATCACTCATTTCTTTCGCTAACATATGATGGAAATCAATATCCACTACCCGCCTGTCAGTCAAAATATAAATGTTGTAATACCAATGCAAAAAACTCTCGAAATAATAACCCAACACCAACAACTCCCAAAACAAAATAATAAACACCCAATATTTCGCGTTAATATCAGGCCACACATCCAACATCCCCAAGCCCACCGGCGCTACCGCCATCAGTAGGCCAACCAATATCCATTTCCAGTTAGTCACAAACGCCTTACGCATCACCAAAATTACTTTTTCATCACCCTCTTGAGTTTCAAATCCCGCCTCAGGGAATACCTTCATAGCGCTATTCGCCTCACAATACAAGTCAGCCAAATCAGACACCAATTCTTTATCTCCATTCCCATACGGCAAATTCACTTCCACAATTCTCTTGGCCGCCTCAAGCTCAGTCATCTGCTCCGCGACCTTAACTTTTTCTTCTTCAGCGCTGACTTCCGTATCCATAATTTAATCCTAGTATACAAGCATTCACCCTGAAACGAGAAACTCACTTTCCACTCCTCCTGCACGTCTCCCCGCACCAACTTTGTCATCTCGACCGGAGTGAAGTCGCTAGACGAACGGCAGCGGAGAGATCTAACTAATAAATTCTCAATACTAAGGAATATTTATTGATTAGATTTCTCGACTACGTTCGAAATGACAAGTCAGATAGTATTCTCATTCCTACCTCATACATCTTAATTCTTTTATTCTTTCTCCCCCCTACTTCCTCTCAACATTAAAAAACGCGTTCCCACAAGGACTCCCTGACCACTGCGGAATCCGCAAATTCCCGCCGGCTCGCAAATTAAAGGCCTTACAGAACTCATCCCCACTCATACTCACACCATTTATAGATACCGAATTAGTCCTCCCGTCTCCCAACGAAACCGACACGCTACTGGCTGACGACATCCCGCCATTCGGATGCCGACTGGCTACACTGCGCAACTCGCTCATACTATATCCATCCCCACCATGACACCCACCTACCGGACTTATCCTCCCTGTTTCAGAAGAATTCCCGTGCTTGAGCACCACGTGAGCATTCACAATATCCGCCATCTCCTCAGGCGACAGCCATGGGTTAGAGCGCCCGCAAGTGTCTCCACTGCTGCTATACCCCGCTCTCCACCAGGCTTTGTACAACCATGGAGAACCACCAATTTTTTCATAGGCTTTATCCATGAAATTCCCGCCTCCTCCGCCGTCAGTGGTATCCCATCCTGAAGTTTTCGACCACCCTCCGTGAGTGGAAGCAAATTGTGTAGACACAGGTTCTCCGCTTCCATCAACCAACACTTGTCCGCGGGTTTCGTTAACAGCCTCAGCCCAAGCTCCGCCCTTTGGAGAGTTCTTAAACACCTGACACGCTTCAGTCGCGCAGATGGCACTCTGCCCGTTGTTGGTCCGCCGAACTGCGTACGTCCGAGCCGCAATTGCTTGAGCTTTCAATACTTCCTTAGGCCAACTGGACGGCACCTCATAAATCCTCTGCAAATACCAATCTTCAAACGACCCTGACCCATGTCCCGTAACTGTAATTTCACCCATCACCGGATAATCAGTTTTTATTGATGTGCCTGGGTAATAAGCCGCCAAAATCTGCTGGGCATTCTGACCGCTTTGCGCCCTCCCCAAAGCTCCATACTGACTCATTCCATTTCTGTGCGAATACGCCCCGAACGAAAACACTGCAAAATACCCGCCCGGAGCCGACTCCCGAAAACCTTTCACTGACGCCAAATAATCATCTGCCAACTCACTGTCTCCCCGCACTGTAAATCCACCAGACCTCGCTCGCAAAATTTCCTGCTGCTTAGCACTCAGCTCAGCAATTTGAGTCGTCAACTGGCTCTGATAATTCTTAGCTTTCTCAATTTCCCCAGCCAAGAAAACTTTCTGTGCATCGACTTCCTTCTTCACTACCGCCAACCTCGCCGTATCATCCGCCAACTTCTTCTGATCCAGAGCCAATTGCTGCAAGGTAGCCCCAGTCTTAACAATCACATCTTTATCCTGATTAGCCGCCGCTTGCCGATACACTAACCCGCGCATATGGTCACTAGTTTTCTCTCCCAAAAAAACTTCCCACTCCGTCAACTGCTGCTGCCGCATATACCAACTCTTGACCCTTGCGGCCAACAACTGCCGCTGGTACTCCATGTCCACTTCCCGGGCAAATATACTCTCCTCTAATTCTTTCAACTCGCGCTCAGCCTGTACAATCCGCCGCTCAAGCGACACAATCTGATTCTGCAAAGCCACAACCTCACTCTCCAGCGGTGTAGTCGCCGCCACTGACAACTCGTACGCTTTGCGCAAATCCCCCAACTGCTTCTCAATTTCCAATAACTCGTCCGCTCGCGCAGTCCCACCACCTAAAATCAAACTAAAAAATACAACTATGAAAATCAACAATTTCTTCATCACTACCATTATACCGACTAACGCCAAATCTATTTTTGTTTTCTCAAGGCAATCCGAGTAAACTACACTCATCAATGCACTCCCTTACCAAATTGCTTTTCCACGACCTGCTCTGGAGTCTACAAATCCTACTCAAAAACATCCTCGGCACCTTCGCCCATCCCTACTTAACCTGGAAACACATCACCCGCGACCAATACTACCTGCCCTCTCTGCTGGTGATTACCATCGCCATTGCGGCCTTCAATATTCGCGCACCAATTAAAGAAGGCCTTCCTGACAGCGCCCCCACAGCCATCACCACTCTCATCTCTAACCTGTCCATCAGTATCATCGGCTTCCTTCTAATTGCTTACCTCATTTACTCCCTCTGCCGCTATTTCAATTCGCGTGTTAATTTCCTCACCATCGCCTCAGTCTGGGCTTACTCCTACATCCCTACTCTCATCTGGTTTCTCATCACCCAAGGAGCCTACGTCCTCCTGCCTCCACCGCGCACTACCTCTCTGGCCGGAATTCTTTTCACCTTGCTCTACATTTCTTTTAGTGTCAGCTTACTGGCTTGGAAACTCCTCCTCCTATGGCTGACTTTCCAAATCCCCGGCCGTCTGCTTCCCACTCAAGCTTTCATCGCCACGACAGTAACCGCTATCTTTGTTACTTTTTATTGGTACGTTTTCTATACTCTCGGGTTGTGGGGGATTCCATTTCTCTAAAACATCCCCTGCAGAAAGCTCGCCAGCCTCACCAATCCCCCACCCAACACCACCGCGGCCACTAAACTCACGCCAATCGACACCGGAACCAACACCCGCCACGGATGCACCCCCACCATCCCCGCCGCCAGTCTGACAACCGGCGTCATCCATCCCCATTTACCAGCCTCAGTTTTATTCTCTTTGGCCCGTTTATCAAGCAAATCCAGGAAATCTTTTTCTTTCATAACTAAAAAATTACCCGCCGGCCTTCACCCAAGCCAACGCGAACGCCGCCCGGGCACGAAATAAAGCTGTCTCCGTAGCCTTAAAACTCTCCCCCAACTTATCAGCAATCTCCTGCACGCTCCATCCCTCCAAATACTTCATCCGCAACACCCGCGCGTATCGGGGAATTAATTGCTCCAACACTTCCTCAACTCGCAACTTCAAATCATGACTATCATACTCATCTTCCAGAGTCCGCTCATCTGCCAACACCTGTTCCAACACCGGAAACTGAGACAACACCAAACTCTTAATTCTCTTCTTGCGATAGTAATCACTAATCTCATGCCTGGCAATTCCTATCATCCACGTATACAACCGGCTTCTCCCCGAAAACAACGCCAAACTATCCATGGCTGCTAAAAAAGTATCCTGCACAATCTCCTCCGCGTCTTCTATGCTTTGAGCTTTCTTCACCACATAAGCTTTCACCGCACCGTTGTACAATTTATAAAACTCCCGTGCTGCACCGCGTTTCCCTTCCAGCAGTTGCCCTACCAGCCTCTCTTCTATCTGCTTATCAAACGTCATGTCCTGATTGTAACAAAGGAAAGGGCGAGAATAAAAGAATGGCGAAGTAAGAAAATAAGGAGATAAAAACAAAAAAGCTGTCATCCCATCACCAGCCTTGTCATTCCGACCCGTCAGCTGACGGACGAGGAATCTCTTGGCTATTTTGTGTTTTCTGAAGCTCGCCATACCAAGATATCTTTCGGCTCCACTTCGTTACGCTCAAGATGACAAGGCTGGTGGTATTCTCATTGCTCTTACTTCCTGTTCTCTTTCTGTCTTCTCTTTTTCATTTTTCTTTTTACTTTTTGAACTCTCTTTCACTTCCCAAACCTCCGCTCTCGTTTCTGATACTCCGCCAACGCCTCATCAAACTGCTCAACCCCAAAATCAGGCCACAGCGTATCCACGAAATACAACTCACTATCCGCCACCTGCCACAACAAATACCCCGAAAGTCTCACATCCCCTCCTGTCCTAATCATCAAATCAGGGTCAGGAAGTCCGGCTGTATCCAAATACAGCCCAAATTTCTCTTCTGTCAATTTTTCCAAATTCACCTTTTCCTGTCCCAGTTTCCTAATCGCCCGCACAATCTCGTCCCTCCCCTCATACTCCAGGGCAAAATTCACAATCCCCCGCACGCGCTCGGGCTTTTGGTTCTCCAGATACTGATTGAGTTTGGCGCGAATATCACCAGGGAAACTCTTGGGGTCACCAATGATTTGGATTTTCCCGCCTATCTCCTGTATATCCCTAAACCAATCCTTACGGTCCAAAGTTTCACGAAACACCCCAAATATACTCATCAAAAAGCTCTTATCCCGAGCAAAATTCTTAGTCGAAAACGCCCAAAAAGTCACCACCTCAATCCCCAAATCAAACGCTCTCTTAATAATCGGCTTAATCGCTTCCACTCCAGCTCTATGTCCCTCCACCTCATCCAATCCTCGAGCACGCGCCCAGCGCCGGTTGCCATCCATAATCAACGCCACATGTCTGGGATATTTTTTCGCGTCAGTCATATTTTATTTATCTCGATTTATAACATAATCCGCCATCTGCTCCAGGATGCTCCCGAGGCGCACGTCTCCAGTGATTGACGCAACTTCCGTCTTTGCCCTTGCGCAGAAATCACCAGCCAAATCCTTTGCATACTGGCGTGTTCCTGTGCTTTCGCTCAACTCTTTTACCCAATTCATCTCCTCCTCACTAGCAGCCCTGTTACCATAAATTTCACTAAGTCTAACTCTCTCGTCCTCACTCACCCGCTCAAACAATTTTTTCTTGAGCAAAGTATGCTTATTCAACTTCACATCCCCGCCATTCCCCTTCCCCGTTGTCCCGCTGTGCCCAAACAACCCCAAATCATCATCCATCAACTGAAAAGCCACTCCCACCTGCTTACCATATCTCTCTATCGCTTCCTGCACTTCAGAGCTCCCTTTACCCAAAATCAGCCCCAGACTCATCGGCCCACTCATGGTATAGACTCCGGTTTTCCACTCCTGCATAGCCAAAATCTCACTTTCACTAAGCTCACCCACCGACTCATAACTAATATCCTGCAACTGACCCCAGGCTGTCTGCTCCAAAACTCCTGTCCAATACCTCCAGGCTCGAGTCATCTGCTCGCGGTCTAAATTTGTCTCAAAAAACAACTCACTTCCCCAAAACTGCAACAAATCACTCACCGTCATCGCCACGCTCTGCCCATAGTGCCCAGGACCACGCATTCCTTTAGCCTCCGCCCACTCCCTTACTGCTTCATGTAAGGTCGGCTTGCCTCGTCGCAACACATCCTCATCCATAATGTCATCCTGAATCAACAAAAAACTATGCACCAACTCCACTCCCACAGCCACTCCCAATACATCTTTGCTCGCGCCTCCCGCAATCTCATATCCCAACATCACCATATTCCCTCTGATTTTCTTGCCTCCTGACACATAACTCTCCAGCTGGTTTATTACAAATCCGTACAACTCCCGTACTAACTCCGGCACTCCCGCTTTCTCCACCTGGACTTTTTTCTCAGCCAAAAATCCCTCCATCCGCGCATCAATCATCAGCGTGTTTGTTCGTAAAAAATCACCTAGCTCCTCACCCATACTAATATATGTCTGCCAAAGACCCTTCCTATCACGCGCTCCGCGTATTCTTTTCACTATGCCACCAGCCTTGTCATCTTGAGCGAAACGAAGTGGAGTCGAAAAATCTCTTGGTTTGGGTGGAGTTCAAAAAAACACAAAACAGACAGAGATTTCTCGACTACGCTCGAAATGACAAGGCTAGTGGTCACCTCACGCTCAACTCCACGTCTCCCCAGGCCTGCCTCTAGTCTAGGTGATATTCCCATTCATACATCATTCTTCGTGCATCTTTATTCTTTTTTCTTCATTCTCTTTTCTTCATTCTTACATCTTTGCTACAATCATTTATATATGCGCGTCGCCCTTATTATCTTCACGACCTTCACCTTGCTTTTCTCCGCCGTCTCGCCGCTCCGAGCTTTTGACATCCGTGACGCCTTTTACGACAGCAGAGTTGCTCCAGGAGGCGGCCCCGCCACTCTCGCCAACATCTATAACCCAATCATCGGCATGATTTACATCATCGGCGGCATCATAGTCCTCTTTGGATTTATCTACGGCGGCTTCATCATCATCTCCAACGCCGGCAATGCTCAAAAAATCGCCGAAGGCCAAAACGTCATCCTCTACGCCCTCCTCGGTTTCGTGGCTCTCTTTGCTGTCTACTGGATTGTCCAACTAGTTGAGATGCTCACCGGCACCAATCTACTTAACCCCACTTTGTAAACAAACTCCCAAATATCATATAATCAAAATAACATGCTCCCTCTCTTCCAAATCTTCGGCCCCATCGCTACTCCGCCAGCTAGTAACTTTACTAACCTCCAAGCAGGCGGCCTGACCGGCTTCATCAGCCGGATTATTGTCATCGCTTACATCCTTGCCGGACTCTATGTCCTGATTAATCTCATCTTGGCCGGCTACTACTATATCCAAGGCGGCCAACAAAACACCGCCATTGCCTGGGCCAAAATCTGGCAATCATTCATGGGCCTGATTATCATCGCTGCGGCTGTCCTCCTCACTGCTGTAATTTCCTGGTTCGTCTTTGGCAGTCCGACATTCATTCTTAGCCCAACTATCCCTACTCCATAAACTTATGCACACTAAAATTGCTCTCACCATCTCCACGCTCATCTCACCTTTTATCTTTGTCTCCAACGTCCTGGCCACCAATATCGGTACCATATCAGGCAGCGGCAGTCTAAATCCAATTCTAACTTCTTCTTATGCAAGAGCTTCCGTTAGAGTTACTTTTAATCGAACAATCTCAGCCATCATTGGACTCCTTACTATCCTCGCCGCCATTTATTTCCTTTTCCAAATCATCACCGCTGGCTACACCATCCTTGCTGCTGGTGGGGACAGCGCCAAGCTAGGCGAAGGCCGCAGCAAGATTACCTTCGGCATTCTAGGGCTCGCAATTGTTGTATCTGCCTATATGCTTATCGCATTAATTTCTGGATTACTAGGAATTTCATTAATATTCAACCCATTAGCAAACGACACTATATTTCAAAACTAAATGATGAAAAAAATTATTTTATCCTTACTACTTATCAGCTTTTTCATTCCTGTGAATGTCTTCGCATCCAACATCAAAAATCCCGTTATTCCAGGAGAAATTGGCGATATTCCCACTGCTAATATAGACACCCAAAACGCCCGAGCTTCGGCTGCCATAGCCATCCTCCTAGCCCGCTTCTTCTCCGCTGCTCTGGCTGTCGGCTCGGTTATTATGATGGTTTACTTCGTCATCAGCGCTTACAGATGGATAACTGCCGGCGGAGACACCAACTCAGTCACCGCCGCCCGCCAAGGCATCATGAACGCCGTTATCGGCATGGCTGTCCTAGCCTCAATCTTTGCTATTGCCAACCTAATCGCTCCACTTCTGGGACTTTCAGGCGAAGGCCGCCCTTGTCAATTCCCCGCCGAAATCTGCTGGCCCACCTTCTAGGACTATGAAACTCCCACTCGCATTAATCTTCTCATCCTTCTTGTTCTTTAACTCTCTCACCTCTATCCACGCACAAATTAAATTAAGGGACCAGCTTAACACACAGAGCGGATACTTTAACGCCCCCTACCAAATCCAAAATATCGAAACCCTCATCCTGGGTATCGTCAACTGGCTTCTGATTATCGCCGGCATCTCTCTATTTATCGGCATCATCTACTCAGGTCTACAATACCAAACAGCCGGCTCAGACAAATCCAGCCTTGACGCCGCCAAGAACCGTCTCACTAACTGCATCGTCGGCCTAGCTGTAGTCTCACTGGCTTATGCTATTCTCCTCATCGTCCAGCACTTCTTTGGTATCACACTGTTCACCTAAAACAGAAATTTTCAATGAGCAACTGGCAATTTTCATTAAATTATCAATGATTCATTGTGACATTATCTATTCAATAGAAAATAGACACTCCTTAATAATCACTAATACTGTCTTCCTGAGCAAAGCGAAGGACTCTTCTTTTGTAAATAATTAAAAATCCTCCCCTCTGCAATTGACATCTAATTTTCCATCCTGCTATCATAAAAAAGCTCCATCCATGAACCGCAAACTCAAAGCCCTCATCGCATCCCTAAGCCCTCTGGCCATGGCTATGCCGGTGCTTGCTTCTTCAACCATTGGTATTCCCTCTAGCCAATTAAGTCAATTCCAGATCTCAGACATCGGTAGCTTTATCGGTGCCATTGTGACTTTGCTGTTTATCATCGCCGGAATTCTGGTATTCGTGTATCTAGTTTGGGGCGGTCTACAATGGCTCACCTCAGGCGGAGACTCAGCTTCTACCCAGAAGGCTCGCGATAGAATTACTGCAGCCTTAGTCGGGTTGGCAATTATTGCCTTAGCCTACGCTCTCTATTCTCTGATTAGATACTTCTTCGGATTAGAGAACGCCGTCGGTGGAACAGTTAGCATCCCTAGACCTTTTGATGGTGGTGGAAGCTCTTCTAGCCTACCACCAGAATGTACTCCTGACATCCCTGGCTATCCCAACTGTCCCATATACTAATACTGATTTAGTAATAGAACCCTTCCTTTTTACCTCACGACCTCTTGCATTCACCCCATAACAATACTATAATTAGCTTCTATCTTCGCTACAATGCTTGTCTCGTAGCCATGTCGTTTGACATGCAATTCATATTATTGTTACGCTGTATATATCAATATAAGATATCCACTCTTGAGAGGAGGTGATCCATCCATGAACCGCAAACTCAAAGCCCTCATCGCATCCCTAAGCCCTCTGGCCATGGCTATGCCGGTGCTTGCTTCTTCAACCATTGGTATTCCCTCTAGCCAATTAAGTCAATTCCAGATCTCAGACATCGGTAGCTTTATCGGTGCCATTGTGACTTTGCTGTTTATCATCGCCGGAATTCTGGTATTCGTGTATCTAGTTTGGGGCGGTCTACAATGGCTCACCTCAGGCGGAGACTCAGCTTCTACCCAGAAGGCTCGCGATAGAATTACTGCAGCCTTAGTCGGGTTGGCAATTATTGCCTTAGCCTACGCTCTCTATTCTCTGATTAGATACTTCTTCGGATTAGAGAACGCCGTCGGTGGAACAGTTAGCATCCCTAGACCTTTTTAGGCTCCGAATAGGAGATTAAAAATCCTAGAATATCAAAAAACTGGGGAGGCAACTTCCCAGTTTTTTTGTGTCTTCATTCCAGTCTAAGGATACAAAAAACATACTTTCCCCTTACTTCTTTCATTCTTATCCTCTCCTTTGCTACAATCGATAATATATGCACAAGCCTCTGGTCATTTTCGCCACTCTACTTACAGCCCTGCCTCTCCTCGCCTCCCCTGTCCTTGCCGGGAACTCACCTTTTACTTTCTCCCAACCGCCTAACTTCTCCATCACCAACATCAGTCTATTTATCGCCCGTATCGCCCAACTATTACTCATCATCGGTGGTATTCTGGTTTTTGTGTATCTGGTCTGGGGTGGTATCCAGTGGATAACCTCAGGCGGGGATGCAGCCGGCGCCAAAGAAGCTCGTGACAAAATCACCGCCGCCATCATCGGCATCACTATCATTGCTCTAGCTGTGGCTATCTCCCTCATCCTGCAATACTTCTTCGGCATTACGATTATCGGCACCCAAGCCACTCCCCGAGGGTTCTAAGTATGAAGAGAATTTTGCTCATCTACATCCTCGTACTTGCAAACATTCTTGGGATGCTACTCCTTACCCCTAAGACTATAATGGCCGTATGTTCAAACCCGGTTCTTGGTCCTGTTTTAGTTACATCCATAAACGGCAGCCAGTTAATTCTTAGATTTGCTGAACCTGAGTTTTTTTTAAATCCAGGCCCTTATTACTTCTATGCCCAAAAGTATTTAGATGAAACTATTAGTATACCGACAGGTGGTCCCATACTACTAACTCAAACAGATAACAAAACATCTACAATAAGATCTACTTCTCTAGCATCTGGATACTATACCGTTTGGGCAACTTTAAACAAGGATAATCCACGTGATCTATGTACTATTGAGTCACCTCCTTTGCTAATTGGGACACCACCTAACACCCCCACCCCGGTTCCAAGTGACGGAGTATGCCGAACATTGGGAATTGCGTGTAGTGGCCAAACAGATTGTTGTTCTCCTTTAGAGTGCCGAGATGACACTTCTGGTACAAACAAGTGTCTTGAAAGTATAGGAATCAATGACCCCATCCCCACTGTCCCTTTTGACCCTTGCCTCAAACTCACCGACCTTGACAAAAAAGCCTGTGACGACTGTCGTGCCTCCGACGGCGCCTACACCGCCATCGGCTGCATCCCACTCCAGCCAGGCCAATTCGTCGCTGCTGTCATCCGTGTCTTACTTGTCATTGGTATCGGCGTTGCGTTCCTGCTCATCGTCTACGGTGCTTTCCTGGCACTCACCTCCCGCGGCAATCCCCAACAAACCCAAGCCAGTCGCGAAACCATCACTGCTGCCATCATCGGTTTGCTTCTGCTTATCTTCGCCTTGGTTATCGTCAGGATTATCTTCGGGCCAATTGGTATTATCCGCGATTATGTCACCATCTTTTAATCACACATGAACTCCATCAAGTTGGGATTTTTGACAATTATTTTATTAACAATAAATTTATTGTTCATTCCCCAAGCAATATACGCTCAAAGTTGCTGCGGAACAATTCCAAACAACGACTGCCCGGTTGGTCAAACATGCCAATCTCCTTCAACCCTGGGTCTAGGTACACTCATCTGTAGCCCAACTCAAATAAACCATTGCGTTGCCGCTACCAACACCAAGCCAGGATTCTCTCTTCCAACCTACAACGAGATACCAGAACTAACCCGTTTCAATTTCAAATTCCTTGGCCACACAACCAACATAGGATACATCCTCTCTTCCCTCATGCCCTACATCTTCGCCCTCGCCGGTCTACTCCTCTTTATCTATTTAATCTATGGCGCTTTCACCATCCTTAGTGCCATGGGAGAGGCGGCCAAAGTAGCCTCAGGCTCCAAGGTAATTACCCGGGCTCTGATTGGATTCGCTATCCTCTTCGTCAGCTACTGGATTATGGAACTCCTGGAGATGGTCCTGGGGTTGAATGTGATCTAAAGTATGTTGTTTGGAATACGTTCCAAACAAAGGGATTTCTCGGCTACGCTCAAAATAACAAGGCTGGCGGTGGAAGAACTGACAAAGATAGAGATATCAAAAAACTTGTCATCCCGACCGAAGTGGAGGGATCTCTTGGTATTCCTTTCTTCATTCTTACCTTTTACTTCTCTTCTTTCCTTTTTTACGCTCCCTCCTCTACAATCAAGCTAACATTAACAAATTTTTAACATGAAAAGAATATTTCTCATTAACATCTTTTTCGCTATTTTCTTAATCGTATCTCCATCTAATTCTTATGCTCAACCAGCACCTATAGACTGCCCCGCTAACTCTTTCCCACCAATTGCTGGGATGCTGGATGCGTCACCAACGGATACAAATCCCCAAAGCTTTTTTATTAATGACGTTGGACTAACAAATGGCACAACAATGAACGTATTTTATTACAATACTGGAGATCATGAAATTAAATATCACACTAGCGTCACGATCACATCTCAATCTGCGTCATTTAGTGCCCCTTCTATTTCTGTAAACGGCAACTATCTTATTTGGCTTGCAGATAGCCCTGGATATTGCACTACTCCCACTCCTTTCTCTGTTACTGGCAATGTCACACCTACACCTACTCCAGTAGCCGAACCAACACCCGTAGGAGCCGTATGTATACCACGATATGATCCTTGCAATAATAAAGACATTCTCTGTTGTACAGTAGCGGTAGGCTATCCAGTTGATTTAGAGTGCAATACATCCACCAATACCTGTTTACCTTTTGCAACCCCGACCCCCTTCCCCACGGTCCCTTTTGACCCCTGCCTCAATCTCGCCGAGCCTGACAAAACTGCCTGCACTAACTGTCGCAGTGCCGAAGGCGCCTACACAGCTCTAGGTTGCATTCCTCTCAACCCAGGCCCTTTCGTCGCCCAACTTATCAATCTCTTGATTGTCATCGGCATTGGAGTAGCTTTCCTCCTCATCGTCTACGGATCTTTCCTAGCTCTCACCTCTCGCGGCAATCCCCAGCAGACCCAATCCAGTCGCGAAACCATCACTGCCGCCATTGTCGGTCTAATACTCCTAATTTTCGCCTTAGCGCTAAATCGCCTCATTTTCGGAAATTACGGAATCCTGCCTGGAATTGTTGACATTTTCAATTAAAAAATGAAATTATATCTTACTCTTAGTTTGGTATTTATCCTAACAATATCCAACATTAAGCTTATCGGCGCACAGGCAACACCTACCCCCACGCCTCCGGTTCAGTGTTGCGTTTTGCGAACAGGTGAATGTACAGGCGGGTTGGTATGTACACCAGCAGCCATTGCAGGTTATCCTCACGACTGCGACGACCTTAATAATAAACCTGGATTCTGCCGTCACCCCAGCAGCACCAATCCAGACTTCCGCATCCCCAGAGAGTCAGAAGTGCCTGTATTACAGAGTTTCAAATTTAACATGGTCGGAACCACCAACAGTGCCGCTGGAATTTTCAATGCTCTCATCCCTTACATCTTTGCTCTTGCTGGCCTCCTCCTCTTTCTCTACTTAATCTACGGCGCTTTCACCATCCTTAGTGCCATGGGAGAGGCAGCCAAAGTAGCCTCCGGATCCAAAATAATTACCCGCGCCTTAATCGGTTTTGCCATCCTTTTCGTCTCCTACTGGATTATGGAACTCCTGGAGATGGTCCTGGGGTTGAATGTCATTTAGAATACACCTCATCCGCCTCTTGGCCGCAACAATAAACTTTTTGTCCCCCAAACCATCATCCAAGTTGAAAACTCTATTTTATGTCATCCCGCATTTAATGGGGGGATCCGGAGAGTCCATCTACCGCTTAATTTAGTTCCCAGACCCCGCATCAAGTGCGGGGAAACATATCAGGGAGTGCTTTCGCAATGACGAAAAAATATTGTATCCTCGCTCAAGGTGACAAAAGATTTTTCCGTCCTCTTACATCAACCATCTTTATTCTTTCTCTCTATTCTTCCCCATATTCCCTTCCCTTCAATACTTATATATAATGAAAATCATGTTACGTGCCATCCGTTACACTTGTATCACGCTCGCTTTACTCTTCATTGCAGTTCCACTTGTCACCTCTCCTCTCTTGGCCCGTGACCCCGTCCAAGGCGGACTTAATTACGATACAGACGTTTTTACTCCGGCCATAGAATCCCAAGACGTCAATCTCCAATCAACTGTATACGAAGTTGTTCTCTCAATTATCTCCACTCTCAACCGGACCACTTTTTGTGTTCAAGCAGTCGACATGGCCTCAGGTACCGAAGTTGGTCCTTGCACGAGTGTTCCTCTCACTGAAGTTGAAAGTCCCGGCATGACAACCACATATGTTCCTCGGGGCATTCTTCCACAATTAGCTCAAGTCAACTCTGCGATGATCGGCCGACCTGCTGTTTCAGGGGCTGAATACATCTCCGACATCTCCGACAAACTCAACCTCGGCATCCAACCTGCCTACGCTCAAGGCATAGGTTATGCCGGCCTGGGTTCTCTGATTGATATCTGGCAAGCTTTTCGCAATATCGCTTATCTTTTCGCCACGGCTGGATTCCTCGTACTTGCTTTCATGGTCATGCTTCGTATCAAAGCAGGCCAAGGAGTCATCAACGCCCAGGCTTCCATTACCAAATTCATCTTCGTGGTTCTGGCGATTACTTTCTCTTACGCGATCGCCGGGTTTGTAGTTGACTTAATTTATGTCTTCAGCGGCCTGGTTATCGCTGCCTTTATCTCCACTGGACTCCTATCCGGACCTATTAGTGCAGTCGAGAGCGAATTCTACAGCGGCAGCATCATCCAAACAACCGGAAAACTACTAAGTTACGCTACCCCAGCCGGTGATTCAATTGGACGTCTTGCCAGCACACTCTTCGGGACTGCTTTAAGTAGCGGAGGTTCTGGAGCCCCAGGAGCTATCGGCTGGTTATTTGAATGGGGAGTATCTGGAATCGCTTGGCTCATCATCTCTATCGCCATGATTTATGCTCTGTTCAAGCTTTTCGTCCAACTGCTCATGGCCTACATCCAAATCATCCTCTACACAATTCTCTCGCCACTCATCATTTTACCTGACATCCTCCCTGGTGGCAGTGCCTTCTCCAGCTGGCTGCGTAATCTTTTCGCCCATGCCATGATTTTCCCAGCCACTGTCTTCACCTTGATCTTAGGGACTATAATTGTCCAAAAGACAGGTCTAAGCGAAACCACACCCGGTAACGTGGGAAACATCTCAGGATTAACCCTACCTTTCCTCAACATCGATCCCAGCGTCATCAGCCCGCTCATCGGTATCGGGTTCATCCTCGTTATCCCCAAAGTCAACAACATGGTCAAAGACTTCTTCAAGGTCAGCTCATTCAAGTACACCAGCGAAATTGGTACTGCGGTGGGAGTTGGG
>CAYXHB010000013.1:0-12551 GCA_964464795.1 uncultured Gammaproteobacteria bacterium
GTACCCAACAGTGCTATCAATGATGAAGATCCTTTCCAAATGCTTATTTCCACTCTTGATTCAGATGCTTACGTTGGCCGTTTGTGTATCGGTAAGGTCAATCAAGGAACTCTGACCAAGGGCACCCGAATTTCCCTAGTTGAGGAAGGTGTCGTCAAAGGTAACTTTACCGCTAGCAAACTTTTCACTAGTTTGGGACTAGTTCGTCAGGAAGTAGACCAAGTCTCAAGCGGCGACATCGTAGCTTTGGCAGGTATTGCAGAGCTTAACATTGGTCAAACAGTTACTAATCCTGATCATCCTGTCAGTTTACCAGCTATTCAAGTAGAAGACCCCACAATCAAAATCACCATCGGACCAGTTACCAGTCCATTCGCTGGCAAAGAAGGTAAATTCACAACTTCCCGCCAAATCAAAGAGCGTTTGCTCAAAGAAAAACAAACGAACCTCGGACTGCGTATCGAAGAAGACGAAACTTCAAGTAATTTCTCAGTCAGCGGCCGAGGAGAACTCCATTTGGCTGTCTTGATCGAAACTATGCGCCGTGAAGGCTTTGAAATGGACATTTCTCGCCCTCAAGTTATTTACAAAACCATTGACGGCAAGGTAAGTGAGCCTTACGAAGAAGTTACCATTGATGTGGCCCAAGAATACACTGGTGCTGTCAGTGAAGAGTTCGGCCGCCGCAAAGCAAATCTAACTCACATGTTCCCACTTAGAAACGACGTCACTCGCTTGTTATACAAAATTTCAAGCCAAAACCTCATCGGTATCCGCAGTACTCTGCTTACCAAAACCCGTGGAACGGCCGTCATGAGCTCGCTGCTCTTGGGCTACGAACCCAAGGGTCAACCTCTTGATCGGGTTCGCAACGGCGCCCTGATTGCTTCTGAACCGGGCACTTCAATGACTTATGGACTGATAAATGCCCAAGAGCGCGGAACCCTATTCATCAACCCCGGTATCAAAGTATACGAGGGCATGGTGGTTGGCTTATCTTCACGCGAAGAAGATATCGAAGTAAATATCTGTAAAGAAAAGAAGCTCACTAATCATCGTTCCAAAGGTGAGGGTGTCAAAGACGCCCTTGAGCCTGCAACCGTGATGAGCTTGGAACAATGTTTGGACTTCTTAGCCGAAGATGAACTCCTCGAAGTCACCCCAGTTGCGCTTCGTTTGCGTAAGCGCTATTTGACCCAAGTTGAACGTGTCCGCGCCAAACGCAACCGAGCCAACTAAATTTACCCTAACTTCACTATTGCGGGATTTGCTTCCGAATGATAAAAGTTGAGCATGAAACAGGAATTAGCCACAGTGCCTAAACCACTGCAGATTGAGCACAAATACTTCGAACACGAAATTATTTATCCCGACCAAGATACCATTAGAGTAGCAATGGGCGAAGTTCATCAAGTCCAGTTCCTTGATAGTGGGACATTCTATGCCGGGACGTATATACCTATTGTGCAGGCGATTTTTTCTGATGAAAAAGCCCGCGTCATGAACTCCTGTTATGCAGATATTCCTTGGGTTTTTGGTGAAGGGACTGCTCAAGTTGGTGAAGTCAGCTTGCGTGATTCAGATTTCCAGCCTCAGTTAACCCACAGGTATCCTCACTATAAAATCACAAAAAAACTTCGCAGTGTCAGACTTCAAAGTTCAATACACAGTCCAGAATTTCCTGCCTATGTTGAAGTTGACCCCATCACGGGATCATATACCGAAGTTCTAGGATCCAGGGTCACGACTGTGAATATCATGCCGCTAGCTGGACTAAACCATCGCCTTGAATTAAATCTCACTGGCATTGCAATCTCAGGCAATATTGAAGAATCAGTAATTTCTTGCCAATCGCCATCTCCTATTAATCTTCACCTGGACAGAGTAACCAACGATAGATCCGGTATGCTACTTGGTGCAGATGAGTCGATCGATATTTCAGGAAGGGCTGGTGGATCATTTCGAGCAGAAAAATTTAAATATGATGACTCTTCAGTTCAAATTAAGTCAGCTGGTTTTGACGATCTGCCAACACTCAAATCTTGGGAGTACAATCCGTTATTCGACGAATGGTCAGTCATTCCCCGTGCCGCCAATAAACATATTCCAGGTTTAGTAGGCAAAATAAGATTGGAAAGAAATCAAATGCAAATCACTAAGACAATTGGACCAGATCAACTTTTAACAGTCCGCAGCCAAATTTACCCATAAAAAAACCGCCCTCAGAAGGCCCGAGGGCGGCCATGCAAAAGTCACTTGGGAATCAATCCCATGTCTTCCGCGCGTTGTGCGCGAATCATAGAGGTTGCCAGTTATCCTGGCGAACAAACGTATTCAGTTTTTTAAAAGTCTACTTGCTGATGCGCACCACAAGGAGTGCTGCGCGCTCGCACTTCAGAGAGTAACGCTGCTTGCCGTACGTTCCGCAATGCTTGCAATAGCCACCTTCCATGAGGGGGCGGTGGCAAGCCACACACTTCGCCGGACCAGGGTTCTTCATCATCTCTGGGGAGCCTTTCATTGTTTTCCTCCCGACGGATGAGAGGCTGGGGTTGGATAAAATATTCAATTGTAGAATTTTTCTCCTTTCTTGTTACATGCCTACGCAATCCGTCTTTTGCGTAAGGCTTATCAGATCAAGAATAGATTTCGTCATTGCGAAAGCACAAATTATCAATTTTCTTTCTAAATTAATTTGCGCATGTGGCAATCTGGTTTTTGCCCAAACCAAGAGATTTCTCGTCCGTCAGCTGACAGATCGAAATGACAAAGTAGAGTGCTGACGACAAAAATCCATCCCTCATCTAATAAGCCTTACACATTCCCAAGTTAAATTGCTAAAGTACTTGCATGCGAACGAAAATGACGTAAATGCCATGAATTCACAAACAATATGTGTATTATAACCTACTTCCCTTACAATTTTCACCTATTTCCTAATTTCCTGGAGTAAACGGATACCTCAACAGAATCTTCTGACCATTGGTTACGTAGGTGATTTGCAACGTCCCATGAGTAATATCCTGGTCGTAGTTACACACTCCGCTGCTGCAAGAACCCAGAGTGATTTCATTCCTAGCTCGGTTGACATAATAAGTCCCAATCGAACCTTTCTCAATTCCGGCTGAGAAATAAGTCAACTCATAATCAACATCTTTCACATCATCAGGCAAGTTGGTAATTTTCAGACTGACTTTTTGCACCTTGGCATCAGGAGTCATCTCCACAATCGGACGTTCGCCTTCAGGTAATTGAGTTTCAGCTGGAGTCGGCGTCGGTCCCTGGGTCGGTCTGGGTGTGGGTTCCGCCGGAGCTTGATTCCGCCGACAACTAACGAGTGTCAGCGAAAAAATCATCACTAGTGAAATAACAATCAATTTTTTCATCATCCAATTATGCTATCTGTTTGGCTAGGTAAGTGTCAAGTTCGCTGATTTTCATCCTCACTTGTTCCAGACTATCACGGTTTCTAATGGTGACAGTGTCATCTTCTAATGTCTCAAAATCAATCGTGATACAAAACGGAGTCCCTACTTCATCTTGATAAAAATACCGCTTGCCGATATTCCCCCTGTCATCCCAAGTCACTGGGAAATTTTTAATCAAGTCATCAAACACAGCCTTGGCTTTTTCAACCAGCTCCGACTTGTTAGCCAATAGAGGGAAAACAGCTGCCTTGTAAGGCGCCACGCGCGGAGGGAAACTCATCAGCAATCTGGATTTCTCGCCTTCTGTTTGGTTGTATGCCTGACACATAACTGCCAGCAGAGTCCGGTCAATCCCAAAAGTCGGTTCAATGACATGAGGAATAAATTTTCGGCCTGGATCTTGAGGGTCTTGATAACGTAAATCCACACCTGATTTCTCAGTATGATTTCGCAAATCATAATCTGTTCGGTAAGCCAATCCAAACATTTCCTTGAACCCAAACGGAAATTCATACTCCAAATCTTCAGTTCGGGTAGAGTAGTGGGAACGCTCAGCATCGGTATGTGGCCGCCAGCGCAACTTCTCCGGCGCTAGCCCTACAACTTCCGTCGCCCATGTCCACATTTCTTTTTTCCAATGCTCAAACCACTCGTTCCAGTCGTCCTTCTCACTATCAAAAAAGAACTCAAACTCTGCCAAATTAAATTGCAAAGTTCGAAATATAAAATTACCCAAAGTAATTTCATTACGGAAAGCTGCTCCTGTTTGGGCAATCCCAAATGGCAACTTTTGCCGTGAGGAATCCAGAATATTCTTGAAATTCACAAACATCCCTTGGGCAATCTCCCCCCGCAGGTAAGCCGTATTTTTTGCGCCAGTCACAATTCCCACTTCAGTTTCAAATAGTTGATTAAATTTTCTCACCGCCGTCCAGTTAAATTCACCGCATTTAGGGCAGGGGATTTTGTTCTCGTTAATCATCTCCTGTAGCTTTTCCAGACTGTAGCCTTCTACTTTCTCGTCTTTGCCCACAGATTCCAGATAGTCTTCAATCAAGTGGTCAACCCGGGTACGATTTTGGCAACTTTTGCAGTCAGCCATCGAGTCGGCAAAGTTAGCCGTATGCCCAGAGGCTTCCCAAATACGCGGGTTCATCAAAATACTCGAATCCATTCCTACAATATTTGGTCGTGAACTCACAAAAAAATCCCACCACAAATTCTTGATATTCCTCATCAACTCCACTCCCAACGGACCGTAATCATACGTATTAGCCAACCCGCCATAAATTTCACTACCGGCAAACACGAACCCGCGCCGCTTAGCCAATGATACTACGTCGTTAAGGGTCTTGGCGCTCATAAATGAGATTATACTCAATTTCCCTCCCAAAATCGCCTGCCAAACTCTTCACCTACCACCCATTCCCTTTTCCGCTCTTTCCTATGCAATTCTCAGCAAACCTACTCTTGACGCCTGTCAAAAAACCCTCCAAAATGATTTCAATGGTGATTAATGGTGAAAAATGGTGAAATATGCTTATTGGCAACTACAATTCCAAATTAGCTGCCAACGGCAGAACCGCCTGTCCAGCCAAGTTCCGCAATGAGCTAGGCGATCACCTCGTACTTTTACAAGGCTACGAACGCTGTCTTATGTTAGTTAATTCCGCCACTCTAGATTCCCTGGTAGCTCAGGACAAACCCTTTGCTCTATCAGCAGCTCGTGATACTGACCGTTACCTGCTAGGTAATGCTTTTGAAGTCGAACTCGATTCCCAAGGCCGGTTTGTCTTACCCGAGCCGCTCAAGCAATACGCTCATCTGGATGAATCCTCAGAAGCCACTTTCGTCGGAGTTGGCTCGCGGGTAGAAATCTGGAGCCCGCAGGAGTGGGCTGCTTACCAAGAATATTTAGCTCAAAACAGCGCCCGTATCGCTGAGTCATTACTTAACAACCAAGGTTGATGGACACCACTGTTCATCAACCAGTACTTTTACAATCTGCTCTCAAGTTCCTCAACGTCAAACCTGACCATTGGTATGTGGACGCTACCTTAGGAGGCGCAGGCCACGCCCAGGCAATTGCCAACCAGGGCGGTTACGTCATTGCCTTTGACCAGGATGCTGATGCCATCGCTCGGACTCGAGAAATTTTTCGCCAAAACTTGAATTCCAACTCCCGCGTAACTTTAGTTCACAGCAACTTTGCTCGTATGCAAGAAGAGTTGGACAATATGAACTTTGTTCACCCGATTTCCGGTGTCCTTTTCGATTTAGGAGTATCCAGCGACCAGTTGCAAACACCCGCGCGGGGATTTAGTTTCCAGCATTCCGGTCCCTTGGACATGCGTATGGACCAGTCAGCCGCGATTACCGCTGCACAAATAGTTAACACCTGGAGTCAGCGGGATTTAGCTCAACTTTTCCTTGAGTCCGCTGACGAACACAAAGCTACTGTTATTGCTGGTGCTATTGTCACTAGACGCCAGCAGCAGCCTTTCCAGACGACCCAAGACTTAGCTGAATTAATTTCCCAAGTTAAACGCACCCGATCCAAAATTCACCCCGCGACCCAGGTATTCCAAGCTTTGCGAATTGCGGTTAATCAAGAGTATCCCTCACTAATGGCCGGGTTGCAGTCAGCCTGGCAAGTCTTAGCCCCAGGCGGACATTTAGTTGTGATTACCTTTCACTCCGGTGAAGACCGGATTGTTAAGCACTTTTTCAACTACCACCGCGCCCAGGGAGCCTCGTTGCTTACCGATAAACCAGTCAAAGCCGATAATGAGGAAATTTCCACTAACCGCCGCGCCCGTAGCGCCAAATTGAGAGCAGTAAGAAAAAAATAAAAAATATGTCATTCCTAACCATCCTCACCCGCACTCTCATATGCGCAAGCATACTGGCTATCGTAGCCAATATCTTTGTGATTAACTCCAGCGCTACTCTAGGTGAGCAGGTTTCCCAGTTAGACCAAGACATGAGGGATATTGTCCGTATCAACAACCAGCTGACCACTCAACTCGTTCAGCTTCATGATATTGAAAGAATCGCTCATCAAGCCCAAGAGTTAGGTTTTTTCTCCGCCAACACAGCTATGCGCGTTACCTTGCCGGATTCTTTGGCTATGCAGCCTTAAAGCTGATAATTTCTGTCTGCCTATGTCCAGAGTTGTCAGCCGCCACTTAGTTAATCCAAATAGTTTCCACTCCAAATTTGACAGGTTTCGAGTCATAGGTTTGATTTTCGTCTTAGCAAATTTAGCCGTTGTCGCGCGGCTTTTTTATTGGCAGGTTTACAATCGCGATAACTTAGTTCAAGCCGCCTATCGCCAACACTGGAGTCAGCAGACCGTCGAAGCGCCTCGAGGGTTAATCAAATCATCAGATGGGACAATTATCGCCGGCTCCCAAGCTGCCTACAATCTGTTTTGGGACCGCAAACAAGCCGACGACTATAACCCTACTATGCTGATTAGCCAAATCAGTTCTTACACCGCCAGAGAACCACTTCCTCCTCACTTAGCTTGGCGTGAATTGGATGTTGCTACCGACGAAGCAAATCTAGATTCTCCCTCTGACGCTACTTCTCCCCACGACGCTGAGACTCTCAGACTGACCCGCGTAATTGCCTCAAGCCAAGGCAGCTGGATTCCTTTGTCAACTCACGTTACCCAAGATGCCAAAGACCGCCTTGAGCTCGAGAAAATTCCCGGCTTAGTATTCCTGCCTAAGACCATCAGAAGCTATCCTGATGCCAGTCAGTTTTCCCATGTTTTAGGTTTCGTTGGTCAGACTGACGCAGGCCAGCCCCAAGGATACTTTGGCTTGGAAGGCTACTATAATCGTGAACTCGCGGGACAATCTGGCCGCTTGAGCCAGGAAACCGACGCCCGCGGCAACCCCATCGCGATTG
Source organism: uncultured Gammaproteobacteria bacterium (assembly GCA_964464795.1). Classification (GTDB taxonomy): domain Bacteria; phylum Patescibacteriota; class Microgenomatia; order CAYXHB01; family CAYXHB01; genus CAYXHB01. The sequence goes on from CAYXHB010000013.1 coordinate 7,347, forward strand.
GTGAGAGCAAAACTGTCCGTCCTATCCAAGGCCGTTCGCTCACTACACACTTGGACAGAACCTTGCAATATATTGTCGAGAAAGAACTTGCAACAGGCATTGAAACTTATCAAGCCGCCTCAGGCACCGTAACTGTCATGGACCCCAAGACAGGAGCGATTCTAGCCATGGCCTCCCTGCCCAAATACCAACCCAAATGGTATCAAGAATTCCCTGGCGAGGCTTACTCCAATCCCGTAGTCGGCCAAAGTTACGAACCGGGGTCAATCTTCAAGCCATTGGTTGTCGCGGCAGCTATAGATGCCGGAGTTGTGGATGATAGCACCATCTGCCCGTGTCCTGGACCCGAAAGAATCGGCCCAGATGTAGTCAGTAACTGGGACAACCGCTATAACGGAGCCTCAACCATCACCGACATCATTACAAATTCAGACAACATTGGCATGATTTTCATTGGGCGAAGACTCGGCCAAACAGAACTTGTTAGCTACCTACGCGACTTTGGATTTGGAGCCAAAACCAATATCGACCTCCAGGAAGAAATGACCCAACAACTGCGTGCCGATAACCAATGGCGTGAAATAGACTTGGCAACCGCCACTTTCGGGCAAGGGATTGCCGTCACCCCGATTCAAATGGTGGCTGCCATGGGCGCAATTGCCAACAACGGTTTGCTTATGCAACCGCAGATAGTCAAACAACTTGAAGATAATGGTCAGATTATTCCCATAGAACCTGTGCCGGTCCGTCAGGTCATTAGTAGCGATAGCGCCGCTAAGATGAAACAAATCATGACTACAGCTTTTCAGTTTTTTATCACCAACTTTGGCCGCCGCGACTTAGATGGATTTAGAATCGCCGGCAAAACCGGAACCGCCCAAATACCTATCCGAGGCCACTATGATGACGAGAAAGTCATAGCTTCCTTCATCGGCTTCGCGCCTGCTGACGACCCCAAGTTTGTTATGTTGGTGACTCTGCGCGAACCGACCCAAGGAAATTTTGCTTCACAAAACGCTGCTCCCTTATGGTTTAACATTGCCAAGCAACTCTTCGCATATTGGGGTGTTCAACCCCAAGAGTAAATAGTTTTTACTTTATTCTTAGAGCTGCTGATTCAAGCAATCTTATTTGTTCTATTTGCGTGGAGAACTGATCACCTGGCCATTCAGGTATGCGGACAAAGGGCTCAGGCCGATCAAGACTGGCAAGTTCCCTATATTCTTCAAAAGAGTATGTCTCCGGCACAAAGGTAAAGCCAGCTTCCTGGAAAACATTTCGGAATTGGTGCGGAGTATCGTTATCTCCGACTAAATAGAAATCATAATAATCTCGTCCGTGGTCGTGAGCGGCACCTACCGTCTTGGCAGGATTAGTCAAATCCTCTATCCCACGTGATTCCCATGTAGGATATGCAGGGATTGCACGGTGAAAGGTGGTATTAGTTGAACCAGGAGGGGCCCACAGAACATCAGAGTTTTCAGCTTCTAAATCGTTGAGCGTAACTTTGAAGTAAGCTTCTGTACCACCATGGTGATCGTTGAACCCAAGAACTCTACGATCTGGACCTTTGTATAAGCTGTCATTATAAATACTGCGTTTAGGCTGAGTATCTGTATTAATGTGATTAATTACAACGGCTTGTTGGCTCAGTATGAGCTCTGCTGCCTCATATACTCCATGCCTTGGTTCAAGCTGTTTTCTGTCAATTGCTGATTGCAGAAGCGAAAGGGGAAATCCGCGTGCCGTGTCATTGCGATCAGAGGGGTCGTCTTCGTGATAACCATGAAAAGTGATTCTTTCACCAATAGTCTCTTGGCTAATAAGAACAGGTCTATCAATAGTTAACATTGTGGGGCGATAATATAGCAAAGAATGACTTAAGGCAATAGCCTTGCCTTTTTCCCTTTTTCAGCTCACAATTCTGGCTACATATGCCACATCCCTTGCGCCGACTTATTCCTCAATCCACTGTCAACTCTCTGCGGCATTTGCCCCAGTCAGCTCTTGCTCTGGCTCGCTTTGGCGCTCCGGCTAAGGATATGACCGTGGTTGGAGTCACCGGCACCGACGGCAAAACCACCACCTCCAGCCTCATCCATCATTTACTTGTCCAGGCCAAAATCCCCTCCGGCATGATTACCACTGTCCAGGCTGTGATTGACGGTCAATTGCTTGACACTGGATTTCACACCACCACACCAACTGCCTGGCATACCCAAGATTTATTGTCCCAAGCTCGCCGTGCTGGAGCTACGCACATGGTTATCGAAGCTACTTCCATTGGTTTAGACCAACACCGTCTCTATGGTATTCCTTTCCAGATTGCTGTCTTGACCAACATTACCCAAGACCATTTTGACTACCACAAATCTTACGAGAAATATTTGCACACCAAAGCCAAACTCTTCCTCGGCTCTCAGTTTTCCATTCTTAATCAGGACGACCGCTCTTATGGGCCGATGACGGCTTACATTCAGGAACATAACCCCCAAACCAATATCATCACTTACGCGATTGACGCCGCAGCCAATCTCCAAGCTTCGAACATTCGCCTCACTCAGTCCGGACTCAGTTTCACCTGCCGCCTCCATCATCCACTTTTCGCTGCCCAACCTGTAGAGTTCCCGGTTAAATCCCCGCTGCTTGGCGAATTTAACGTTTACAATATTTTGGCTGCCATAGCTGCTGGATTAGCTTTAGGCTTCGACCACCAGACTATTGCCAAAAACTTACCTTCTTTCCAACCCATAGCTGGCCGGCAGGAACATCTAACCATTCAAGACCGTGAGGTGATTATCGATTTCGCTCACACTCCCAATGCTTTGGACTCGCTGCTCAAGAGCCTAAAGCAAATTTTCCCTAAGTCACGCAGGTTGGTAATGTTCGGGGCTACCGGAGAGCGGGATTCTCTCAAACGTCCGCTTATGGGCGAGATAGCCTGTCTGCACTCGGATGTAGTGGTTTTCACCTCAGACGATACGTACCATGAACCTATTGGCCAAATTCACAAGCAGCTTATCGAGGGTGCTTCTTCAACTCAAGCCGTGCGCATTTCCCTGTCAGACTCGATTCCCAGGAACAAAACGGTCTTTCTTACTATTCCTGATAGACAAGAGGCCGCTAACTACCTAGCCCGTATCAGTCAGCCTGGGGATGTTGTTGTCATGCTCGGCAAAGGCCACGAGCGCTCCCTTAACTTAGGTGGAGTAGAACACCCCTGGTCAGAGCGTGAAGCTGTGCTGGAGGCGTTTAATCAGATTAAGAAATAATTCAACTGCGCGAATATCAAAACCACAAAACTAGGCAATTTCTGCTCTGAATGCGTCCACCGCTGCTTTAACATCCTCGTAAACTACACGTTCTGGTACTCGCTCCCAGCCTGGAGATTGTTCTGTCATCGCAAAAACATGCCAAGACTCTGTTACATGTCTTGTTTCAAAGGTATTAGAGAGGAGAGAAGTGAGAGAGAGAGATTTCCTTCCAAAATCAACCACAAAAGCTTCACGTGCTTTGGTATTTTGAAGAAATATCCGCGCTCCTTCTTGGGTTGCCATGTCAGCGTGCCGCACCGGAGTAACATCCTCCACATCGGGTATTCTGCTCATAATTTCTGCTGCTGTTTCAGGATTGAGCAGCAAGCCTCCAGTTAATACGTCGATAGTTGGCGGCATAGCTTCGGCTGCCTCTAAAATACCGACCAATTCAGAAAAATTTTCTCTTCCAGACCATGGAACCAATATGGCACGCCGCTCATCATCTGGAGATAAATTTTCAGGTGACGTCATGGGGGATATGTTAGCACATCTTTCCACCCTTTCTCTTGCCCATCTTTTCCTGCTATCCTAAATCTATATGGATCTGCCCATAAGTATCCGCATTGGTGGAGAAGCCGGTAACGGTATCATGAGCGCTGGACTGGCAATTGCCAAGATAGCGGCGCGCAGTGGTTATCACACCGCTGATTACTCCGAGTATCCGTCTATCATTCGTGGCGGCCATAATGTAACCCAAATTTCCATTTCCTCTCAACCTATCCGCTCCCCAATTGCTCGGACTGATTGTTTAATCGCTATTAACCAGGATACGCTCAACCGTCATGCCCAGAGCCTGACACCTGAATCTTTGGTCATCTACGACCCCGAGAAAGACCAACACCTTGATACCCAAGCCACCCTCATCGGTGTCCCAATTAACCGCATAGCCCAGGAACTAGGCGGCTCTAACCTCATGCGCAACACAGTGGCCGTGGCTGCGGCGCTTAGGTGTCTGGGACTTGATGTGGAGATGTTTTACCAACTCCTCGAGGAAGATTTTGCTTCCAAACCAGAAATAGCCGCCAAAAACCAAGAAGTCGCCCGCGCTGCAGTCGAGCACATCAACCAGTACCACGCCGACTCAATCAAGTCCTGGCTTACGCCTCTGTCCGACCCGCCTGCCAAGATTGTCGTCAGCGGCAATCAATCTATAGCTTTGGGTGCACTGGCCGCAGGCATGCAGTTTTTCTCAGTCTACCCCATGACCCCAACCAGCAGCATCATTGAGCATCTCTCACCACTGCAGGAAAAATATAATTTCATCTATCGCCAACCTGAGGACGAACTGGCTGCAATCAACATGGCCATTGGCGCATCTTTTGCCGGTGCCAGGAGCATGACCGCCACAGCAGGCGGTGGTTTCTGTCTCATGACCGAAGGTTACGGCCTGGCTGCCATTACCGAAAACCCGCTGGTAATCGTAGTCGGCCAACGCGGCGGCCCCGCTACGGGTCTACCCACTTACACCGAGCAGGCTGACTTACGCTTCATTCTCCACGCTAGCCAAGGAGAGTTCCCGCGCATTGTCTTATCCGCCGGAGATGTGGACGAGGCTTACAACTTCACCGTTCAGGCTTTTGACTTAGCTGATATTTACCAGACCCCAGTCATCGTTTTAGTCGACAAACACTTATGTGAATGCCGTTGGACAACCGCGCCTTTCCCGCCGGTGACCCAAATCAACCGCGGCAACTTGATGCTTGAGTCTAATCCTGACTACAAACGCTTCGCCCTGGCTGCTGACGGAATCTCCCCGCGTTCTTTGCCCGGCCTTGGCAACCATGTCCTGGCTAACTCAGACGAGCACAACCAAGCCGGCCAAAGCAACGACGAAAGCCAAAACCGTATTGACCAAATGAGCAAACGCATGAAAAAACTAGAGCTTTGC
>CAYXHB010000013.1:12561-13753 GCA_964464795.1 uncultured Gammaproteobacteria bacterium
CACAATCACATGCCCCCACCCCAACTATACGGCAACCCAGACGCGCCCATTACCATTGTCTCTTGGGGCAGTAACAAAGGCGCAATTCTCGATGCCTTGGATATTTTCCCCCAGGCAAACTACTTACACATCACTTGGGTGAGTCCATTTCCTACCGAAGCCGTTGGGAAAATTCTGTCCAAATCCCAATACATACTCTCTATCGAAGGCAACCTGACCGCCCAACTCACCGGCCTCATCCGCGAGTACACCGGCATAGAGATTCTGGATAAATTACTCAAATCCGACGGCCGGCCTTTTACAGCTGAAGATGTTTTGGGGAAGCTCAAAGAGATAAAAATTTAGACGATTTTTCGCAGCGGCCAAGAAAGTCTTGCCTTTTTATCTCGCTTATCCAATATCACAAACTGATTTCCTAAATCAAGACAAGAAAAAGGGGTTCTCTTTGTAGAGAACCCCTAAGCCAAAACAGGACTACTTACCGGTGATTATCGGGAGAGTTACACGGTAATTCAGATTTTCCAGATTAATCTCAGTTGGAGGAGGATCTGGGTCTTTGGGCGGAGGTGCTTCTGAGAAGCAGACCTTGCTGCGAACATTGGCAACTGTCATATTGCCAGTGCCTTCTTTCTTCACATACAGATCAATGTAATCCACCTCATAGAGCACCTGAAGTACATGCTCTTCAAAGAATGTTCCCTGAAGAGTTATCCCCTCACGCTGAGTTGCTCCACTTGGATCGCGCAACAGCCAGCCTTGGGATTCTGGGTTTTCGGGGTCTGGGCTTATGGAAAAGGGATCTTTCATTCCCAGAGCCACAACCAATGTCGTATTATAAGCCGACATTTCCTCGGGGACATTCGGCATGCGAAACCGAAGTCCCTCCTCGTATTCACGTTGACCGTCTCCCGGTGTGTAATACACCGAAGAGTACCCCTCGAACCAAGCGAAATGACTACCTGGAGCCAAAGTGCTAAACAAATAACTTGCAGTCTGACATTGCTCGGATTCGTAATATACATCCTGAGGATGTATTTCTGATATCAGACCAACATCCAGCGGAACTGTTGTCGGTGTAGGAGTTGGAAGTAGGGTTGCCGTGGGTGCTGGCGTGGATGTGGCCGTTGGGGGAATCGGTGTCGGGCTTGGCCTGATAGGTGTAGCAGTTACAACAGGCGTCGGAAGTGGCGAC
>CAYXHB010000013.1:13763-17005 GCA_964464795.1 uncultured Gammaproteobacteria bacterium
CACAGGCGCCTGAGCAAAGCTATGCCCTGCGGTCACCCAAAAACCAATCAAAATGGAAATAACCACCGCAGACACAACAACTACAACAAGATTTTTGTAGCGGTTCATAACAATCTCCTCTCTGTATAGAGTCCTGTTTTGAATGTGCTACCTTTGGATGGGCAGGTAGTCACAAAAGTATTTATATTATACCACTATAAGTCTAATTTGTGAAAGAAAGATGTAATTAAGTCTGACTAAAATCATGATAGCTGTCTAAGATCGAATAGTTATATGACTAAGAATTTCGTCTCTAATCTGATCTAAATTTTTGTTACCAATTTTTTCAACTAGAGCAAATTTGTTGACACGCAAAATATGATCCTGGTTGTCGCCGGGGACTGTAAGGGACAGCCCACCGCGGTCAACGATAGCTTCCATAAGCCTGACTTGCGTTTTCTTTCTGGGATAATTTGCAGCTTTACCTACGGTTACTTCTACGAGAACCGCTTGTGAGGTCTTTCGGTCACCAACGATGAAATCGGGTCTGCATTCCTGCGTACCTTGAGGTCCATGCGCGACGATGTCAAAAGGTTCGTATATAAGTGTTAAATCTGAATTCCGTAGTGAATGGACAAATCTTAATTCGCTATAGTGTTCACTCTGCAACAAAAATGACTGAGGATCAACAGGTTGGGTGTTAAGTACATGTGCTTCAAGGATGAGAGACATTTAGTGTAGTATACAATTAATTTACACGATTTCACCCTGACAAATCCAGCGTCATCGTATATATTATGTGTTTATGTTGGATGGAGAAACATACAGGCTAGCTGACGAACTGCAAGCTTTGCGCGAGACATTCAGGTTCACAGTCTACGGATGCCGACTGGCAATTCACGTAAGCGGAAGGGGCGGGGAATTTCCTCAAAGCACCTTCCCTGAAATTCAAGGAGCTGCATATGTGCTGGATCAGTCAGTGCAACAACTATCTCAACCTGAATTAAGCAGGCCATTATTTGAATCAATTGGGAAACAGTCGGCCATCGCGGCTCTACAAAATTTACGCAATCGCACTGTGCATAATCTGCCTAACTTTGAATCACTTGAGCCTAAGTCGCCAGAAGATAAATTTCCACTAGAGCTGAAACGCGAGATTGAAACACTGCCTACAGCCTGGGGCGGAATAAGGCGTCACGATGATTTGCCAAGACTGGAGTTAATGGTACAAACAGCCAATACACTGGCTACAGGACAACGATTGCCCAGATTTCCAGAATTATTGAACCTTGGTCATTTTGGATGTGCGATGGTCAACGTGACTCACGAGCTACTCGACAGTATGGGGAAGACAAAGAATTTCAACAATTTATAAACTCAAATCCGGATTGGCATATGGCCGATCCGCTCTTTCTTCAATTCCGTTTCGAACCTCGCGCACAAATGGCGGATAAATTTTGGTAATGGGTAGATTGTCAGTTCGAAATCCCATAGAATCCATAACTTCTTTGATTCCTTGCGGTGCCCATTGCCAACGAGTTGAGTCGTCATTATCTTCACCCCAGAGCGGTTTCGCGCTCCAGTAGCGCAGCATGTCGCGATTGGCAGTCATTATTCCAGAGATAAAACCAGCCAGCATTTTCTCTTGTTTGGGACGTGAATATTTATTGAAAGAATACGGCGACTTGTTATCGCCTTGGTCGGGAATTTCAGTACGCAGACCAACCGCATGGTTGGTTAAATGTTTCGCCTGTCGCACATTTTGATTGCAAAATTCAATTAGCTCATTTTTCTTCTCGTCGTCTAATGTTTCTTGAAAGACTTGCAGCAGCAAATTATGTGCAACGACTTTCAATGGTGTTTGCCATTCTTCTTGGTAATAACCTTCGGGACGGTTGGCTGGCAAAATTGTAGCTCGGCCGTTTTCTCCCAAACCAAATTCTTGCGATCCCAAGAATTCTTCAAATCCATAAGTCGCATCAGGTTGATCCCAAACGGCATTACGAGAAACATACATCCCAGTCTCATGTGAACGAAAAACTTGTGGAAACGGATAGCCGCCTTGAGCCAAGTTTGAGATCAACCCAGAATAGTTTTCTACTACAAATACTTTCGAATTTTCTGGTATTAAATTCTCATCAACCAGACCAGAGAGTGGATGAGTGGTTGTTTCCGTACCCAGGAATGCCGCCAGTTCCGGCGTGAGTCCTTCACGGTTGAAGTTATACTCTCGAACTCCTGAGTCAGTTAAGAACAGATTTTTCTCAGCTTGGGTATAATCTCGTTCTCTGCCGCGATAAGTGTCACAGGCCAGGGTGGTGAGAATAGCTGCCTTACCCATTAACGGGAAAAAGTTAGGGTTGCGAGGAGTATTTTTTTTAACAATCGCTAGGGCGTCTCTTTCATCTTCGGGATATGACAAGCCACTATTTTCACCAAAGTTAGGTACGAATGACGAAAGGGTGTAATCACCGTCTGCTGTCATCATCATGCTATAAATAGTTCCGTTTGGTTCTGCAAGAACATTTACAATTCCGTCGTTGTAGTTTTCGGTATTGCCATTAACAACCTCTTCGCGGCTATTGTGAGCGTATTGCGCCAGAACAACTTGAGGGTTAGTACCATCTCGATCAATGTGCAGATTGACAAGGCCTGTTTGTATTTCTGCGCGTCCAATCATCCCAAGTTGAGGATGATATATTGGTCTCCAGCCCGCAGATTTGGCTTCTAGCTCATCGTGCGGCACACTCTGCTCGCAACCCATTAGTCTGAACGCGCCTTCTAATGGTTGGAACTGTCTGTCTTGGAGATAAGGTTTGGGAGCTGACTCTTGGGGAAATTCCAACTCATCAATTACTTGCCGAAAGGGGTCATGGTTAAGCCTGCGCCGAAAACCGCTTAAGATTTCTATGGGGTCGATTTCTTCCGACTCTGTCGTGAATGCCATCTTGTTAAAGGCTAAGTTAGTACAGATGTATCAAGCTGTCAAGTAAAAATGATTTTTCCAAAACTGGAGTTGTTTTCTTGCGTCATCTTTAGTTAAGATGTTATTGATGAAAACAAAATTGATTAGGAAACTATCTCTTGGATTTGTTGTCATGTGTTTAGTTTTTGTGGCCGCATACTCTGTTAAGGCTAATAAAACACACGCACATCCCGTTCTCTTGTATTCCTCTGCTTTTAACTCTGATTCTTCCCTTACTTGGACAGCTCCCGATATCAAAGGAGGAGACCATACCCCCAGACCAGGTTACCCTCTATAT
>CAYXHB010000014.1:0-16285 GCA_964464795.1 uncultured Gammaproteobacteria bacterium
GTCATCGCTATGCCAGGTGACGCTCTAGAGCTACGCGACGGCATTGTTTACCTGAACGGACAGGCGCAAAAAGAACCCTACATCGCCCGCGCCCGCTCCACTTTCGGCGGCACCACTATCCAAGAGTGCCAAGTTTACCAAGTACCAGAAGGCCAGGTTATCGTTCTAGGTGACAACCGCAAAAGCAGCCTGGACTCCCGCGGAGATTTAGGTTTTGTCGACATTGCTTCTATTGACCATGTTTTACCATACGACCAACAACAACCCTACCAAACCCACTGGCGCAATCCCGAAAACGACTTATCATCAGAATCCCAAATCAATCTCGAAATTCCCCAGTATTTGGAATTACTCAATACAATCCGAGCTGACCACAACATCCAACCTTTAACCCTGAACACCCGCCTCTCCCGCTCCGCCCAGCTCCGCGGCCAAAAAATCCTTGAATATAACGACTTCTCCTATGAAGCCACCCTAAGTGCTTACCCGATTGAGAAGTCATTCCAAGATGCAAACTACAGCAACATCATCTGGGGCGAAACCCTCATCCAAGGACACTACGAAGCCGAGGAACTAATCGAAAACCAACAAGCTTTTCCCCAAACCATCGATTTCCTCACTCAAAGTGACTTCCAAGAAATCGGCATCGCCCAAGTCCAAGGCGAAATCAACTCTTGCCCCACCCAAGTAATCGTCGTCCAGTTTGGCGGTTACAAACCACCCAACTACCAAGCTACTACCATCAACTCCTGGCAGACCGCCCTTGATAACTTGCAATCAATCCAGTCCAGTTGGGCCAATCTCACCACGTACCCCGAGTTCTACCAACAGAATCGCAGCGACATTGACCGCATCAACCATATAATCTCCACTCGCATCACCCGCATTGAGTCTATCGTTGCTCGTATGCAATCAAACCAATGGCTCACCCAAGAGCAACAAACCTGGCTCGACCAGGACCAAGACTTATCCCGTGAGCAACAACAGCTGGCGCAAAAAATTAACAGCCTTAATTAACGACAACCGCTGTACTGTTCTTCTAATTCTGCATGAAAATAAAGGTCGTCATTACGAAGAGTCCCGAAGTGCGAGGGACGACGTGGCAATCTGGTATTCTCTCCCCCAGCATTATCATTCCCGAGCTTAGCCGAGGAATCTCTTGGCTGTTTGTGTCGCTTGGTTTGGGTGGTATTCGTCTTCCCGCACTTTTCTCCGCGTCGTCACGTGCCTGACACGGGATCCGGAGAGTTCACCATAGGCTATTTACATTCCCAGACCCCGCACTAAATGCGGGGTAACGGCTAATAGTAGTAGTCTTGTAACAAATAGTTTGTTTCAAAAAATTCGTGAACACCTACAAGATGACAATTCAAGTTCCTCTCCTATATAGTTAGCACTATGACCCCACCATCAAGCATCAAGCATCAAGCATCAAGCATCAAGCATCAAGCATCAATAAAACAGCATAGCTCCTCCCTTCCTGACAACGGAGCCGTCAGCTTTAGGTAGTCCTCACTCTCAACAATCACCCCCACCTTCCAATCAACCTCCTCACCGCCACCGGCACCATCCCTACCACCCACAACCGCAACGCCTCACTTAGAATTGATAAACTTTGACTAATCAAACTGTCACTGTCCAATACACCCGAGCTCCAAGCAACTTCTCTCAAACTTCCCAAGGTATCAATTTGGTTGAATATTGCGCTTATCCCCACCAACCCCAGAATCCACACCACCAGCACTCCAAACATAAACACCAACACATCCACCAGCAACAACCGCCAACGCAAGTTAATTACCCGCTCACCCCACAACAAAACATAGGTTATCCCCAACCCCAACCATACAATTTCACTGCCGACACGCCAATACGCTCTCACTCCCGCCGGACTCACCCACAGCCCCACCAGCCAGGTTACTACCCACATCATCACACCAATACTGCCAATCCAAGCCAAGCGTCTTTTCTCCAACATAATTTTTATTTTTTCACAGACCCAAACCACCGTCGGCTAACAATAATAACTGCAACCAAAGTCACCAGCGCACTCACAAACTTCCACCTCATATCTACATGTGCATCTCCAAATCTCATGTTGGCATAAATCACACTCACCACTCCACCCAACACTAGTCCTTGTCTTACCGGTTCACTCACTATCGAAACATAAACCATCCCGCTCAAAATCGCCAACACTCCTAACAAAGAAATCACTACAAAATTCCTCGTAGACTCTGGTTTCAAGTTTTCCTTCTGGTCATCAATACATCGCTTTTGTTGGTCATAAGCCTCGTTAGCTTGTTCGCGGGCCTCCGCGCTCTCACTTGCCTCCCCCATCTTATACGTCGGCTCCGCTGGATATGTGCTATAGCACCGTTCATAATCAATATTCCCCACCGGCAAAAAAGCCTCCACTCCTAATCCCACGGTTAGAGGATAACAAATAATCACCGCTACAGTTACCGCTATTCTCACAAACCAGTCCATAAATTAAATATACACCCATCATCCCCTCTTCTCCAAGGCGGGCACAAAAAGCCTCCAAACCAGATTGCGAGTCCGTCAAATGACGAGATAGAGGTTGTCATTCCGAGCGTAGCCGAGGAATCTCTTGGTTTGGACCATATTCAAAAAACAAACAGCCAAGAGATCTTTCGACTTCGCTCAAGATGACAAGGTAGGTGTTAGCTTCTTTATTCTTACATCTACTTCTACTCCCTCCTCTTCTCCAACGCCACCACCTGCCCTACTCTCCGCACATGCCGCTCCTCACCGCTAAACTCTGTTTCCAAGAACGCCTGTATTATCTCACGCGCCACTTCAAAAGACATATGGTCAGCTGCCAATGACAGCACCGTCATATCATCATCCCGCCGCGCACTTCTTACCTGATCGGCGTTAATCGCTTGTCCGCACCGTACTCCATCAATTTTATTCGCGGCAATACACACACCCACTCCACTGCCACACAACACAATCCCCCGAGCATTGGTATCTTCACTTACAATCCGCCCCACCCGTACCGCATACTCAGGATAATCATCATAAGGGTCAAGTTGATACGCTCCTACATCGTTTACCTCATACCCGCCAGATTGCAGCCATTCCACAAGTTGATGCTTCATCGCAAACCCCCGATGGTCAGCCCCGATAACAACCTTCATACCATTATCATATGCCAAATTCACTCAAAAAACTATTCCTCCCCATACCCACCGAGCAACTCCCGCAGCTTCGTCTCTGGATTCTCACTCGTCATCACGCTGCTGGCCAATAGAAACCCCTTGGCTCCCAACTCCAGTCCCTTACGGATATCCCCAGCGCCCTGAATCCCAGCTCCAATCAGCAACGTAGTCTCGCCACACATCTTAACCGCTGCCTCCACCACCTCAGGCTTGGCGGTAGATACAGACAATTCTTTGTTACCAATCAACTCCGGCGGCTCATAAGCAATCCAATCAGGACTCAATGGCAACACCCGCTCCACTTCCTCAAGACTATCAGCACATACTCCCACTCTTAGTCCCACCGCCCGGCACCTCTGCACACTTGCCTCCAGAAACTCCCACTCCAGCTTCCGCTCCGCATGATTAAGCATCACTCCCGCCGCCCCGTTCTGCTTAATGCTCTCCGGCAATAACCATCCGCTATGCGCCCCATACTCAATCCCATCCGCGTGCTGACACCACACCCAGTCATGCTCCACGCCGGATGAAATCCGATATACATCTCCAGCTTGCACTACACCTACTACCTCAATCCCAAACACCAAACTCACCCTCCTAATCATCTCCGCCATCGCAAGAGCTTTAGCGCCCGTCCCCTGGTCATAAGTCTTGAAATTAACGTAAATCATATCCTCATCATAAGCCAAAACCTGACTTTGTCCAAACTGTCTTTTGTCATACTCGATTTCCGTCGTCCCGTGCTTGACACGGGATCCGGAGAATCCACCAACCGCTTAATTTATTTCCCAGACCCCGCATCAAGTGCGGGGAGACAAACTTTTTTCCTTCTCAACCATCAGCCTCGTCATCCTGAGCGCAGCCGAAGGATCCCTTTTGAGTATTCCCATTCCATACATCTTTATTCTTTTACTTCCTCACCAACCTCCACCACATTTTTCCCATAACTTCCCCTCCCCATCGCCAACGCCACAGCCCCCATCACCGGCTCTACCTCTTCCATCACAATCCGCGCCCCAGGTGTAACTTCCCCAATCCGAGCCCGAAACGCTCCCCCCATCCCTCCCTTATCCCGCAACACTCCACCCATCACTACCACATCAAACTCCACCAACCCCAATCTTTTTACCACCGCCAAATACGCCAACTCCAACTCTGACAAAATCTTGCCTGTCATGACTGCCATTAACGGATGACTACTCAACTGCTCATCATGACGCAACGTACTCAGGGCAGCAATCTGGGCAATCCGTATTTCTCCGGGTTTATAAGCCCACTCCACCAATTCATCCAAACTATGTACACCCAACTGCTCCAATACCTTAGCACTTATCCATTCATCTGCTCTCCCATCCAATTCCTTAACCGTCTGCCACAATAACTCTCTCCCTAGCGCGTACCCAGACCCCTGGTCACCCAAAACATACCCCCAGTCACCTGCTATAACTTCATCTCTACTGTCGCTAATACCATAACAATTAGACCCTGTCCCGCTCACTATACAAACTCCCGCGCCCGCCGTCCCAGACCGCAACCCCACCAACCCATCATTCACAATTCGCATAGTCCGCACTCCCAGCCTTCCCACTTGCTCCTGCCAATACTCACCCACTCGCCGCCTATCACCCTCACTGTCCAACCCCGACAATCCCACACATCCGTTTTCGATGATAGTTCCAACCTCTAAATTCAAGCTTTCCCTAGCTGCTTTAACCGCTGCCTCCACATTCCCAAACCCCGCCTCAATTGAAAAATTATGCACATTGGCTCCCCCAGCCCGCCCCTCAGCCAACACATTCCCATCCTCATCACTAATTACCGCCAGCGTCTTAGTACCGCCAGCATCTACTCCCAAATACAACATACTCTCATTGTACACACTTTCCCTACCACATCCCCAACTCAAGCCTCGCCTCTTCACTCATCATCTCGCCACTCCACGGCGGCTCAAACGTAATCTCCACGCTGCACCTTCCCACCCCGTCAATCTGCCGTACCGCCCCGCCCACCAGCTCATCAAAAGTACTCGCCAACGGACACGCCGGACTAGTCAAGGTCATCAGAATTTTCACCAACTTCCCCTTGGGCATCCAGGCCTCTTTAGGTTCCTCATCACTAATCTCAATTTTATAAATCAACCCCAAATCCACGAGATTAATATGCAGCTCTGGGTCAAGCACTGTTTTGAGTTTGTCCCACACCATCTCTTCCGTTACCATAACTTTAATATTGTACCAATTAAAAACCATGCGCCTCCTCCGCCTCACCCTCCAGTTCTACCTCACCCTAGCCATTCCACTTCTGTATTTGGCCATTCTCTACATCATCTCCATCACTGCCCAAACATTCCCAATCCAATTTTCACCTATTATCCAAATCATCTTCCTCACCTCAGCCCTTACAGGAGCCCTCATCTGGGCAATTTCCTATTATCAACTGCGCCACGCTTTTGGCGTCCTTCCTCGTACCTTACCCAAAGTCACCACCGGTCTCTACCGCCTTTTCCCTCATCCCATGTACGCAGGTATTTTCCTGCTGTTCAACGGCCTTGCCCTCGCTACTTCATCTTGGCCGGGATTTCTTGCCAACCTCCTCGTCCTCACCCCCATTAATATTATTCGCGCCCGTCTGGAAACCCGCCAGCTCACTAACTTATAAAAGCCTCATCCACCACAATCTCCATCCCCCGCACCTCATCAACCATCAACATCTTCTTGGCCACGCGCGACTCCACGATATCCTGCAAAAATCTACGTATAGGCCGCGCCCCCAAATGCTCAACTTCGGCTCTCCTTCCTATCAAATCTACCACTTCTTCAGTCCACGATAACTTCACTTCCCGCGTTGAGAGCCTGTTTGCCAACTTCTCCATCTCTAGCCTCACCACTTGTTTCAACTGCTCCAATTCAAGCGGCGCGAACGGCACAATCCCGTCAAACCTATTGATAAACTCAAGCCGGAAAGTTTTAGCCAACTCCTTCACAATCTCCCCTTTCAATTCATCCAGAGCCTGCCCTTGTTCCAATCTCTCCTGAATGAAACTCGTCACCGCGTTGCTGGTAGCAATCAAAATCGTATGACTAAAATCAACCGTCAACCCCGAAGCATCAGTCAACCGCCCATCCTCCATCACCTGCAAAAGCAAATCCCAAACCTTAGGATGCGCCTTCTCCAGTTCATCCAACAAAATCAAACTAAACGGCGACCGTCTGACCTTCTCAGTCAACTCTCCCCCTTGCTCCGACCCACTAGTTCCCACCGGCGCCCCAATCAACCGATTAATCATATGTATCTGCGAAAACTCAGTCATATCAAACCTAATCATCGCCGCCTCACTCCCGTAATAAACCCGCGCCAACTGCCGCGACAACTCAGTTTTCCCTACACCCGTTGGCCCTACGAATAAGAAAGTCCCAATCGGCCTGGCATTACTCCTCACGTCCAACCGCGCCCGCCGCAGCGCGTCCGCCACTGACTCAACTGCAGTTTCCTGTCCCACGAACGCTTTGTGGATTTCCTCTTCCAACACCAACAACTTATTTTTCTCATCCATATCCACCCGATGTACCGGAATCCCGCTCTTAGCTCCCACCAGTTGAGCTATCAACTCACCATTCACATAATAACTCTTCTGCATTTTTGCCCGTGCCCCGGCTTCATCCAAAATACTTTTGGCTTTATCAGGCAACACTCCCTCCGGCATATACCGCCGGCTTAACACCACCGCATCCCGCAACGCCTGATAACTGTAAACCACCCCATGCGCCAGCTCCAAATCATGAATTAAATTTTCCAGAATTAACACAGCCTGCTCATCATCCGGCTCTTCCATATTCATGGAACTAAACATACCTGCAAACGACTCCATCGGCTCGATAAATCTTTTAAAGTTCTTCACCGTTGTGGCTCCAATCAACTGAATTTTGGTATTCACTACGGCTTCCTGAATTACCGAGAAAAGATTCATCCCTGATTGCATGGCCTCAGGAGTCATCAACGTATGGATATCATCTATAAACAAGATAATATCACTGGATCTTTTAATATCATCCATCAGCTTCACCAACCTCCCCGCCGCATCCCCTTGGGTATAAGTACCCGCCATTAACCGCCCAACTTCCAGCTTCACCAACCGCTTGTTCCTCACCATCTCCGGCGCATTCCCTCTCATAATCATCCTCGCAATTCCGCCTACAAAAGTGGACTTTCCTACTCCATTCTCCCCCAGGAGCATAATGTTCTCACCTCGTGACCGCGCCAACACCCCAAACAACTCCACATACTTGTCTTCTTTGCCAATCGACTCAGCCAAACTATCCGCTTTCTCTGTCAAATCCACGCTGTACTGATCAAGAATCCGTGTCCGCACTCCGGTCATACCCCGATTAAAACCCGCCATTTCCCCCAAACTAAACTTCTCATCCCACAACGGATATTTCTGCCACCATTCCATTTCCCGCGCCTGCCACTCCACTACCCGCTCCATGTCTTTTGTTTCCACGTACATCTTACGCATAAACTCTCTCCATCCGCTATCTACTTGCGCCAGTGCCAACAGCAGATGACCGCTATGAACTCTAACCTCTGTAGCCCCAACCATCTTCCATATTTGTGCCCCCCATTCATTACGATCAGCCGCAGCTGTCTTAGGCAACTCATTTGACCACAATCCCATTCGCAACAACCACCATTGAGCCTCTCTATCCTCCCACCAACTAGATAAATCAGGATACTGTTTCATCAATCGCGCAATATTCCTATCACTAGCTTGTATAAGTTTGGACCATGTATAAGCGCCCCTAACCGCTCTCCAAGCTTTCCCGTTTTTAACTCGCCAAACAAACAATCCTGCCACCATCACCATCCAAACCAATCCAACCTCCCACATCACCACCCATAATGTCCATCCCAACAACCACCATCCCAAAGCTAGCCAAATCGCACTGCTTACTATCAAAGCCACCAAGTATCCGCAGACAATAAAAATCACTCGAAATACTAAAGTCAGCAAATAACCCACAAATGTCTTGTCATGAAACATCGGTGTCCAAAACATCGCCACATGCGCCCTCACCCCAAACATCTCCAGGATATATCTGTATAAATTTCGAGTTGTTCGTAGCAACCCGGTTGGTACCTCCACTATCATCCATCTTCCCAAGTGTGATATTAAACTCATATCCTTATTGTATCCGGCAATTACTTTTAGAGCCAACACATAAGTGTTCACAAATTCGTTGACCTCTTTTTCGTCATTGCGAAGTAGAGGTTGTCATCCTGAGCGCAACGCAGTGGAGCCGAAGGATCTCTTGGCTGTTTGATTTCCTAACGTCGCCGAAATCAAGAGATTCCCTTGCCAACTCCAGCAACGGTTACGCCAACAATATTTCCCATAACTTGATATAGTGTAACTAAGCCATTTCTGCCTATGGCCAATCTCAACGTCGCGGGCGTTTCTTACCATACCCAAACTGAGCAAGCCGTCAACGACAGCTTGACTCAAATTACCCAACGGCTCTCAGGTCGCCTACCTAACTGTCTTTTCGTGTTTTCCAATCACCAGTTTGATTCCAGTGTCCTAGTCAGGACTCTTAAGAATCTCTCACCTCAAGCTCTGATTGTCGGGATGTCCATCTCACATCTATGCTTTCACAATACAGCTCCCACCCTGGCTATCATCGGCACACATCTGGATACCAACCGCCTCGTACCAGGAGTTGGCCTATCAGCTCTATCCCATCCACAGCAAGCCGTTAACCAAGCTCTCAGCCAAATTCTGGGTTCAGCTGACAATCAAATTCCCACTCAATTAATAATATTTACCGCCCAACCCCAAAACTTAGACCAAGCTCTCCCCCTCATCTCTCAAGGTCTTTCCACACCTGTGCCTATTTACGTCTTCACGGCTTTTGCCCCAGACCAATCACAGGGGACAGTTTTTTTCAACGACCAGGCTCTCCAGCAAGCAGTCGTAGCTTTGGGAATTTATGGGCAACCTATTATCAACGCCACCTCTTACAACTCCTTCACTCCCATTGGCAAACCGGAACGTATCACCAGCCAAAAACCCTACCACCTCATCTCTGTCAACAATCAACCGGCAGTCCATCTCTACGAACAGTTTCTCCCTTCACATCATCTCTCCCAACTCCCTCCTGCCCAGTTTCAGAGTCTCACCAGCGCCTTCCCGCTGTGTTTATTCACCTCGCCAGACCTCACCATTATCAGTCCATTGTCCGCCACACCAGAAGGCTCGCTTGTCTTGCCAATTGAAATTCCGCACCAGTCCAACTTGGTCAGCTTATCAAGCCATGACCTCACTCAAATCGAACCGATTATCACCCAAAAATTCACACCAGCTACTACTCCTGAGGACTTTTTTGTCTCCTTCAATTCCTACAATCGCCATGTCGATATCGTGTCAGAACAATCAGAGACCCAGCTCATCGAGAAAACCCTAGGTCTCTCCACTCCTATGCTCTCTATCACCTGCCAAGGCTTCAACTCCAGTCCCCCGCCTATTATTAACTACACCCATCATGGCCGCCTGGTGGTTAACTTAACTTAGCAACTATGATTCTCAAAATTATCCCCCTCGCCATCGCTCTTTTAAATCTGAGTCTCTTAATCTACATTCCCATCACCGAGATTACCACTCTTAACCTCGCTATCATGGCAATTCTGTTACTCAGCCTAATATTCAACATCTACTTATTTACCCAGCTTCTGCCTCTTTCTCAATCTTACAAGGCCGCCAGCGATTTTCTTCTGCGTACACAGCCTTCTTCCGCCAAATCTCTCAAAAGCCTGCTCAAAGTTATCCCCAAAATCGAAACCTACCTTACCACTATCGAAAAAATTTCCCTAGACACCAGCCGAATATTGATAACCCAGAACCTCAGCCTCCGTGGTTCAAATCTGGAACTCACTCAAGCCCAACAAATTGCTCTGGAAGAGCAAAACAAACTCACCTCCCTTCTCGAAGGAATTAAAGATGGTGTAGTGGTCATCAACCACAATTACCAAATAGTCATCTTCAATCCGGCTGCAGCCAGCCTCACCGGAGCCACACAGGGCCAAGCCTTAACCAAACCCCTTGATGAAATTGTTGTTCTGCAAGAAACAAACCAACCGTATCTTGCCAAAGATTATGCGGCCACGAACCGCCAGACTTTTTTCAAAGAAGGTGTCCAACTCATCGGCCCCAACCACCAGTTACTCTATGTCAATCTCTCAGTCCATAAAATCACCGACCACTCTCAACTCGGCTGGATTATCACTCTCCATAACGTCACCGAAGAGCAACAACTCATGCGCATGAAACTGGACTTTGCTTCCATGGCCGCCCATGAGCTCCGCACTCCACTCACCACCATCCAAGGCTATCTGTCGTTCCTCCAGACTCCCGCTACCCTAGACAAACTTACTCCCGCCGAACAGGAATTCATCACCAAAGCCAATATGTCCACCGTCCGCCTCAACCGGCTAATTGAAAACGTGCTTTCAGTTTCCAAAATTGAACAAGGCCAACTGGCTCTCACGCTCCAGCCGGCCCAATCCGAAAAAATCATCGAAAAACTGATTGTTGAGTATACAGGCCTGGCCCAAACCAAAAACCTCAAACTCATCTTCACTTCGCCTCCAGTTCCTACTCCCATGGTCATGGCCGATGCCAACAAAATCGAAGAAGTCATCAGCAATCTTGTCGGCAACGCAGTCAAATACTCAGAACGAGGCTCGGTTGAAATCAGTCTCCATGCCCAAGGCGACTTTGTTATTACTTCAATTACTGACACCGGCAAAGGCATTCCCTCAGAATCAATCAGCAAATTATTCACCAAATTCTTCCGCGTCCAAGGCGAACTCAAATCCGGTTCCAAAGGCACAGGGCTCGGGTTATACATTTGCAAAAATATCATCGACGCCCACGGCGGCAAAATCTGGGTCGAGAGCGTCCTCAACCAAGGCTCGACCTTCTCTTTCAGTCTTCCCATCGCCAAAGAATCGCTGCCAGGCTCAGACTCTTCCGCCTCTCCTGAACAACCGCCTACAGAAACACCTGCTTCTCCAACCCCGCCAGAGTCAGAGCAAACAATCCCAGAAACGACAACCACGCCCGAAAATTCGTCGTCCTAAATCTGCCTTTTCTGAGGGGCGGGCCGCGACTCGGCACCTTATTTGTCATTTCGAGCGCAGCCGAGGAATCACTTGTGTATTCCTTTCTTCATTCGTACTTCAATACTCATCTTTCCCATTGTCACTCCCCCACCAGTACGCTATATTAACTCTATGGCCAAACGCATCCTTCTTGTCGAAGACGAAGACATGATTCGCGAAATGTACCAATTAGCGCTTACCCAAGCTGGATTCGAAGTCGAAGTCCTCAGCGATGGCCAAGTAGCAGTCGAGAAACTCACTGCTGACCCTAACTTTGACATCATTCTCCTTGACGTCATGCTTCCCGGTCTTGATGGTATCAATGTCCTCAAAGCACTCCACGAAAAACAGCTCCCAGCCGCCCAAATCCCAGTCTTCCTCCTCACCAACCTTGCCCTCGAAGACCTAGTGAAAGAAGCCATGGAAATCGGCGCCAAAAAATATCTGGTCAAATCCAACATCCTACCCCAGCAAATCATCGAGGAAGTTAACAACTTCTTCGCCACCGCCCAGTAACCCGAATCTCCCTCTTTCTTTTTTTCAGGCCGTTCGTCATTGCGAAAGCACAAATTATCCATAGTTTCTACTAATTAATTTGTGCATGTGGCAATCTGGTATTCGTATCCTGCATCCACCTTACTCCTGCCTAACTACCAGTCTCCATCTTCTCACCTCTCTCTTCCACCGCCCTCCTCAACACCTCAACCTCATCTTCACCCAAGACTCTCATCTGTCCACTAGGCAACCTCTCCAACTTTACCGGCCCAAACTCCACCCGCACCAACTGAATTACCGACAGCTTCACCGCTCCACACATCCGCCTTATCTGCCGATGCCGCCCCTCACTAATCACAAACTCAAGCCAAGTCCGGTTCCTCATCGGCTGGACTATTTTCACCTCAGCCGGACTAGTGACTCCATCGCGCAACCGCACACCACTTCGCAATTTATCCAGCTTCCATCTCAACACCTCACCTTGTACGCACACACGGTATTTCTTAGGAATATGAAACTTAGGATGAGTCAGCTTATGCGTCAACTCCCCGTCATTAGTTAGTAAAATCAACCCCTCTGAGTCCAAGTCCAGCCTCCCCACCGGATATACCCGCCTAGACCCAATTCTATCCCTCACCAAATCCACCACCGTCCGTCTTCTCTGACTATCTTTGGTGGTTGATAACACCCCTACCGGCTTATTGAGAGCATAATACACGAACTCCCCTTGCGCTTCTATCTCCTCACCATCAATTGCGATTACATCTTTTCCTGGAATAACTTTATGTCCTTTATCTTTGATTATTCCCCCATTAACGGCAACTTTACCCTCGTCTACCCACAACTCAATCGCCCGTCTAGAACCATAACCCTGATGCGCCAAATACTTGGCAATCCGTATTGCTTTATCCATATTCTTCGTATTGTACTTGGTTTCTCCCCCCAGCCCAAATCTCCACAGGAAAAAACTGTCACCACCAGCCTTGTCATCCTGAGCGTAGCCGAAGGATCTCTTGGCTGTTTTTGTGTTTTTTGAACTCCAACATACTAAGAGATCTTTACGACTCCACTTCGTTCCGCTCAAGATGACAAGGCTGGAGTATTATCATACTTCTTACACCTTCCTCCTCCTTGATTTTTCCACTCAAACTCCTTAATCTCTTCCTCATGGCCACCAAATTCCAAGCAATGTACAAAGA
This sequence comes from uncultured Gammaproteobacteria bacterium, assembly GCA_964464795.1. GTDB lineage: Bacteria > Patescibacteriota > Microgenomatia > CAYXHB01 > CAYXHB01 > CAYXHB01. Next base: position 13,040 of record CAYXHB010000014.1, read on the forward strand.
GATGCTTGATAAACACGCCTCTCTCTTTGACCGTTTTCGCCTCGTTCACGATGCTTATGTGCGCTCGCCTTCACTCCACCAGCAGGAGTTCAACGATATCGGCGACCAGGTTCTCGAAATCATCCAAAAGTTCGACCAAAAGCTCTGCGGCAAATCCGAGCGCTCAGGTTACGGCAGTTACTCAAGCAAACTATCCGAAAAATTCTGGGAACATGTCCGCAAAAACTTCCCCAAAATTGACTCTGTCGGACTCAAAGTCAACTAAGCTATCAAATACGTGTGCGCCAACGCTCCCAACCCATAAGCCACTCCTGCCGCCAACGCCCCCACTCCCATCATCTCCAAGCCATCACGAAACCAGTTGTCCTTCGTCACCAGTGACCTCAGACTCCCTACCAAGAATAACGTCCCCAGAGTCGCGCCTATCGAGATTGAAAAACTACTCCACGGCAAACTCAAACCAACAGCTCCGGCATAATACGGCAACAACGGCATCGAACCCGCCACTACAAACGCTCCAAACGTCGCCACCCCTGTTTTCCAAATCCCTTGTTTTGCCACTCGTTTACCCCGTAGTTGTTTCAACCTTGCTTCAGATTTAGCTCCCAGATAATCTCCCAATCCCATACTTAACCCATCCGCCACCAGGTTGGCTACTCCCAAGACAATCACCACGACCGCCGATAGCTTGGCTCCGGCCACTCCTGCTACCACCGCAAACGTGGTCACAATTCCATCGTTAGCGCCGTACACTAGGGCTTTAAGAATTTCCGGGCGAATAAACATCCTCTCCATCATAGCAAAACACAGTGCCGCACCAATTATCAATTTACAGTGATCTACATTGTTTCATTAGTAATTTATTGAAAATTGGCAATTGTAAATTGAAAATCGACATTAGTTGATTTACCTCCTCCTCCGCTCTACACTAAATATTAATGACTGCTCTTCTCGTAATCGGATTGATTGTCTACATTATTTATTCAGAGCAACGTTACTCCAGATTGCGTGACCGCATAGACAAACTCGAACCTCGCCCAATCCCGCTCGCTCCTCGCGCCAGACCAACCGCTTCCTCCCTGGAATCTCCACTTTCCACCCAGAGCAACATCAACATCTCCAACCCGCCTTCTTCCCTTAGTATGCAAACAGAAGTCACTTCCGACTCGCTTGACCAGCTCTGGCGCTGGCTAGTGCATGACTGGCCTATCAAAGTCGGAGCTCTCTTCATCCTCCTATCTACCATTTGGTTTATTTCTTACGCTTTCCTTAACAACTGGATTGGCCCTGTAGGCAGAATTACTTTAGGATTAATTGCCGGAGCCGTTACCATGCTCCTTGGCCATTGGTACGCTACCCGTCAAAGACATCAAGGCTTAGTCATCGAACTCCTGGGCACCGTAATCAGCTTAGTCACCATCTTCGCAGCCCAGAACCTCTACCAAATGTTCCCCTCTCTCGCGGCCTTAGGATTAGCCGTCGCTGTAATGGTCACCCTTACTTACTCCAGCCTCAAATACCAAGACAAGTACCTAGCCTCATTCGCTTTAATTATCGGCGGCATCGCTCCACTCCTGACGGGAAGCTACGAACCCAATATCGCAGGTCTCTTCTCTTATCTCATCGCCCTGACCATTGGCAGTTTATGGTTGTCAGCCTTCACCAATTGGCGCCATCTCACTGTCATTAACCTAGGCGTAGTCTGGCTTTATAGCCTAACTTACCAATCCTCAAATCTCTGGGCTCTCACTCCCGGAGAAATCACCCAACTCAAATTTTTCGCCGTCTCATTTGTTTCTCTCTTCTTTACTGCCAACCTGGCTACTATCTATAAGTCCCATCAGGCCCAAACATCAGACCTAATCACCGCCCTAGCTATCAGTTTATACTCCTTTCTCTGGATTATCAGCTTAGTCAATCCAGAGTGGCAAAGTCTAGCCCTCCTGTCTCTATCACTTGGGTTCTTGTTCGGCGCTTACTTAATCGGCCATATCGGTCAATCTCCCTACCCTGTCTATACATACTCTGCCGCGGCTCTCTTTTTGTTAACCAGCGCGGCTATGATAGAGTTCGACGGTCCTATCGAAGTCATTTCTCTAAGTCTAATCGCAACCCTCATTCCTCTCGTCAGTGTCCGTTTATTTACCCAACAGATATCCTCCACACTTTTACTTTACTTCGCCATCCCAATTGCTCTTTCATTCCCATCCGTCACTTCTAGTCAATGGAGAACTGGTATTTACCACAACGATGCCGCGGCCTTGGTTGGCCTGACAATTTGTCTGTGGGTTGTCGGCTTGTATCTCAGATATAACCTTCCCCAAAAACTCCAACCCCTTATCTCCGAACTCAAAAACGCAACCACTGCCGCCATTGTTACAGCCAGTATCTACACACTAACTCTAATTTGGTTAGTTAACCACGCCACCTTCCCTCAAACATTCTTCGCCCGTATGCTCACGATAGCAATCTACTTGATAGTCGGACTGTTTACCTACTTCTATGGCCAGCTCACCTCCCGCCATGTCACTCACCGCTATGGCCAAATCTTAACCATTTCCGTAATTGCGTGGCTCTTGTTGGTCGAGACCAGTAGCATGGAACTAACCGGACGTATTCTCACCTTTGCATTAACCGGCGCGTTGCTCATGGGGTCAGTCATCCTCCTCAACCGTTTCAAGAAAAAATAATTATGAAGAAAACATTCCTCGTCCTGATACTGTTTATTTTTTCGACCCAAACAGTTACAGCACTCACTCTGCCGCCGTCATCTGATTTTGACATCACTAGTTTTCGACAAATCAGTTCACCCATTACTCCCCAAATCCAACTCCCCACACTGATTGAAATTCCCTTATCCCATTCTTACTCATACGCCGCTGTCAAAGAACTCACCACCCAACAATTCCAACCTTACGAAATCACTTCAATTTCAACACCAATAGGTAAACACGTCACCGACCTTAGTACAGGCAATCCGCTTCCCCAGCTCAACAACTCATCTATTCCCACGGGGGTCGATTTTCCGCTAGAAGCAAACATGGCTGCCGCCAATCTCTTATTAGTTTACGACCGCACTATCTCAACCGAAAGACTTAACATCACCTTGGCTCCCAACGTTACCCAACCGCAATTTATTACTATCAAAGCCATCTCGCCCAACCACGAGAACACCACCATCGTTCTCGACCAAGCGCCTTATCCACCCTCAGGCGCTATCTCATTTCCTTACACCTCTTCCCAAAT
>CAYXHB010000015.1:0-420 GCA_964464795.1 uncultured Gammaproteobacteria bacterium
ATTGGGTCCGGCGCTCCCGTTGAGGAGCCGACGGGGGTGCTGATTGTTGACATTGGAGGTGGGACAACTGAGATAGCTGCCATTTCTCTATCTGGGATGGTGGTGAAAAAATCAATCAAAATGGCGGGGGACGAGATGGATAGTGCGATTATTCAGTACGTGCGTAACACTCATGGGCTGTTAATCGGCGAAGCCACGGCTGAGAGGATTAAATTAACTATCGGAGCTGTGAGTGGGTATCGCGGTTCCAAAGCTGGTAAAAACTCACCAACTGAGCAAACGATGGTGATTCGCGGTAGAGACTTGGAGTCAGGGGTACCAAAGTCGATGGCGCTTGATAGTCTGGAAGTCAGTAAAGCAATCAGACCAGTGGTGGAGGCTATTTTGGAAGCTGTACAGGATACGATTGAAGAAGTACCT
>CAYXHB010000015.1:430-4869 GCA_964464795.1 uncultured Gammaproteobacteria bacterium
GCGGGGGATTATATTGGCCGGGGGCGGGGCGTTGCTACCCCATCTGGACAGCGTGATGGCTGAGTATACAAAAATGCCGGTTTGGGTGGCTGATGACCCGTTGACGTGTGTAGTTAGGGGATGTTTGGCTTTGTACGATAAGCCGTTATTGTTAGACCGGGTGCGGATGGTAGGAGGGTTAAAATAAATTATGGAGGACAAGTTGGTCGTGAAGCAGACCGCGGTAATGATAGTTGCTGCTTTGGCGTTGGGTGTAGTGGATATGCTAGGAGGACTGCGGGGAGTGCGGGTATTAGGAGAGAGATTTTTCAACCCGGTTGAAGCGGCGATTGAGATGAGGAAAATGAACGTCATGCAATCATGGACACGGTTTGTTGGAAGTGACAGTTTGAGTAGTGAGTTGGTGGAAATGCGCCAGTTGGTGCGCGGTGAGTTGCAGTTAATGGCTGAGATTGAGAGTTTGCGTGGTGAAAACGCGGCTTTGAGACAACTAATTACAGTGACAAACCCAGAGAGCCAAGTGGTGATGGGAAGAGTGTTGTCGCGGGTTGATGATGGGGTATGGATAAATCTGGGAATTAGTCAGGGAGTTGAACGAGGCATGGCCGTGGTGGCTGACGGAGTGTTATGGGGACAAGTTGAGCAAGTGAGTGACTTGAAGTCAAAAGTAACAACTTTGGATGTAACAGGAACAGAATGGCAAGTGTCGGTTTTGGGACGCGATGGCACAAGAGTGGAAGGGATTATGTCGGCGAGGGATGAGGTGTTAGAAGTTCGGGGATTGTTGGTGAGTGACCAAGTCAGGGTTGGAGATGGAGTGGTGAGTCTTGGCGCAGATAATATGGTAGGTGGAGTGCCGATTGGACGGGTATTGTCTGTGTCTATTACTGACGAGACTTCGTTATATCAATACGCTCAAATTGCTTGGCCAGTGGATAATAGGGCGGTTTCGTGGGTAGGAGTGATTATTAGGTAGAGACTGTGATATATTGGTTTTTATGGGACAGTGGGGATGGTTGATTGGGGATCATATTCATTCAAAATCAGATTTCCAGTTGTATAATCGGGAACAGCCGCGAAGGTGGCGAGTTGGTTGGTGGCTATGTCTTGTGATTGGAATAGGAGCTATGTTAGTGCGGGCGATGGATTTGCAGGTGTGGAGAGGAGAGTATTTTTTCGCGATGGCAGATGAACAAAGAGTGCGGTTGGTGTCTATCCCGGCCTCGCGAGGAATAATTTATGACCGAAATGGGGAGCCTTTGGTGAGGAATGTGCCGGTGTTTCGTAAGTTGGTGATTGATAGTATTAAAGGCTTGCATTTTGTGGTGATTGATAGGGATGAGGCTCTGAGTTTGCAAAAGGGAGATGAGGCGGTGCGGGTGATTGAGGCTGTTGATAGAGAGTATTTCTATGGGAAAGAAATGGCGCATGTGCTTGGGTATTTGGGAGAATCGACTGAAGATGAGATTGCTAAGTCTGGAGCGGATAATGAGTCTTGCGCCAAAAAGTTAGAATTGGGCAGCCTTATAGGAAGAGGAGGCGTGGAAGCCTGGTATGACTGTGCGTTGCGAGGAACAGATGGAACCTTGCTCTTGGAAGTCGATACTTCAGGCGGAGCAGTAAGGGAGTTTGGGAGGCAGCCACCAATTGGAGGAAACAGATTGGACTTGACGATTGACTTGGAGTTACAGAAGAAAGCTTACGCAGCTTTGGGTGAGAAGGTGGGTGCAGTGGTTGCCCTTGACCCGACTACAGGCGAGGTGTTGGCGATGGTTTCGGGACCAACCTTTGACCCGGAGTGGTTTGGGATGCGGTCGAGACTAGGGGCAAGGTATCAGACTAATGATGCCTTGGGAGAGTTGTTTAGCGACCCTGCTCGGCCGTTGCTCAATAGAGTGACCGGGTCGATGTATCCGCCTGGGTCAGTGTTTAAGATGGTAGTGGCAACGGCAGGTCTGGAAGAGGGCAAGATAGATAAACACGCGACCTATACGGACACAGGCTTGATTCAGATGGGTAGTTATCAGTTTCGTAATTGGTATTATTTGAGATACGGAGCTGGAGAAGGAGCGATGAACGTGGTGAGAGCGTTGGGAAGATCAACAGACACGTTTTTTTATGATTTAGGAGGGAAGTTGGGACCGGAGGCGATGGCATCGTGGTCGCGTAAGTTTGGGTTAGGACAAGCAACTGGAGTTGAGATACCAGGAGAGGCGGTTGGATTGATACCTGACTCTGAGTGGAAGCTGAAGACACGCAATGAACGGTGGTATTTGGGCAATAGTTACCATATGTCAATTGGCCAAGGAGATGTGTTGGCGACTCCAATGCAGGTGGCGGTGATGACGGGTGTGTTTGGTAATGAAGGCAAATTGTGTCGTCCGCGACTGGCGAAAGGTGAGTCTGAGTGTGAGGATGTGGGAGTGAGCCGTGATAATTTGGAGACGGTGATTTCGGGAATGGTAGCAGCTTGTAGTCCCGGGGGGACGGCGGGAGTGTTCTTTAATTCTGTTCCACGGGTCGGGTGTAAGACAGGTACGGCTGAGTTTGGGCCGCGGGATGCTTTGGGTAAACGGGCTACACACGCGTGGTTTACTGTTATGGATTTGGGGGCGGAAGAAGGCCAAAAACGTAAGCCCCTAGTGGTCAGTGTGATTGTGGAAGGTGGCGGAGAGGGGTCTACCGTCGCGGCTCCCATTGCCAAGGAGTTGACTGATTATTGGTTTAATCTTGAGATTTAGGCTTCGGGAATGATGTAGATGATGGTGATAATCATGATGCCAAAGACAATGACGGAAGTAAGCAGGGGTTTGTCGGTGAGGAGAATTCGCTCTGGTGACTCGGCTTTGGATCCGTCGAAGATGATTTTGAGGTAGCGCATGATAGTGTAAATTACTACTGGGATGGTGGCCATGAGCCATTTGTTGTGACCAGCTAGAGTTTGGGGCAAGAGGGCGAAAAGTTCAGGGAATTGCTGACTGATACTGGCGGGTGAAGGCGCGAAGAAAGTAAACAGAGCCCATGATAAGAAAGCAGCAGTGGCAAACATATTGACGTAGCTGTTGAGGACCTCTACCGGATATTTGCCAAGTACGGTTCGGTGCGATACCGCGTTGTCAGTTAGAATGGCAAGTTCGGCGCGGCGTTTGCCGACGGCGATTAACAGAGAGGTGGAGATGACACAAATGAGGAACCAGATGGACATGTGAGCGTTGATAACCAGTCCGCCGGCGTAGATTCGGAGCATAAACCCGGCGGCAATAACAAAGACATCAACGATAGCGATGTGTTTGAGGTAGAAAGAGTAGGCAATCTGCAAGGCAATGTAGATAAGAGTGAAAATTAAAAGAAAAGGTGAAAGCTTTGCGGCTAAGTATAAGCCGGTGGCAAGGAAGATAGCAGAAAAGATGATGGCTTGGTTGATACTGATGTGACCTGAGGCGATAGGGCGGAATTTCTTGAACGGATGTTTGCGGTCTGAATCGCGGTCGACGATATCGTTGAATAGATAAACTGATGATGAAACCAAGCAGAAAATGAAAATGGCTTGGAGAGTTTGGATGAATTGAACAGAGTTGATTAAATTTCCTGAGAAGACAAGAGGGGCGGCAAGGGAGATGTTTTTGACCCACTGGCGAGGACGGAGAGAGCGGAATAAATGATAGACGAAGGTAGGCATTGGTTTAATTGTTTATATTGTATCAAGAAAAAGGCAGATTGGGGGAGAAAGATGTACGAAGTAAGAATCTAGCACTAGCCTTGTCACCTTTCTCGTCATTGCGAAAGCACAAATTATCAACAAGTTTTTTTAAATTAATTTGTGCATGTGGCAATCTGGTATTTACTGTAGTTACCTTGACTCCCGGATCCCGCATCAAGTGCGGGATGACGGCTAACTGGAAGTCTGGGGGATTAATAAGTAAAATTTTGTCAACGAATTAGTGAACATGCACAAGTGACAAGGCTGGTGGTGATGCGAGAGAAGTTACATGAACCTTTTGATAATTCCGAGAAAACCTTGATTCCAGCCGACGCGGTGAGATGTGCCGGTGCTATGTTCGACTTCTTGGTAATGCTCGAGATACCAGTCGTAAGCATGGATAAGAGTTTGGGCGTTGCTACGGTGAGGTTGCCAACCTAGTTTCTGGAGTTTGGATATGGAAACAAAGGAATCTTTGTCGGCTGTTTCGTAAACCCATTTATAGAGCGGAGAGAGGTGAAGGATGTCGAGAGTGCGTAGAGTTGGTTTAACAAGTGCCGCGGGAACCGGGAAAACCCGAGAGCCGTTGCCAGCATGTTCACAGAGGGCGCCGACGTCTTCTTTAACTGTTTGGAATTCCCCAGCCCCGACGTTGAACACGTCGTTGGCAGATGAAGATTTAGTTTTGGCAAGAAGCATGATGGCCTGGACCAAATCCTCGACTTCGAGTAACTGGTAG
>CAYXHB010000015.1:4879-16099 GCA_964464795.1 uncultured Gammaproteobacteria bacterium
GTAGCGGTTGTTGCCGGAGCCGATGATGGGAATACGTTTACCTAAGCGAACCCAATTAAAGAGGATTTGGAATACCCCCAAGCGCTCGGTGCCGATGAAGGTCTTGGGACGGACGACAGGAACCATGGCGCCTTTGGCGCGGGCTTTGGCACATAATATCTCGGCTTCTATTTTGGCGATGCCGTAAGGCCCGACGCCTTGGACTGTGTCGGTTTCATAGAGCGGGTGGCGCTCGGGGATGCCGTAGACGGCGGTTGAGCTGACATAGATAGTGCGCTTGACTTGGTGTTTGTCGGCTGCAGTGAGGACGTTTTGGGTGCCGTTGATGGTAGTTGTGGTGATTTGGTTGGCGGGTTCTAGCGGTAGAGACGCGGCGGCGTGGATGATGATGTCCTGGCCTTGGGCGGCTTGGTCTACCAGGTTTGTGTCACGGACGTCGCCTTTTAAAAATTTGAGTTTAGGTAATAAATTTTGTTCTGGTAAGTCATCACGGTCCAGGATAGTCACTGTATGTTTGTCTTTGAGGAGCCGTTTAATTAAATGAAACCCGAGGAATCCGGAGCCGCCTGTAATGAGGAATTTCATAAGCACGTATAGTGTGGGATAAGTTGGTGGTCAAAGTCAATCGGTTTTTGGATATGATAATAATATGACAGAGAGGCAAGCATATCTGGCGTGGAGTTTGTGTCCTGGAGTGGGGCCGGGGAGAATTGCTCAGTTGGAGAGTGAGTTTAGGAGTGTGAGCGCGGCCTGGAGGGAGTTTGAAGAGATAAGTGAGAAATGGCCAGTTGGTTTGCGAGGAAAGGTGAAAAGTTTTCAGAAAAATTTCAAACTTGATAATTTTGAGAAGAAACTGAAGTCATTAGGTATAAATTATCTAGCATGGAGTGATAAAGAATATCCGGATAAGCTCAAGGAGATTGCGCATGCGCCACGAGTTTTTTATGTGCAGACTAAGGTGAAAGACTGGGGCCAACTGTGGAAACAGGCATGGCTGGGGGTGGTGGGCACGCGCAAGATTACCAGCTATGGGGTAGGAGTGACTAAGATGATGGTGTGTGGAGTGGTGGAGCAAAAAGTGGGGATTGTGTCAGGGTTGATGTATGGTGTGGATGAGACTGCTCATCGTTCTTGTGTAGAGTCAGGCGGGATGACTATTGGAGTATGGGCCGGAGGACTGGATACTCTTAAGGTTGGGGGGAGGAGCAGTTTGGCGCGGCAGGTTTATGAATCAGGCGGGGTGCTGATGAGTCCGTATCCGCCTGGAGTGGTGCCGGTGCCGGCGACTTTTCCGGCTCGTAACGAGTGGGTGGCGGGGTTGAGTGACGCGTTACTTGTAGTTGAAGGGAGTGCGCAGAGCGGAACGCTGATTACGGCTGGGTTTGCGGCTGAGTTGGGTAGGAGCGTGTTGGTGGTGCCAGGGCCGATTACCAGTAGCCAGTCGGCAGCTCCGATTGGGCTATTGAAGGCTGGGGCTACACCAGTGTCGAGTGTGGAGGATGTCTTGAGTGAGTTGCCGATTAGCCCGACGGTGGTGAGGCGCAAACATGAGCAGGATTTGGGTGAGCAAGAGATGCGGATAATTGAGTTGCTGGGGAGAGGGGAGATGAGTGGTGATGACTTGGCGCGGGAGTTGAAAGTAGGTATGGCCAGTTTGATGGAGATGCTGACCATGTTGGAGTTGTCAGGGGTGATAATGAGGAGTGGGGAGGCGTGGGTTATCTGTCGGAAGTGAGACGGAAGGTTTTTTGATAATGGTATGAGTTGTTGTATTATGGTAGCTATGAAGGAAATTAAACCTGGGTCGGAAAGTGAGAGTTTGGCACAGAGGGCGGAAGCATTAATCGGGACAAGTGGACATCTTCAGGCATCTTTTGAAAAAGGAAAAATAATTACAGTCCATCCTTTGGGTGGTATTAGAGTTCGTAGGGACGATGAGTCTGGCAGAGCGGTTATTGTCACGGATGAAATACCTAGGGGAAGTGTGAAAGCAGAACCAGTTGCGAGTGCGTTGGCAAATACTTATCTTCAAGGTACGCTTGAGAGTGGAAAAACCGTAAAAGTGCCGTCTCGGGGAGGTGAGTTTTATTTGGACGAAAGTGGTAGGAGGGTGTTTAGGGCGCTGGAGCAAACTGGTGAAGATGAGTCGTCATAGAAGGGAATGAGTGTTTGTTGGAAGTGAGTTTGTGGTTATACTAGGAACATGGTAAATGTGGCGGTGAGCGGATGGAGCGGCGTGGGGTCTACGACGGTGACGTTGATTTTGGCTTTGGCTTTGAAAAGAAAATATGTCTATATTGGCTCGGTGTTTCGTTATTTGGGTATGCAACTGGGATACGCGAATGAAGGTGTGGCGAGGTTGGAAGCAGATAGGCTGCTGGAGCGGAGTATTGGTAAGTTGATGGATAGATATGTAGACTGGGTGTTGCTCAACGAGGAGAATGTGATTTTGGAATCGGACTTATCAACTTTTCGGATAGGGAAACAAGAGCGGGTTTTTTCAGTCTTTCTCAAAGCCGGGGTTGAGGCGCGAGCGGCGCGGGTGAGTAAGGACTCCCGAGGTGAAAATGCGGTGGAGATACTACGGTCGCGAGATGCAGAGCACAAAGTTCTGTATGAGGAGTTATGGGGGATTGATTATTTTGACGATGGTTTGATTAGCGGTAATTATTGGGAGGTGGTTGAGAGCGGGGAATTGAATTTGGAGAAGACTTTATTTGAGGTTCTAGGGCGAATGAGGAAGTTTCCTCATCTGGCAAGTCAGTATGATTGGGCGGACGTCGAGGCACAGATGCCGATGTGGATAGGGGTGTTTGATAAACTTGGTAAAGATGGGTTGCGCAGCGAGCTTGAGAAACAAGGGTTGATGGTGGATTTCGAACAGATTTTGAGACAGGTTAAGAGCATGTTTGGTCGTGAACTTGAACAGTTACCCCTTGAGGTGAGAGAATTGTTTAATTATGAGTAAGTATTCGCAGGAGAAGTTGGTTATGATAGAGTGAAAATATGAATAATAAATTTTATCAATTTGGGACTCTGATTGAGGGCAAGGAGGAGTTGTTGACTTTACCTAACAACGTGGTTTTTGAGCATGGAGCGTGGCAGGGGTTTCTTTTGGGTGAATCGTGGGGAAGTTTTTATGCTAAGTTGGCGCAGGAGAACCCATTGTGGATGAAGCGAGACGAGGCTGAGGATAATCGTGAGGTACAGCAGGTTATCCCTTGGACTATTTTTCGATGGAATAATTACTATTTGGAATTAAAGAAAAAGCAGGAAGGGCCGCATACACGGTTGTATAATAAATATTCTTTGGGGTTTGGAGGGCATGTATTTAAGCATGAAATGGATAAAGTTGGGTCGCTTGATGAGTGGATAAAAGAGCGTTTTTTGCAGGAGATGGAATACAAAGGGAATTTAACCGTGAGCACTTTGGGAGTGGTGAATGATAATACTGACGAGTTGGGAAGCGGGCATTTTGGGATAGTTTATTTAATTGAAGGGGATAGTAATTTGGTTAGTTCGCGCAAAAATTTGCAAATCAGATTGTCACCTTTATCCGAGTTTACAGGCGATGACGTGCGGTATTGGGATAGATGGAGCCAGATGGTTTATCGGCAGATGCGGGATTTGGAAATTTATAATGCTAAACAGGGATAATTTTTAGGATTGAACTGGAGAGAAAAAAGAGGTAATATGAGAAAGGTTGATTGACTTAGAGATTTTTTTGAAACTGGAAATTTATTATGGATTTAAGAAAAACTGACTCGAAAGTATTTAAATTATTGGAAGAAGAGCATAAGCGCCAGGTAGACACCTTGGAAATGATTCCAAGCGAGAATTATATGAGTAAAGCAGTGATGGAAGCGTTGGGGTCAGTGTTTAGTAATAAGTATTCCGAAGGCTATCCGGGTAAACGATATTATCAGGGGAACGAGGTTTATGATGGATTGGAAAGTTTGGCGATTGAGAGAGCCCGAGAATTGTATGACGTGCCTTATGTAAATGTGCAACCCTATTCAGGGTCGATTGCCAACGCGGCGATTTATATGGCTCTCCTGCAACCTGGGGATACGTTGATGGGGATGAGTCTGAAGGATGGCGGGCATCTGTCGCATGGCCATGACAAGGTTACGTTTGCCGGGACTTATTTCCGAGCCGTGCATTATGGAGTGGGTGAGGATGGCAGGATTGATTTCGATAAAGTCCGCGAGCTTGCGTTGGCGGAGAAACCAAAGATGATTGTCTGCGGGTATTCGGCTTATCCGCGGTTGGTTGATTTTGGGAAATTTAGCAAAATTGCCGATGAGGTGGGAGCTTTATTGGTAGCTGATATTTCTCACATCAGCGGTTTGGTGGTAGGCAAGATGCATCCGTCCCCGGCCGGATTCGCCCATGTAATCATGACTACGACTCATAAGACACTGCGCGGACCACGAGGTGCGATGATTATGGTGACTCGTAAAGGGCTGCGAAAGATGTCTGATATGGGAGAGCGGATAGATAAGGCTGTTTTCCCTGGGTTGCAAGGTGGGCCGCATAATAACCAGATTGCGGCTCTGGCTGTGGCTTTGGCTGAGGCTAAGAAGTCACCGTTTAAGCTGTACGCGAGGAAGATTGTCCAGAACGCGAATGTGTTGGCTGGGGAGCTGGTGGCCAAAGAGTGGAGTCTGGCAACTGGCGGGACTGATACACATCTGCTGCTGGCTGATGTGAGGCCGTTTGGCGTGAGCGGTAAGGTCGCGGCAGTGGCGATGGAGATTGCGGGTATGGTGATGAATGCGAATTCTATTCCCAATGATCCGGCTGGGCCGATGAATCCTTCGGGTTTACGGTTTGGGACGCCGGGGCTGACTACCCGAGGCATGAGTGTGCCCGAGATGAAACAGATAGCAATTTATATGAATGATGTGATGGAGATTATTCGTGATTATGGTGATAAGGCCGATGGGTTGTATCAGAATAAGAAGCTGCGGGATATTGGCAACCAAGTGGCTAAGATGGCGCGGGTTTATCCAGTGCCGGGAGTGGGCGAGGTTGAAGAGGTGAAGGTGTAGAGTAGAGGTGAGAAGGCGAGCTGTGTTTTTAAGTATTAAGGTTGGATAAGTTGGGCTAAGGTCTTAGGGACTTGGGCTGCGAGGTCGTCGGCACTGAAGAAAGGGCCGTATGTTTGGGACAACTCTGCGCCTGCTGTCTTGGCGATGTAGTCGGCGGCGATGGCGGATAGATGAGGGGGATTTTTGGTAGTAAGAGCCGCAACTAGGGCAGCCATACAGTCGCCGGTGCCGCCTTTGGAGAAACCCTGATTGGTGCCATTGTTAAACGTAACCTGGCCGTCAGAAGAAGCCACAATAGTCGGGTTGCCTTTACCGACGATATGGCAGGAATGGGTTTGGGATTGGTAGGTGAGGGTAGAGATTTTTTGTTCTAGGTCGCTGGGGAGAGAAGTGCCGAATAAGATTTCGTATTCTTTGGAGTTGGGAGTGATGATGGCGTTGGGGGGGATTTCTTTGGCTTGGATAACCTGGAGGCTGCCGGCGTCGATAATCCATTGTTTGTCTGGATGGTTGGAAGTTAGTCTGAGAGTTAGGTCGCGGGTCTGTTGTCCTGTTTCGTCGAGGCTTTCGGATGGTTGTTTATCGCCGTGATAACGTTTGAGTCCAGGGCCGATGAGAATCGAATCGGATTTGGTGATGTAGCCATCAATTTCCTCAAATGGTACCCAGATGAAGCTGCCGAGGCGGCTTTTGATGGCTGTGGCGGCGGATTCAAATTCTGGAGTTGGAGAAGTGAAAAACACCATGTCTACTAAGCGGGTGGTTATCATGAGAGCAAAGAGAGCTGGGCCGTGGAAAAGGTCAGAACCAGCAATGATGGTGAGTTGACCGTTAGTAGATTTGGGGTCGTTGGCTTGCGGTTGGTGGAGGAGTTGGATTTGGTCAGGGTGAAATTCGGTGGGCATGGATAACATTATATAGAGAAGTGAAAAATATTTGTTACCATTAAAGTATATGATTTTTGACGGCAGAGAATTCGCGCGGGCGTTGAACGAAATGACAAAGCAAAAAATTCAGTCATTGGGGATTGTTCCCAAACTGGTGTGGATTTGCGTAGGTCAAAACGAAGCTAGTAGGTTATACGGCAGGCTGAAGTCAGAGGCGGCGGAGAGTCTGGGGATAGATTTCGAGACTGTGGTTATGGACGCGGGCGTGAGAGCTGAGGAACTGGGAGGGAAAATTCGTGAGTTTTGTAATGACGTGGAAGTGCATGGAGTGATGGTGCAATTGCCGGCTCAGGTAGAGGGGGATTTGTACTCTGCTTTGGGTGAGATTCGGGCTGATAAAGATGTGGATTGTCTAAATCCGTACAGCGTGGGGCGGGTGATGGCTGGGGAGGTGGTCTTGTTACCGGCGACAGTGGCCTCGGTTGGCCAGATATTAGTGTATGGGATAGGACAAACCAAGGCTCCTTTGGATATTAAGGACATGTTAGCAATGGAGAAAGTTTTGGCTGGGAAGAGAGCGGTGGTGATCGGCGGCGGGTGGGAAGTGGGGAAACCTTTAGTGGCGTTGTTGTCAAACTGGGGAGCAACGGTGGTGTGGGCGCGGTCAAGCGAGGAGAATTTGGCTGAAATAGTGAAGATGGGCGAGATTGTGATAAGTGCCACAGGTAAGGAGAACTTGATAAATGGGGCGATGCTCCAAGATGGTGCGGTGGTGATTGATGTGGGGGCGCCTAAAGGGGACGTAGATTTCATGTCGGCTAGTGCTGCGACTGGATTCGTGACACCAGTGCCAGGGGGAGTGGGGCCGGTGACCGTGGCGTGTCTGATGGCGAATGTGGTGGAGGCAGCTGGGAGGTAGGGTGGGTTAGTTTGCTGATTTTGCCGGTTCCAGCGATTTTACACGCATCTCAAGTTCTTCCAAATCTTCTCTAGAGGCGGCATCGTCTTCTAGATTGGCAACTTGTAGACCAATCACGTCCAGGCGCGCGGTCAGGCGGGATTCAACGTCTGTGATTTCTTTCTTTAGTTTGATGATTTCGGATTTTACTTCTTGGATCTCTTCCAGTAACTTACCCTTGAGTACGCTCTGGCCGTTGATTACCGCACGGAGCATATCTTTAATATCATTTATACCTAGTGCGTCCGTGCTTTTTAGTTTAAGACTTGGAACCTTTGGCTGGCAAGATGCGTTTTTTGTCTTGGGTAGAGTTTTAGAGGAGGAGGAGGACGGCAGCGATGACGACTACGGAGATGATGGTACTTAAGACTACAACTGGAGTGCTGCTACCGGCTACCGGCAAGGTTGGAGTGGCTTCGGCAACGGTTTGAGTTGGCGTCGGCGTCGGAGTGGGGTTAGCACCAGGAGTGCTGGTTGGACCGGACTCGGGAGTGAATTCGATCTCGTTGGAGGCTTCGGAGGCGGCACAGCCTTTTTGGGATCTGACCACGAAGTAGTAGGTTTTGCTGAGGTCAAGATTGTTGACTTGGTAACTGGTGGTTTTGCCGGTGTTGGGAACGCCATAGATGTAGTTGCCTGATTCGGTTCCGTAGCTAATTAGGTAGTATTCGACATTGGCGTCTGGCTGGGTCCAGGTTAAGGTGACACTGTTCGTTCCGGATTTGGCGACAGTCAGGAGTTCTGGAGTGTCAGGCAGCGTGTCTGGACATTGGTTTGCCATCGTGGGTGTAGGAGTTGGGGACGGTTCTTCTTCCTCGGGGGTGGGCGTAGGCTCTTCAGGTGTAGGAGTAGGGACATCGGTGGGAGTTGGGGCTGTACATTCGTGCGGTGCGTATGTTTTTTTGACCTTTTGATAACCTGTAGGATTGGAGGGGGAACTACCGGTATTGAATGTTTCTACAAAAATAATGCCGCTATTAAGGCTGCCTTGAGTGGTTGTGAACGACCCTGTGATTGGTTGGGTTGAGCAGACATTATTGAAGGATTGTTTTTGGTCTGTTTGTAAGTCACGGACAATGACGTCTTTACAGGGGCTGGCAGACTGGAGGGTAATTGAAAAGTTAAGAACTACATTACCAGAAGCATTGCATTGAGGAGAGACCACTACGTTAGGCAGAGCGGCTTCTGTAGGAGTGGGTACGAGAGTTTCTCGCTGGCTGAGGAAGTAAGGCACCAGGACAGCTAGAGTTCCTAAGAGAAGGAGTACAAGGACTGCGATGGTGATTTGGAGACGAGTTTTGCGGGTGACCATAATATACGCTTATATTGAGAATGGCAGGTTTATGAGGGGATTGTCAATTACGGATTGGTTTAGTACAATAAGGATATTACTCACACTTAGTTAAGTACTCTCTGCCGGATAATCGGTTTTAGTACTAAGTGGCGGAACAAGAGAGGCGCAAAGGAAATTATTTTTTGTGTCACTCCTGTTTTGTAGAAATAGGAGTTTTTTTATGGCTGAAGAAATTTCACTCAAAGACCTACTGGAAGCAGGATGTCATTTCGGACATCAGGCTCGTAGGTGGAATCCTAAAATGAAGCCTTATCTGTACGCTAAGCGCGATGGACTGCATGTGTTTGATTTGGTGAAAACCAAAGAAGGCCTGGAAGCCGCGGTTGGATATCTGACAGAAGCTGCGCGGGACGGCAAGCGGATTGTGTTTGTCGCCACCAAAAGGCAGGCTCAGGATATTGTGCGGGAGGCAGCTAAGCGGGCTGGGGTGGCTTATGTGACTGAACGATGGCTGGGGGGAATGATGACTAATTACAAGCAAATGCGCAGGTCAATGAGCCAAATGAAAAAACTCAAAACGCAAAAAGAAGCTGGACAGTTGAGCCAATATACAAAGAAAGAACAACTTTTGATTGATCGTGATGTAGTGAAGATGGAGAGATTCTTGGGCGGGTTGGCGGTTTATGAGGAACAACCGGAGGTTATGGTAGTGGTGGACACCAGGCGGGAAAAAGTCGCGGTTGATGAAGCCAAGAGTTCGGGAGTGCCGGTAGTAGGATTGGTTGATTCTAATGCTGACCCTTCTGATGTGGACTGGGTAATTCCGGCTAATGACGATGCGGTGAAGTCAGTAGCGCTTATTGTTAACAAGTTAGCCGATGCGATTGTGGAAGGCGCGAGTTCCAGAGTTGCAAGTGCGCAAAAAGAAGCTGTTAGCGAAACTAAAGAAGAAAACTAAAGCTATGGCTGTTTCATTGGATTTGATTAAAAAATTACGGGAAGAAACCGGGGCTGGAGTTGTGGATTGCCGGACTGCCTTAGAAGAAAATGATGGGGACTTGAAGAAAGCCAAGGCGGCTCTGGTGGAAAAAGGCTTGGAAAAAGCAGCTAAGAAGTCGGAGCGCGAAGCTAACTCAGGGTTGGTTTATTCGTACATCCATGCTGGCGGTAAAGTCGGTGCGATGGTCGAGATTAACTGCGAGACTGATTTCGTAGCCAGAAATGAGGAGTTTGTACAATTGGCCAAGGAAGTGGCCATGCAGATTGCATCTATGAACCCTGAGAGTGTGGAGGATTTGCTCAAGCAAGCTTATATTCGCGATAGCAAGATGACAATTGATGCTTTGGTGAAAGCTGCGGTGGCTAAGATTGGCGAGAATATCCAGGTGCGTAGATTCGTCAGGTATGGTTTGGGTGAGGAAGTGGAGGGGTAATTTGACGGCTTTCTTTTAGCCGTGTTTTTGGTAGACTAAGAGGAGAAATATGGATATTAACAGTACGAAGCAACGAATGAAGCAGAGTGTGGACGCAGTGGCTGATGAGGTGGGGCGGATACGGGTAGGGCGAGCTACACCGTCAATTGTGGAGAATGTGACCGTGGCAGCTTATGGCGGAACCCAGATTCTACGAGTGATGGAGGTGGCTAGTATCCATGCTGAGGATAACCAGACGCTGGTGGTGAAGCCCTGGGACCAGAGCATCATTGGTGAGATTGCCAAAGGAATTAATAATAGCGGGTTGGGTTTGAACGGAGTAGTTGATGGGGAGATTGTGAGAATTAGGATTCCGGAGTTGACTGAGGAAAGACGGCGGGAGTTTGTTAAACTCTTGGGAGTTAAGTTGGAGAACGGTAAAGTGGCCGTACGCCAAGCCAGACAAGACGCGATGGCTGAGATAAAGAAACAATTTGAAGCTAAAGACTTGAGCGAGGATGATAAATATAGATTGGAAAAAGAAGCCCAGAGGCTTACTGATGAGATGATTGGAGAGATTGACGCTCTGGGTAAGGCTAAGGAAGAAGAGTTGATGAAGGTGTAGGGTTTAAGAAGATAGAGCAGTAGAGAGTCCAATGTAGTGAAAATTGTTTTAATTTATATCCTATAATATTGCTTTTTGGTTGTTTTTGTGCTATGATTTGGACTAATTCCAATATGTATGTATTGGTCGTCCTGTAACACTAGGATAAGAGAGCTTGCTTCACTCTATTTTGAAGCTAGTACCTTAAAAGGAGATGCCGTATGGCCGCCATGGTAAAGATCGGAAATGGTCCAGGGAAGTGGGACTTGATGGTCGCATTGTTTGATGGCGATTCGTCAAGTCAAAAGAAAGTGACCTTCTGGCTTGAATGTGAGGTTAAGAGTGTTGTTAGCTGGGTGCCAGTTGAGTTCTGTGTCAATTCCGTTGGACGCGAGGATGGGTCTGGCGAGAGTTGGTTGATTTCGGGAAACTTTGAGTTTCGTGAAACGGGTTGGGTTGTCCGCTGGGAGAACGGCAGCATGTATGTAGAATTTCCTGATGGGCGCCGTTGTTATTGCCCTACTCATGGAAATCGCGGAATTAGTGGATATTACTCCACTAAGACCCGTAAGGGGCATCTCAATTTCTAAGTACTACAAGCCCGGCATGGCAATGTTCATGCCGGGCTTTATTTTTTCCTGTTTGTCTGGAGAGGATTAAGCCTGATACAATGGGTAAATTATGGAAACGTTTGTGGTGTTTTTTCTAATTCTGTGGATATTAGTTATTATCCATGAGTTGGGGCATTATTGGGTAGCGAAAAAGAATGGAATTTATGTGGAGGAGTTTGGGTTTGGGTTGCCGCCGAGGTTGTTTGGGATTAAGTGGGGAGAGACGATTTATTCGATTAATTGGTTGCCGTTTGGCGGGTTTGTGCGGATGTATGGAGAGGATGCGGAGGGTGAAGAGGGATATAAGGTGGATGGGAAGGTAATTTCTAAGAGCCGGGCGTTTTATAGTCAGAAACCATGGGTCAAGGCAGCGGTGATTGTGGCTGGTGTGGTGATGAAC
>CAYXHB010000016.1:0-15609 GCA_964464795.1 uncultured Gammaproteobacteria bacterium
GTCACGCACAAGTGAAGGGGGTTCCTCCTGATATTGCGGAGGTACGCCACTCACTTCGTTCATTCTCTCGTCCACAAAAAAGTGTATCTATTAAGCATATCGTTGCAAAAGTTGCTGAATTCTACGGTATAGATGAAGAAAGTATCTATGAAAAGACTCGTCGTCGAGAGGTAGTTCGTCCACGACAGGTCATTATGTACATTCTTCGCGAATGACTGAGGTGAGAGGCGCGCATATTGGGGTCGTACAAACAAGTGGAAATATGGAAGATTGGCAGTGGGAGGAGAAGTTGAAGTCTACAGGCGAGAGCTTGGGGAGTCTGTATAACCCTGAGTCTGGGGATGGGGTATTTAGGATGAAGGGGTGGTGATGTAGTTTAAAAGTGAAAATTCGCTCACTTGTCTTCTTCAATTAAACGAAATACGATTGGTTCCAGCGAGGTAACCTCTACTTCCGCCGCGCAATTGGGGCATTCGATGACGTCACCAACCATTAGGTCTTGGGGAAAGGTAAGTGAGTTTTGCCCGCAGGTTGGGTCTGGGCATTGGTAAGCAAGATTTTCTGACATAGCTTTGGAGTGGTAATTATAGCTATAATTTGTATCACATGAACAGCGCACAATCAATCTGGGATTATCCTCAAGTGTTGGGCGATGAAATCGAATCTGAATGGAAAATGTCTCTGGGGGAGGGACACACGCCCTTGGAACAGGGCGATAATTTGTATTTGAAAAGGGAAGATAAAAATCCCACCGGCAGTGTCAAAGACCGAGGTGTGGCTTATCAGATAAGTTATCTACTGAGTCGAGGGGTTACTAGTTTCGTCCTGCCTTCAAGCGGGAATGGAGCTATTAGCGCGGCTAACTACTGCCGGAAGGCCGGAGTGAAATTCACTGCCGTAATCTCTCCTGATATTGATAAAACCAAGCTGGTGGATTTGTACGAAAGCGGGGCTGAAGTGCTGACTGACACTCAACCGACGAAGTTTGCTCATCGATACGCAGCTGAAGTCGGAGCAGTAAATCTGCGGCCGTCGATTGATGAGAAAGGTAGCATGGGATTTCGGACGATAGCAGCAGAACTATATGAGCAGTTGGGGCAAGTGCCAGGGGCAATCTTTTTTCCGGTATCAAGTGGGACGACTCTGGTGGGAGTGTATGAGGGGTTTGACTATCTGAATCAGGGCAAGGCGAAAATGTTTGCTGTGCAGAGTAGCGCTGTGCATCCGATATCAGGGAAATTTGATAGCACTTATATCCAGGAAGAGAAAAGTTTGGCCAGCGGTATCGTGGCGCGGGCAGTGCCGCGAAAGTCGCAAGTGTGGGAAATCATTGAGGAAACTCAAGGCGGCGGAGTAATAGTTGATAATCAGGCGATTAAAAATGCTTATGATTGGCTGCATGGCCATGGGGTCAACTCAAGTTATGATGGAGCGGTGAGCGTGGCTGGAGCATGGAAAACACTAAGCCATGTGGCAATTGATGGGCCGATTGTGTGTTTGATTACCGGACGGGAAAGAGGTTAACTTATATGATGGATAATTTGTTCCAACGGCTACCGAGCAACTTTTTTTTTGTAACTCCGGATGTCAATCAGGCGTTGGGGGTAATTGAACTTGGAGATAATGTGAAAGTTATTACTGGCTACCATCAACCGTTGGTGGATTTGTTACGCAATAGAAGTGTGGAGGTTTTTTGCCTTGAGGAGGCTGCCAAAAAAGATGAAGCCAATTTGGATAACACAGGCAGTATTTTGGCACATGAGAAAAGTTTGCAATTCATTAGGGAAAACAGTCATGGCGAGCAACCGGCTATAGTGTACTTCAAACCCAGTCCTAAGGTTGACTGGTTGTGCGGCAAATATAATTTTTTGCAGCTGGGTGGGCGGGCACCATTGAACCGGTTGTTTGAAGATAAGTTTTTACTTAACGAATTATTTGCTGATGTGACGAGGGTGCCGGAAAACTTGATTGGACTGGGCAAGTATTTGAAAAATGAACCGACGGTGGAAAAATGGCTAAGTGAAAACGGATTAGTTATACAAACAGGCAGAGGCTGGGCAGGGTCAGGGACAAAACTATGTACCGAGGAACAAGACTGGCAGCAGCTGGTGGAGAAAAATAATGAGAGAAAAATTAAGGTAAGCAGATTAATTGTGGGTAAAACTTATACAGTGAATTTGGTTGTAGAGGAGAAGAAAGTTTTCGTCAGTCCTGTCGCACTACAAATCAACGCGCCTAATGTTGAGTTTGCCAGTAATGTTGCGACGACATGCGGGCGAACCTGGCCGAGTGGGTTAGATGAAAAGTTAGACAAGGAAATTGTGGGAATGGGAGTGGCTGTTGCTCGGGTGATGCAACAGCGAGGTTATCGGGGATTTGCTGGAATTGACGCGGTTGTCGAGGCGAAGGAAGGAACACCTTACTTGGTGGAGGTTAACCCCAGGCTGACGGCTTCGGAGTCTTTTTATACCAGAGTTGAGCTGGAGAACCAACTTGTGCCATTGAGTCTACTTCATTATTTGTGCTTTGTTAAAAATAGAGCTGATTTGCTGGATAATTTTGAATATGAAAGTGGGGCAATTCGCGCTCTGCAGTTATCCATTCGCTCTACTTCAAAACAAAGTCAGGAAATAAAAAAAGCCTTACCCATGGGGGGGTATGTCATGGAAAAAGGAGAGTTTAAGTTGGTCAAACCTGTCTATACTGCCATTAGTCAGGAATTAAATATTTGGCCGGTGGCGCGGGGTGAGGTGAAGGAAAACGAAGAGTTGTTTAAGGTGGAAACATGCGGTGAATATGATTTGAATAAGCTGATGAGAGCTATGATTAGTCTTAAACATGAGCTTGTATGATGAACCGTAAGTTATATCAAGCCAAAAAGAATAACTCCTCTACTCTACCCTGGATTGGAGTAGATAAGAGCTTGATGATTGCGGTGTTGGCGTTGACAGCAACTGGAGTATTGTTGGTTTACAATGCCTCGCTGGTGGACGCGCACCGCAAATTTGGCGACCCTTGGCACTTTGCCCGGCATCAGTTGATGTGGCTAGGGATAGGATTTGGGGCAATGGTGGCGGCGATGTGGTTACCAATTGATTGGTGGCGGCGGAATTCCAAACTTTTGCTATGGATTACAATCGGATTGTTAGCGGTAGTGTTGTTGGGCGAGAGAACTCTGGGAGCGCGACGATGGCTGAGTCTGGCGGGTTTTAGTTTGCAGCCAAGCGAGTTAGCCAAAATTACACTATCCGCTTACCTGGCTAGTTTGGCGGCAAGTGGCCTGGGAAAAAGTAAGGATTATATCCGAGCTTCTCTGCTAGTCTTGGGGTTGGTGATAGCTCAACCTGACATGGATACGACTATGGTTTTGGCAGCAAGCGCTGTGGTGATTTATTGGCTTTCTGGAGCTCCCAGCCGTCACATTGGTTATTTGTTTGCGGGCGGGTTAGTAGCGGGGATTGGCATGATTTTGGTCAGCCCTTACAGGCTCAATCGACTGATGACTTTTTTGGACGTTAGCAGCGATAGACAAGGAATTTCATATCACGCCTGGCAAGTATTAATTGCTCTGGGAAGCGGAGGATTATTGGGAGTGGGACTGGGGCAGTCACGGCAGAAGTATGGTTTTTTGCCTGAGGTGGCAGCTGACTCTATCTTCGCGATTATTGCTGAAGAACTGGGGTTCGTTGGTGTTTGCGTGCTGATGGGTGCATTGGCATTCGTGGTTTTGCGCTGTCTGCGTGCCGCTCGACGAGCCAGTGACCCGTTTGCTCAGATGTTTGCAGCTGGACTCACTACCTGGATGGGAGTACAAATGCTAATAAATATGTCGTCAATGGTGATGCTAATTCCGTTGACCGGGATTACATTGCCGTTTATCTCTTATGGAGGCACATCCTTGCTTGTATCTATGACTACAATAGGAATTATCCTGCAAATTTCCAAGAATCAACAATCTGGAGTGGCAAGCAAAAAATGGCAACGAAGAGTAAAATAAATATGAATCTGAAAATTCTTATCATCGGAGGACACCTAACTCCGGCATTAGCGACTATTGATGAATTGATTAAGGAAAATGTGGAGATTGAATTCGTGGGAAAAACGCAGACTAGTATCTCCAGTGATGACAAAAAAGAAATGGACGCGCGGGGGATTAGGTTCTGGGAGTTGCAGACCGGCAAGGTACATCGACATTCAGTCAGGCAAGCCGTGCGTTCGATGCTGTTAGTGCCGCGCGGGTTTCTGCAGGCCTGGAAGTTGCTGGGGAAGATTAATCCCGATGGAGTGTTGAGTTTCGGGGGATATCTAGCGGTTCCGGTTGTATGGGCGGCCTGGGCAAGAAGGATACCAGTTGTGATTCATGAGCAAACCCGTCAGGCAGGTTTGGCAAACAAGGTCAGTGCTATGACGGCAAGTAAAATTGCTTTGGGGTTTGAGGAGAGTATGAGATATTTCCCCCAGAGAAAATGTGTCGTGATAGGCAACCCTGTCCGGATGAAAGTGTTGGAAAAAGGGCAAGAAGTTGACTTAGGAGTGAAAAAACCTTTTATCTATGTAACCGGCGGTCATCAAGGAGCCCAGGCAATAAATAAGGCGGTGTTTGAAGGTGTCGACAAGTTGTTGAATGAATATAGTTTAGTACACTCCGTGGGCGTGCATGAAGCCATGGATGATGACTGGGAGATGGCTCAGAATCTAATGGGAAAATATAAAGGCAAATACACGGCTGCAAGATATTTCAACCAGGATGAAGTAGGAGAAGCAATGAGAGAGGCTCGAATAATAGTTTCTCGAGCCGGAGCCAATACCTGCAGCGAGATTGCTCACTTGCGAAAACCATGTTTGTTAATCCCCTTACCCTCAGGACAAAACAACGAGCAGTTGGCGAATGCGCAGTTGTTGGAAAAGTTGGGATTGGCAAAGGTTATCTCTCAATCAAATTTGACGAGCGGGACTCTGGTATCAGAAATTGGAGATATGAAAAGTAAATTGTCACAATACAAGGCAAGTGAGGAAGAAGTAAAAAAGTTATTTCCTGTTGATGCAGCTTATAAGTTGGCACAACTAATAATCGCAGTATGCAGAAAAGAATAGTTTTTCAGCGCCGGGCAAAAGTTTATCGAACAAATAAAAATGGGAGAATGAACGCGGATTCGCGGGAGTTGGTGAAGATGGCTTTAGTGCTGACTTTGGCTATCGGAGGGCTGTCTCTGCTGGTAGGATTGTACTACTGGATTAAGGTTGACCAGATTGAGTGCCAAACCCAAAGAGGTCGATGCTCGGTCGAAATGGTGGCGTGGCTGAATGGGTTTAAGGGGGTACCAACGCCGCTTGCTATGCATAGGATTTCGACAACCATGAGTCAGGAGTTTGGGTTTGTGCAGTCATTGTCCAGCTCATTGACTGGACTGACTTCGTTACGGGTAGAAACGATTCTCGACACTCCAGCCTTAACAGTCACGTCCACAGAGCTAATGAGTGGGGGTACATACTACACCGTGACTTTTGAGGGGGTGCTGATGGAAAAAACTACCATGGCAAGTGAACCTGTGTTGTTAGTGGATAATTTGGGAACTGTGGTTGGGAAAAAACTTGAAGACACAAATGTGAAAGCTGTGCAAATTGCTTATCACATGGCTTCTCTGGGGTATAAATTCCAGTCAAGAGTGAGCGGAAGTAATTTTTACGTAGTGACCAACAACCAACAAGCGGCTAAGTCTGCTTGGTTTAATTTAGAAGACTCACGCACAGCAGCGCAGTTAGTAAGTGCTTTTCAGGTGATTGCACGCCAAAACTCGCTGGCTAATAAACCAATTACAATAGACATGCGATACGACCGACCTGTAATTAGGGAGTTAGAAAGCGCGGTTGCTGGGGATAGTGACGTGAATGAATAATGAAAAATCACATGTGCTGACGAGCAAAAATTTAAGAAAGAAAATTTTGAACGTGGAGAAAGTCCCTATTTGGCAACAAGGCCGTAATTAGGGTATTCTAGTTATTGAACCATTTCATCATGAGTGGTTTATACTAATTTTATGGCACGACCACAAATAATCGCCGCACTTGATATCGGAAGTTCTAAGACCGCCACACTAATTGCCCAGAGGAATATTGAGAATGGGAGAGTGACGGTTATTGGTGCGGCTTCGTTACCTAGTAGAGGAATTAAAAAAGGACAAATTATCAATATTGACGAAGTTACCCAAACCTCAATTGCCTGTGTCGAGGCTGCTGAGAGAATGGCCGGGGTCAACATTGGAAGATTGGTAGTAAATGTGAGTTCAATACAGATTAGTTCGCTTAACAGCCGCGGGATTGTGGCGGTATCAACACCCGGAGGGGAAATTAACCACGATGACGTGATGCGAGTGATTGAGGCGGCTCAAGCGGTCCCACTACCCAGCACTCAGGAAATTCTGCACGTCTTGCCGATGAATTTTACCTTGGACGCCCAAACCGGCATCCGCGACCCAATCGGTATGTCTGGAGTAAGGTTGGAAGTTGACACTCATATTATTACAGCTTCATCGGTATTAACTCGGAATATTGCCAAATGTGTGAGTGAGATTGGGGCGCAACTTGAACAAGTGGTGTTTAATGGCGTGGCCTCGGCCTACAGCACGCTGACGGAAACAGAGAAAGAATTAGGAGTTGTCTGCGTTGATATTGGCGGAGGGACAACTGATTTGGCGATTTATGCCGAGGGGAGCCTGGCGTACTCGGCGGTAATCCCGGTAGGAGCGAAAAATATTACTAATGATTTAGCGATTGGACTGCGGGTGTCGTTGGAGAGTGCGGAGAAGATTAAACTGCTTTTGGGTGAACCGCAAGCTAAAGTGGCTATGCCTGAGGAATTGCTGGATGAACCACCTGCTACCAGAAATAAGAATAAAATGGCGGCGAAGAAAAAAGAAGATATGCTGGATTTGTCATCGCTAAATTTGAAGGAAGAGGTGGGTGATGTATCACGAAAGACTCTGATTGACGGGATTATCAGACCAAGACTGAACGAAATATTTGATTTGGTAGGAGCGCATATCAAGAAAAGCGGCTTTGGCCATGCTATCCCTTCGGGTTTGGTTATCTGCGGCGGCGGCGGAATGACGATTGATATTTTGGAAAGTGCTAAACGGAGGTTGGCTTTGCCGGCTCGAGTTGGAAGTCCCGGCGGGGTCACAGGGTTAATTGAGGATGTGTCCAGTCCGGCTTATGCCACAACCATTGGGTTATTATTATTTGCCCTAGAGCAGGAAGCAAGTGCAGACGCAGGTGGAAAAATGCAATTTAATGTCCGTGGTGCCGGGGCGGCGGTAGGAGGTTTGGCCGGCCGAATCATTAATATGATAAAATCCTTATTGCCTTAGAGTTTTTAAGTTCTAAACTATTTTTTAAATATGGCATTTGTTAAATCTCAAGTAAATAACGTAGCCAGAATTACGGTAGTGGGAGTGGGTGGAGGTGGAGGTAATGCTGTGGAGACCATGGTGAGGAATGAGAAGATTACCGGCGTGGAGTTTGTGGTGGTCAATACTGATGCTCAGTCGCTCCTCTCAAGTAAAGTCGTGAACAAAATTCAAATCGGGGATGAAATAACCCGTGGTCTGGGAGCTGGAGCTGACCCTGAAGTTGGTACTAAAGCTGCTGAAGAGTCTAGGGAAAAAATTAAGGAACATCTGGTTGACTCTGATATGGTGTTCGTGACCTATGGTGCCGGCGGCGGCACTGGCACTGGAGCGGCTCCGGTAGTAGCGGAAGTGGCCAAGGAGCTGGGGGCTCTGACGGTGGCTATAGTGACCAAGCCGTTTACTTTTGAGGGGACGCGAAGAATGATGATTGCGGAAGAAGGAATAGAAGAGTTGAAGGAAAAAGTCGACACTATGATTGTGATTCCTAACCAGAGGTTGCTGGAAGTGGTTGATAGAAAAGTGAGCTTACTGGACGCGTTTAAGATTGTTGACTCAGTGTTGGAGCAGGGGGTGCAGGGGATTTCGGATATTATTACGGTGCCAGGGTTGATTAACGTGGATTTTGCTGACGTAAAGGCGATTATGGAGAACGCAGGTTCGGCGTTGATGGGAATTGGGTCAGGGATGGGCGAGAACAGAGCTTTGCAAGCGGCCAAATCCGCGATTGCTTCTCCACTCTTGGATGTGTCAATTGAGGGTGCTAAAGGAATATTGTTGAATATTACAGGCGGAGATAGTATGACTATGACCGAGGTTGACGAAGCTGCGACCATAATCTCTCAGACTGCCTCAGCTGATGCCAACATCATCTTTGGGGCGACTGTGAACCCTAAGCTAGGCGATGAGCTGAGAATTACTGTGATTGCCACAGGATTTGATGATACTCAGGCGCGCTTGGCGAGATTTTCGCCCACCAGAGTCCCGCTTAACCCCAGCGGAATTGTAAGTTCAGGGGTGAGTTCTGCTTCGTCTAGTTTTGCAAGTAACGAGCGTGACGAAGACGATGAGGTCGATAATACTCCGGTGCGAAGTCCTGAGCCACAGACTAGTACTCAGGTGACCTCTAGCAACGAAAGTTCGTCAGATAATGACGATGATGATTTTGATGTGCCGGCTTTTTTGAGGAATTTGAGGAAGTAGAAGGTTGATAAAACTCTCTTAGGTTAAAATTGAGGTGAGACAAAATGCCAAGAAAATATTTGTACTCGTGGAAATGACTCTGGATGTTGTAAAATCCTGGATATGGCACTAACAGAACCACCGCAAGGCATGACTTTTCCGGAACTTGAAGAAGAAGTTCTGCAATTTTGGAAAGATGAGAAAATTTTTGAGCAATCGGTGAGCAACCGTGAAGGTGCGTCCAAGTGGACATTCCTCGATGGCCCACCGTTTATTACCGGCGTGCCACATTATGGTTCGCTATTGTCCAGTTTGCCCAAAGACGTGTTTCCTCGCTATTGGACGATGAAAGGTTATCAAGTGGAACGGGTTTGGGGGTGGGATTGTCATGGTTTGCCGGCGGAGAACAAGGTGGAGAATGAGTTGGGAATTAAGACAAAATTGGAGATTGAAACCAAGGTGGGTGTGAAAAAGTTTATTGAAGCCTGCAAAGCCTATGTATCGCGAGTCAGCGGCGAGTGGGAATGGTATGTTGACCATGTGGGGCGGTGGGTAGACTTCCAGAATGCCTATAGAACGATGGATACCCCGTATATGGAGTCGGTCATGTGGGTGTTCAAACAAATGTACGACAAGGGGTATATTTACAAGGGTTTGAGGGTGTCGCTGTTTTGCCCTCACTGCTCTACTCCGATTTCTAACTTTGAGGTAGCCATGGATGGGGATGAGAATTACAAGGAGGTTAATGAACCGGCTAATGTCTACAAATATGAGTTAGAAAGTGAAAAAGGAACTTATTTCCTGGCCTGGTCTACCACCCCGTGGAACAAGATTGTGACTCCGGCTTTGGCGGTTAATCCTAAGCTTAATTATGTGAAGGTGAAACAAACAAGTGAATATTATATTTTGGCGGAAACAACGTTGAAAATTCTCAAAGACGAGCCGTATGAAGTAGTGGAGAAAATTAAGGGCGAAAAATTACTAGGAATGAAGTTCGTGCCACATTATGATTTCTACGCGATTGAAGAAGGTAAGAGAGCTTTTGAAATTATTGGCGGGGATTTCGTGACTGCGGATGAAGGCACCGGAATTGTGACAATTGCCGCTTATGGTGAGGATGATTTGGCGGTGATGAAAAAGAATAATATTCAGATTACCCTACACGTGGATGAGGTAGGACATCTGAAAGACTTCGTGCCGAACTGGGGCGGGATGTATTACTTGAAAGTGAACCAAAAGGTGAATGAGGACTTGGCCAGCCAAGGCTTGGTGTACCGTGAAGACCCTCACCTCCATCGTGTGCCCCATTGCTGGCGCTGTCACACGAGGTTAATGCACGCGCCTCAGGATGCGTGGTTTGTGGATGTGGAGAAACTCAAGCCGCTGATGGAGAAAACTAACGCGGAGGTCAACTGGTTTCCTGGGCATTTTAAGAATGGAAGATTTCTGAAGAGTTTACAATCTGCACCTGACTGGTGTATTTCAAGAAGCCGATATTGGGGTTCGCCGGTGCCGGTGTGGGAATGTGGGTGCGGTGAGCGAACGGTACCTGGCTCAATTGCTGAACTTGAAGAGTTGTCGGGGGAGAAAATCACTGACTTACATAAGCCGGAGATTGATGAAGTAGTGGTTAAATGCAGGAAATGCGGACAAGATGCTCATCGGGTGAAAGAAGTGCTGGACAGTTGGATTGAGGCAGGGTCGGCGTCGTTTGCTGAGCGGCATTATCCGTTTGTGGGCGAGAAAGACTGGAGAGAATTTTTTCCGCCTGATTTTATCAGTGAATACACTGGGCAAATCAGAGCCTGGTTTTATGTGATGCATGTTATCGGGGCGGCACTTTATGAAACTAAAGCGTTCAAAAACGTGATTGTCACAGGCGTGATTGCCGGCACTGATGGGCGGAAGATGAGCAAAAACTACGGGAACTACCCTGACCCGAAACTGATGTTGACGACTCATGGAGGTGATGCCTTCCGGTTGT
Organism: uncultured Gammaproteobacteria bacterium; assembly: GCA_964464795.1. Taxonomy (GTDB): domain Bacteria; phylum Patescibacteriota; class Microgenomatia; order CAYXHB01; family CAYXHB01; genus CAYXHB01. Next base: position 10,573 of record CAYXHB010000016.1, read on the forward strand.
ACCTACTGGGAAGTCCGGTAATGAACGGTGAGGACATCCGAGTAAGTGAGTTGGATTACCGGAATTGGGTTAAGAACTACATGTTAATTCTGTGGAATTCATATAAATATTTCCTGACCTATGCTAATTTGAATGACTTTGATAGACAAAAGAGTCGTGAAAGTGACGGAGACAGTGTCCTGGATAAGTGGATTCTTTCTCGGTTGTGGTCAACACATCTGGCCGTGCAGAACGGGCTGGAGTCGCTGAGTACCACGACAGCAGTAAGTGCGATGAGCAGTTTCGTAGATGACCTATCGACCTGGTATATCAGGCGCAGCCGTGACCGGGTGAGTGGAACCGACGAAAATGATAAGATGAGTTTTTTGAGTACTCTTTATCAAGTTTTGGTTACTTTTAGCCATACCAGTGCACCGGTTACTCCGTTTATTAGTGAATATGTTTATCGTAATCTGACTGATGATTTGTCTGTGCATTTAAACGACTGGCCTGGAGTACAGGAAGAAAAAATTGATAAACAACTGGAAGAAGCAATGACTGTGGTTAGGTTCGTCGTGGAGAAAGGTCATGCCGAGAGGAAGCGGACTAATATTCCGGTGCGGCAGCCTTTAAGCCGAGTGATAGTAAATAGCCAAGCGGAGAAGCTTAGTGCGGAGTTGTGCCAGCTAATTGCCGAAGAGTTGAACGTCAAGGAAGTGGAGTGGCAAGTAAAGGAAGGGAAAGTCTTGGAGGTTGTTTTGGATGAAGAGATTAGTGAGGAATTAAAGGCAGAAGGCGAAGCGCGGGATCTTATTAGAAAAATTCAGGTTGCCCGCAAGGAAGCCAAGTGTGATTTGTCCGAGGTTGTCGATGTAGAGTTGCCCAATTGGCCCAAGAGTTATGAGGAGCCGATTAAGCAGGCAACTAAGGCACGGAAGTTGATAGTGGGAGATGTGTTGCGGGTGGTGAGAATATAGAGAGGGGAAACTAACTCTCAAGAGTTTGTCACTGCGAAAGCACAAATTATCCCAAAAGAAATACTTAAAATTAGTTTGTGCATGTGCCTTGCCTGCCGGCAGGCAGGGCAATCTGGTTTTCATAACTAAGTGCTGTCGCAAGTCCCGGATCCCGCATCAAGTGCAGGAAGACGCGAAAGTGGAGTGCGGGGTGACCACCAGCCTTGTCATCTTGAGCGTAACAAAGTGGAGCCGAAAGATCTCTTGGCTGTTCTTTTGAACACCCAAACCAAGGGATTCCTCGGCTACGCTCGGAATGACAACCTTTTCCTTTATCCCGCCGTCCGACTGCGAGTGAAGCGAGATTTCGCAATGACGTTACCCTCATAGGAAATTGCATAATCCGCTACAGAGCGGTATGGTTAAGCTGTATGAAAATAGGTTCGTTCCTAGGAAAGATTAGGCTGGGGATTGTAGTCCCAGCTCTGATGTTATCTCTATGGGGGCTAGTGATGGTTGGCAGTCTGAGGCCAGAGTTGTTAGTAGCTCAGGCTGTGGCTCTGGGGATTGGGTTGGTTTTGTTTGTAGGGATACTGCTGTGGGGAGATGAGAAGTTGGATTTCTTGATGTGGGTGGGATATTGGCTGTCTGTTGTGGCCTTGGTGATACCAATTATTGAAGGCACGATTACCCGTGGGTCAAGACGATGGATTGAACTTGGGTTTGCCAGCTTCCAACCCTCTGAGGTAACCAGGATAGTTTTGATTTGGGTGTTCGCGGTTTTTATGGGGAAGCGGAAGCCTGGGTTATTTAACCTGCTGGTTTATGTCGCGATGCTGGGAATTCCATTTGTAACTATGATGTTTCAGCCTGATTTAGGGAGCGCGTTGGTACTGACCTTGGGGTGGCTAGGAGTCTTGTTAGCTCGAGGTGTGCCAAAGAAATACCTGTTAATTGGGATTATGCTCTTTGGGATTCTCTTGCCTGTTGGTTGGCAAGTTTTGCATGATTATCAGAAACAGAGGATTGCGACGTTTCTCAATCCTGCCAATGACCCACTGGGAAGCGGCTACAACGTCATACAGGCTCGATTGGCGGTCGGGTCAGGTCAGTTTTGGGGTAAGGGGTTGGGACAAGGCACACAGTCGCATTTGCGGTTTTTGCCTGAGCACCATACAGATTTTATGTACGCGTCGTTGGCTGAGGAGTTTGGATTTGTGGGTACCGGAGTTTTGTTAGGATTATATGGACTTATGTACGCTCGGATGGTAGTCGCCAGTCAGGGGACGGAAAATATCGTCTCTCAGTTAGTTATCTTAGGATTGTTCTTAAGTTTGTTTGGTCAAACCATAATTAATATTGGCATGAACCTGGGGATATTGCCGGTGACCGGGGTGACTTTGCCACTTTTATCTTACGGCGGCAGCTCTCTAATCAGTGTCTGGGTAATGCTGGCGATTGTGTGTAGAAACTCAAGTAATAAAGAATTAAAAATTGCCGGCCATATTCATTGACCAGTAGAGGCAGTTTGAGGTATAATTTCACGAGTTTATGAAATACGCGATTATTTCCCTAGCTGGAGGACAACATAAGATTTCCGAAGGCACACAATTATCGGTTAATAAAATCGACGGCGAGGTCGGCGAAAAACTGACTTTGGACCAAGTCAATTTAATTGTCGACGGTGACAAAATCACCATCGGCACTCCGGTGGTCAAAAAAGCCAGCGTACAGGCGGCTATTGTGGAACAGTTCAAAGACACCAAAGTGCGCGTGGCCAAATTCAAGGCTAAGTCAAGATATCGGGTGGTAAATGGTTTTCGAGCTCAAAAAACCAAAATTGTTATTGAAAAAATTAATAGTTAAATTCTATGGCACATACAAAGTCAGGTGGAAGCAAAGCATCACAAAAGACCCAGCGAGTTGGGAAAAGACTAGGTTTGAAGGTTTCTGGTGGACAAAGAGTAATCGCAGGAAACATTCTTATTCGCCAACGCGGCACTCAATATCATCCCGGAGTTAACGTGGGATTGGGACGTGACTTTACTTTGTTTGCTTTGGCGAATGGTGTAGTGAATTTTTCTGTTGCTCGTGGCCGCCGTCTTGTTTCGGTAGTTGATAGCCCACAGTCGGCAGCCAAATAATCATTTATGGCTGACGAAGTTACGTATTTTGAACTTAACCAACTTCAACCTAATCCTCTGCAACCTAGAGGATCAATTGTTCCGGATTCGTTGAATGATTTAGTGGAATCGATTAAAGAGCATGGGATTTTGGAGCCTTTGGTGATAGCCCAAACCCCGGCTGGGTATCAAATTATTGCCGGAGAACGCAGGTGGCGGGCGGCGCAACTGGCGGGTTTGACCAGCGTGCCTGTCTTGATTAAACAAACCACTCCCCAGGGAATGTTGGAGATGGCGATTGTCGAAAACGTGCAGAGAGTTGACCTCAACCCGATTGACCGAGCTAAATCGTTCCAGAGACTGATGTATGAGTTTAGTTTGACTCCGACTGATATTTCCAAAAGAATTGCCAAAAGTGCGGCTTATGTATCCAATTCCATCAGGCTCTTGAGTTTGCCTGATGCTCTCAAAGACGGATTGCTGAGCGGGATGATAACCGAAGGTCACGCTAGAGCTCTTGCTGCCATTGAAGACCCTAGACTGATGATTGAGGCTTACAAGATGATTTTGAAAGAAAACGGTTCTGTTAGGCGAGCCGAAGAGTTGGCACGGAGGATGAAAGCTCAGTCTGGGCAGAAAGTGAAAGAAGTAGTGAAGCCAGCTCTGGAAGTCAGTCAGGAAACTGATAATTACCAAAAGTTTATCAGTGAGAAATTCGGTGGAGAAAAAACCAACCGGGTCAAGATTACTCGTTCGCGGGCGGAAACGAAAGTGTATATTACTTTTAAAGGAAACGTCGAAAAGACAGAAGAGAAATTGCAGTCATTGGTGAACGCGATTGCGGGTATTGGCGGGAGTGGTGGCGATGAAGGGAATGGGTAGGGAAATTTGTGCTTTCGCAATGACGGAAAAAGGCATCGTCTAATTTTGAAGAAAGAACTAACCTACTCTACTCATGCCTTGCCTCGTGGTTAACCAGACCTACACGAGTCAGAGGCAGATACCGGAACCAAGCGCGACCAACAATCTTTTCGCGTACAACCGGACCCCATTCACGAGAGTCACTGGAGCCGTTGCGGTTATCACCAAAGACAATATAGCTGTTCTCCGGCACGCGATAGGCAATACCTTCTTTGAGGAACGCTCCTGAGCGGGTAGTTACGCTGTCGGGTAAATAGTTCTCCTCCAACGGTTGGTCGTTAACATATACTCGGCCGTCCTCCACCATAATGTTGTCTCCTGGGAGAGCCATAATGCGTTTGATGAAGTCATAGTTCTGGTTCTCGGGGCTTTGGAACACGACAATATCGCCTTGCTCGGGCTGGCGAACCCAGCGGTAAGTGACTTTGTCAGTCAGCAGGTAGTCACCGTCGAGGAAAGTGGGCACCATGGAGCTGCCGCGGACTTTGTTCGGCTGGAAAACAAAAATGTAGGTGACCATGAAGATAGCGAAAGAAAGCACCACCACTTGGACTATATCGCCAACCAAGGCTAAGAGTTCTTTGCCTACGCTGCTTTTCTTGGGTTGTTGAATTTCTGGAGCTGGAAACGGAGTAACCATACAGCTTAGTTTAATCGACAATGTTATAATCTAGCAATAAGCGAAAGGCCACTTAGCTCAGTTGGTTAGAGCGTTCGTTTCACATACGAGAGGTCAGAGGTTCGAGTCCTCTAGTGGCCACAAATGACAAAATGATTATTTAACTCACATATATATAATTTGGCTTATGGATGACGAAGCATTAAAGGAAGAATTTAAAGTAGAAATGGAACTCCTAGAACTTAAAAAGTGGAAAGACAGTGGAACTGAAGATGATTTTAAGACTTGGCAAATCAAAAAATATGTTGATACACGTATAAATCAACTCATAATTGGACTTATCGTGGGGGCACTGGTTTTTATTTTCCTATCTAAAAACTTTTAAAATGGAAAGACAAAATCTCAAAATCCGCGCCGTTGGTGTCGTCATTCACGAAGA
>CAYXHB010000016.1:15619-15865 GCA_964464795.1 uncultured Gammaproteobacteria bacterium
GCTATTGGTGTTGCATAGGATTAAGAATGGTAAGGAATACTACACGTTTCCCGGAGGTGGAGTGGAAGATGGGGAAACAATCGTGCAGGCCGTTGTGCGGGAGATTAAAGAAGAGGCGTCTCTGGAGGTAAAAATAGAGAAACTTCTGTATCGCCATATCTATGACGATGGGACAGAGCATTACTTCTATCTCTGCCAATACGTATCTGGGGAAGTGAAACTGGGAGATGGGAACGAGGCTGAAAA
>CAYXHB010000017.1:0-14707 GCA_964464795.1 uncultured Gammaproteobacteria bacterium
TTCGACACTATGAGGTGTGGCTCCGTCGGCTCGTGCGAAAGCTACTAAACTCATGTCTGGGCTTGTGATAGCCACAGATATTTTGACTCCAATTTTTTCAGCTTCTGTAAGAGCTACGCGTACTGCTTCGAGTGCTGCTTCTGTAGTGATAACTTTGATGATGCGAGTAGTGTTCATGTGGTTTTTATCTTGAGCGGGTAGGGAGAATCGAACTCCCGCCGAAAGATTGGAAATCTCTCGTTCTACCATTAAACTATACCCGCTTACGTGCTGATTATACCGAAGATGACTTGCTTTTGTCGAGATTTGGGTTCATGCTGATGATATGGGATTAACTCCGAAGCAGAGCGAGGTTTGGAGATTTGTGACCCAGTACACGCAGATGAATGGGCGCTCCCCTACTCTGGAGGAGATAGCTGACGGGGTTGATTTGCGGGCGGTGTCCACTGTGCATAGGCACTTGGAGAATTTGAAAGCCTTGGGTTTGATAGACAAAATTCCTCATGGCAAGCGGGCGTTACGGATAAGAGGAGCGCCGGAGATGGGCATGAAAATCCAGCCGTATCGGTGTTATCGGATTTTTCAAGGAAACCAGGCTTTGCCAATAGATAAGGATATGCCGTTGTTTGATAAATTGCCCCAGCCTCTGATGGGACTGGAGGTTGGGGATGGCGGGTATGAAGAGTATGGAATTATGGAAGGAGATTGGTTGTTGGTGCATGAGAGGGAGCAAGTTGAGAGCGGTAAGTTGACGGCGATTGAGTTGGTTAATGGAGTTATTCTAGTCAGGCGGGCGGTCTGGAGAGGAGACAGGACAGTGTTTGAGTCGTTGGACGAGAGCAACCAGTTGGATTTGGCGAATGTGAAGATTCTGGGGACTGTGGTGATGTTGGTGCGGAAGGTGTAGGAATTCAAAGAATTTATAGAAAAACATAAAGGAGCGGATCCCGTGTCAAGCATGGGATGACGAGTTTGGTGGCCAAAAAGGCGTCTCCCCGCATTTAATGCGGGGTCTGGGAATTTTCTCCAAAATATAGGAATCCAGACTATTTTCCTCTGGTTATTTGCTATACTGTTGCCAAGCGGTATGTCCTACACTCCTAAGTTTTCTATCACCTCCAACATTCTCAACGATATTGTGGCTATAACTGAGGCCAAAACCGTGGTGGAGCGGTCGCGGGTGTTACCTGAGAGACAGGCAGTGTTACGTCAGAGAGCGGCGGTGAGGATGGCGCATACTTCAACCAAGATTGAAGGCAATAAACTAGCTGAGTATGAAGTGGAGAAAGTGTTGGCTGGGGAGGATGTGAATGCTGACCAGCAGTCGATTGATGAAGTGGCTAATTATCACAAAGCGCTAGGGTTCTTGGACACGATGGCTGGGAAAACGAAATTTGAAGTCAGTGATATTCTAAATCTGCATAAACTGGTGATGAGGAATTTGGCGCCCGAGGGCAAAAGGGGGCGGTTTCGTCCGAACCAGATTTTTGTGGTTACGCCCATGAAAGATTATGACAAAGTCCATTATGTGGGGCCGCCGGCAAATGAGGTGGAGAAATTAATTGAAGAGTTGCTGGAGTGGGTATTTGTGAGTGCGGTGGAGGAGAAAATCCATCCGGTGATTGTGTCAGGTGTGTTGCATTTTCAATTCGAGTCAATCCATCCGTTTACTGATGGGAACGGGAGGACGGGACGGTTGTTAATTCTGTTGTACTTGATGCAGACTGGGTGGGATTTTAGGAAATTGATTACGCTGGAGAATTTTTTCTCGCAGAACAGAGGTGAATATATTAGCCAGCTTGAGAAAACCGGTGAGACTTTCGAGCAACATACTTCGGCTGATTTGACTGAGTGGTTGGGATTTTTTTGTCAGGCGTTTTTGCATGAAGCGACCAAGGTACGCGACCAAATTCTACCGATTGCCTTGGCGGCTGACGAGGGGATGACGCAGGTTTTTTTGGATAAAGACCAGTTGAAGATACTGGATTTCGTGGCGACTATGGGCAGAATTACATCACAGGACGCGGCTGATATCCTGTCGATGCCCAAACGCACGGCGCAGACAAAACTGAAAGAACTGGTGGACGCGAAAGTGATTTGGCCTAATGGCAAGGGACCTGCGACGTACTATACTTTGAAAAATCAAAGCCAATAATTTATGGAATTCCCAGCTGTTGTTACAACCCAAGGGAGTGATTTGCCGCAGATTGAGTCGTTGTGGAAAAAAATTAAATTTGATTTAGGACAGGGATTTAAAGTGAAGAGTTACAACACTCATTTGAACCATGTGGTGCGGGTGTTTACCAAGCATCCGGCGTTGGGGTGGAGATTTCTGATTGTGGCTTCGGCCAGTGATACGATGCCGCCGGTTTTTTCGGTGGAATTACACGCATATCCGCAAGGTGAGACGACTTGGAAGTTGAACTTGAAGTACCAGCCGCTAGCCGAACCCCATTGGCAGCAAGAGTGGGTGATGTTGAGGAATATGCATAAGGTGGATGAGGAAGTGGGGCTGAATAAGCAAAGCGAGGTGGTGAATGCGTACTTGGTTTCTGAGTTTGATAAGGAATCCACTGTGGCGGCTTATGAGCGGGTTGGGTATGACGATAAAACTGCCCAATGGTTTGGGGAGAAGAGTTTAGGGTGACTTTTTGAGCCAAGTTGTGAGATAATACTTCACATTGTCTATGTCAAATACTTTAGCCAAGCAAAACAACGGCCAGTTCCAGATTACTTTTACTGTTCCTCAGGAGGAGATTAAGGCGGCGTATAAAATTGCGGTGGAACATATGAGCGCTAATGTCGAGGTCCCTGGATTTAGGAAAGGCAAGGCTCCACTTGATAAAGTCGAGCAGAAGTTGGATAAGAATGATATTTATGAGCATATGGTGCAGGATTTGCTACCGATGTTGTGGAATGAAGCGGTTAAAGAGCATAAATTGAAACCGATAATTACGCCTAGCGTGCGGATTGTGAAGTCGTCTGAGGATGGAGATTGGCAGTTTGAGGCGACATCTTGCGAGATGCCGGCGGTTGATGTAGCCAAAGGGTTAACTAAAGTGAAGGGGTTACTCAAGAGTCAGGGTATCTGGACTCCTGGCAAAGACAGTAAAGATGAACAGCCTAAAGAACCGAGTGAGGATGAGAAGTTGGCTAAGATTTTTGATACTTTGGTGGAGAGTGCTGAGTTTGAGCTTCCGGAAATTCTAGTTAAACAAGAAGCTGACAGGCAGTTGGCGGATTTGCTCGGTCAAATTCAGAAGCTGGGATTGAGCCTGGAACAATATTTATCGTCTACCGGGAAGAACGCGGAATCTCTTAGGGCTGACTATGCTCAGAGAGCCACCAGTCAGTTGAAGATTGAGTTTATCTTGGCTCAGGTGAGCCGCGAAGCTAAGATTGAGGTCAAGCAAGAGGAAATCGACCAGTTGGTTGAGTCAACCACGGACGAAAAGTTGAAGGAGTCGCTGCAGTCTCCTGAGGGTAGGCGGCATATTGAGTCTAGTCTGTTGAAGCGGAAGACGGTTGAGCATCTGTTGGAGTTGGCGAAGTAAGAGATGTGCGGGGTCTGGGGCTTGCAGCAGCTAGGAATACCAGATTGCCACATGCACAAATTAATTTATAGATATTTTTTTGGATAATTTGTGCTTTCGCAATGACGTTTTTTGATGACGATGAGAACGAAAAATTGATTTTTCGTGCGTTTTAGAGTAGACTGTTGCTACTTATAGGATATGAGCCAAGCACAAAAAGGTTCAACTCAATTGGCGAGTGTGAACGATAAACCAGCAGAAACACTCAACCAGTCCGCGCCTGTGACGGAGGAAGTAGGAGAGATTGTCCGCGACGTGGGGATGACTGTAGTTAAGGAAGCGGCGGCGACGTTGCCGAATATGATTCGTTCCCTACTAGGTCAGCCGTTGCCGCTTGATTATGACCCCAAAAAGGCAGGAGAAAAGCAAGCTGAGGAGAAATATTGGAAGGAAAAGTATCTGATGAGCGAAAGCCTGCGACAAGAGCAGCAAGCGAGGAGTCTGGAGAAACAGCAAGCCCAAATGGTACGAGTGGAGCAACTGCGCGACTACATGAAGATAGTGTTGACCCCTTCGGTGGCGAAATTTGCTCATGAAGTTGACAATGCGCTGCTTAGTGCTCAGGCCACTTCTGATACTTATACCGAGCATTTCTTGACGCAGATGTTGTCTACTCTACTGAAAATTAATAAGAAAATTTCCAAAGCCTCAGCTTGGATGAGCGCGATGAGCGCACGGTCAGCCAAGAAGGGGCCGTTTTTCATGGCTGGGAAAAACCGAATGCAGGTGGACTCATACATGAGTGGTGAGCGAGCAGTGTCGTTTGGAGGGTAGCGGTGTAGAAATAAAGTCAGGCAGCAATCTTGTTACTCGCGCAGTAAGTTCCTAACTGCAATAACAGCTTGTCTTAATGGGCGAGAGGGAGAAGATTCCCAGGAGCCTTCTGACTTTATGTCTATACTCCAATACGCTTTTTCGCACTTACGGTCATATACATTGACTGCAACTATGTTGGTCGTCGGAAATTCCAGTTGTTGATGAGAAGGAGAATTATTAACCAGAATTGAAGATTGGCCACTTTCGATTAATGCCAGAGGACAATTTTCTGCTCCCGTGCAATGGAAAAACCGTTTGGGTTTGAGACGGGGATTAATTTCTTCTCGAACTAAGAGATGAGCCTTGCATTCTGTTTCCGGCATCTTGATTTACTTTAATTCTATTTTTAGATAGAAGCAAGCACAGAGACATTGTGGGAAACTCAACTGGGCGTGTAAAAAGAAACTACTGAGTGCATTCGGTGCGGTATGTCCTTGTCCAAGGCCGTTCCGGGTTACGTTGTCTTATCTCAATCAAGCCTTGCTGGCAATCAGGAGCTAGAGCTTGATTGACATGATTTTCGAAACCTGGATAAGTCCTGTTGGTTCTAGGTGCAATTGGAAGGGGAAACTGTCGGGTAATGATAGCTTGGAGGATACATGTATCTTGGCGGTCACAAATAACTCTCTCGGACCTCTGGGAACCATCAGAATGATTTTTTATCAGAAGAACATTGGCACCACAGGTAACTTCCATAGATTAATCACATGATGATAAATAACCCTAGCCAAAAAAGCAATTTAATGTCATGGTATTTTTAGGATGATTAATTTTGAAGCACCAGTTGTCGAGTTGGAGTTGGAATCCCAGGTCATGGATAGCGATAAGCATCCAATGCTGATTGGAAATCCTAATCAAGCGTGGGACTCTTATTCAAGAGATGTATTGCCTATTTTCGTGGATGACTTGCGGCAAGAAACTCGGATTCCGCAAATTGGAATAACTATGGCCTATGCTAACGAAATTTACGTTTGCCGACAGTCTTATGCCCAGAGGGTACGTGAAGCTGGTGGACGACCAGTGTTCTTGCCTCACGTAGATGTGGATGCAGCAGGTGTGTACGTGCAGCATCTAGATGGGCTAATCCTGTCAGGCGGCGGTGACATCCACCCTCGTCATTGGGGAGAAGAGGTGAGCGGGGCAGGTGACAAAAATCAGACCATTGATGAATATAGGGATGGGTTTGAAATTAATTTAATGAATGAAGCAATGGCCAGAGAAATTCCTATCCTGGGAGTGTGTCGTGGAATGCAGGTTATCAACACTGTACATGGCGGAACCTTGTGGCAGGAGTCACCTATGGGCGGATATCATATGAGAGGAAATGGAGGCGGGTATGTGGAAATGACAACTAACCTCCATCCAGTGACGGCTCTGCATGATAGCCGAATAGGTGAGATAGCGGAGCATAAGGTTGAGTGGGTGAATAGCGGTCATCATATGAGTGTGAAAAGATTAGGAAACGGACTTCGCAAGACAGCGATTGCTTATGATGGAACTGTTGAGTCAATTGAATTGGAAGAAAATGAAAAATTCGTGGTAGGAGTGCAGTGGCATCCTGAAGCTATGCATGGAAACCCCTTAACTCGCGGGCTGTTTGCCGAGCTTGTCTTGGCGGCGGGGCGAAATTAAGTCCTGATTGTCATAGTTCTTTTTGCTGCTAGAATACTCTTTTTATGGCTACACTTTGTCATGTGATTTGCGATTATGGAATTGGGGATGGAGCTTTCTCGGAAGTAATCCAGAAGCTGCATTTCTTCGCGCCTGATTGGCAATATCAATTGTTGTCAGTTCCTGCCTTCTCTACTCTAGCGACTGGATTCTGGATTGCCCAACTTGGAGAGTACCAATCTAGCGATAAGGTAATTATTTTTTCCAATACCGCGCCGCGACATGATGATGAGCATGCCCGCAAGGATAATGAAGGAGAAAAGTTTGTATATGCTGAGCTAAAGAATGGAACGAAAATCGGAGCGGTGAATGCCGGATGGGCTTTTGCGTTTGTGAAAAATGATATTGTGAAATTTAGTGAAGTACAGACTATGAACAAAGGTTCGCAGTTCCGGTCGCGGGATTTCTATCCTGAGAGCTTTGTAGCGACTTTTAACAACGAGCTTGAGTTAGGGAATGAAATCTCAATTGATACGATTCCTGAGATTCCAGAAAAAAGAATTGCGTATATCGACGGGTACGGTAACATCAAGACAACCATTCAACATAATGATGTGAAATTAAATCCTGGGCAAAGTATGAAAGTGAAAATTAATGGGATTGAGAAAGAGGCGATATATAGTGATGGGATTTTTAACATCCCCTTTGGCCAGATGGTGTTTGCCCCTGGGTCTTCTGGAGAAAGAGATAATCCATTTATGGAAATAAGCGTGCGCACCAGTCATGTTGGGGATATTAGCGGAGCGAGTGAGTTCGGGTTTCCGAGTGTGGAGAGTGGAGTGGAAGTTGGTAAATAAACCACTATAGGATTCTTGATAAAAAAAGAGTAAAATATACATGTTTGTCAGCAGTCTGTCTGTTTCTTAAACTAACAACAAGAAAGAGGGAGTATGATGAATGGCAAATTAACATCAACAACTGCGGACCACCTTGCACAACGAGATGGAAGGCAAAGAGAAACTCGTTCCACAATTTCACTTGAAAGTGACAAACAGGAAGCGGGAATATCTTTTTGCAAAAACCCCAATCAGCACGGAACAATTTGTGTCCGTGACTATGCCTGTGATGGGTGCCCACGTAGCGGTCATCGGTGGTAGATAATATGGGTGGAGCTTCAATATGAAGCTCCACCCATCACCTTTCACTGCGTTACTTTTTGTGGTTAAGAAAAATTTATTTTCGAAATATTTGGCTGGTATAATACAACTACCTGGTGGCTATAGCTCAGTTGGTTAGAGCGCGTCTCTGTGGAAGACGAGGTCGGCGGTTCGAACCCGCTTAGCCACCCCCAAAGTTTTTTATCTTCAAAACATTAACTACACGAATCGAGATTTGGTAATATAGAGGAATATGTCGAAAATAAATTTTGCAACTAAGTTGGTTGAAATCAACTCCTGGACCATTCTCCATTTACCTGAGGACGCGAGTGCTAAGCTGCCGTCACGGGGGATGACAATGGTGGCGGGAACTCTTAACGGTGTGGGATTCAAAGCTGTACTTGAACCTGATGGCATGTATATGTCCGCGAGAAAACCGAGCCATTGGTTCCGGCCTGATGACAAGTTGCTTAAAGAAGCGAATGCTAAAGTTGGCGATACAGTGCAGGTTTCGCTGGAACCGACCAAAGAATGGATTGAGCCTGAGGTACCGGAAGATTTGAAGGAGGCTCTGGCAGCTTCTCCAAAAGCCGAGGCTCTGTGGAATGACATTACTCCCATTGCCCGCTGGGATTGGGTTCGCTGGATACGAGCGGTGAAAACTGCAGAAACACGCCAAAAACATATTGAAGTTGCGTTGGATAAATTGAACAAAGGCACGCGAAGGCCGTGTTGTTTTAATCGTAGTCTGTGTAGTGAACCTCATGTATCGAAAAATTGGAGGCTATTGGAGCCGGAAGTTGTGGCTTAGGGGAAATTTGGGAAATACATGCGTGCTCTGGTTCTATATACTATTGGTGAAATGAATTAGTAAGTTGTGACAAACAAGTTGATTATGTTTAAAAACTTAATACTCATAGGACAAAACTACAGGTTGTTTCATTCCTTAAAACCTTTATACTGTAATTATGGAAGATACCCAACACGCAACTCCAGGTGAGCATCCACAAAAGACTTATGTCAAGAAAAAGGCTATCTTTCGTGTATATCAACTTATTTGGTACGTTTTGGGTGTTATAGAAGTTCTGTTGGTTTTTAGAATTGTTCTAAAGATGCTTGCAGCAAACGCGAGTAGTCCCTTTGTTAACTTAATCTATACTCTGAGTCATCCTCTGACTCTTCCGTTCCAAGGAATATTTCCAACGGCAGTGGTTGAGGCTTCTGTGTTTGAGTGGTCCACAATCATTGCAGGCTTAGTGTACGCCGTTGTTGCTTATGGTCTGGTTCAGCTGTTTCAACTTGTCAAACCCACGACTCCTCGAGAAGTACAAGAAAAAGTAGATAGTCAGTAGACTACACCACAACTACTTGATAGACTGCTAGTGATGACTATTCAGGAAGATTATTTGGAAATTCCTCATGGGTGTATCTTGGGTGTTAAAACAATTATTGTTAACGGAAATAGTGAAATTCTTGTGATTAAAAGGTCAAATGATGGTGTCAGGCCGGGAGGATGGGACTTCGCAGGAGGACTCGTGGAGTTAGGGGAAAATCCTGAGAATGCGGCTCTAAGAGAAGCTAAGGAAGAAACAGGCTTGGACGTAAAAGATTTACATATTCTGGGAACAACTTCAGATGTAAGAGAACTTGATGATGGGAGAATTAAACACACGGTGATGTTAGGTTATCGGGCTAATTTAGTGACAAACTCTGATGTCCAACTCTCACAAGAGCATACTGAATATAAGTGGTTAGAAAAAAACGAAGTTGAGAACTTGGATTGGCCAGAACAACATAGGCATTTTCTTTCGTTGCTATGAATAATTAGCACAATGAACATCTATAAATTCAGTCCGATAAGTAGCCCAGAGCAACTTGATACAGTCTTGGAGTATTTGACGCAAGAACTGGAAAATCTCTCGCAAACACTGCTAGGTGAGAAATTACCCATTAACACCTTGAAAATATTTGCCCATTATCAGGATGAATATGAGTTTTTGCTTGATTTGGTCAAACGAATGGGAGAAAAAGCGCCTTTTTCATCTGATACCAGTTATTACTCACGAGTAGACGGGAAAACTATAAACGGATACAAAATTGACTATATCGGAGTTCGGATGGTCGACCCTTATAGACTGCATGTTGGATGTGGGGACTATGAAGTGACAAACTTCAAAGAATTAAAGGATAAATTTTTGGCTAACAACTCACCTTTTATTCGAGCATTTTCTGAGGATATGATTGAAATCTGGCATCCAGATTTTGATGTTCTGGGTTATATTGTGCCACCGTTTGAAGGATAAAATATAGTCTGAGTTGCTTCAATTTTTCTTGGTCTTGACCTGGCTGATAGAATGCTAATATGTCAGACAATGAAGGTTTGCAGGAGCGACTTGCTTATAAGAGCGTGCTTGACCGGTGTAGCGAAATATTGACTGACGCGGAGGTTAATCAACCTAGTAGTCATCTACTTGCATTTAGTGACAGAAAGAAAGGCCTGTGGGAAGATGATTCCGGAGCAATGCTAATGGTTGATGGAGTTGCATCCATGAGTATGGTTGCTATGCGCCAAGGCCGACACAGAGTCACGCTTAGCGAAATGAGTTATACTGAGGAGGAAGGCGGTCCATTCTCCACCGATGTCAGGGTACTAACAGTTACTAGAAGGCCATTTCCACCGTTCAGTCCGAGAATTTGCGAAAGCAGAGTAGTAACAGTCGGAGCCGTAGGAGTTGTGCCTGCGATGGTGTATTCTGCGGAAAGTGACACTAATGAAGGAACCAGTCAAGAAATACTGAATTTCTTTTATGCTCATGATGCCAGTGGGTTTTCCAATCAACAAATTGAGACCATATCAGAATTACTGGACGATATTACCACCTATCGACCTGTGATGACTGAACAAGGGCCCGCTTACTATAGCTCCTTCGACAATGTAACTGGGGGACAGAAAGGCAAGGTTTTGGAAGGGTTAAAAAAAGAGGGGTTTTTGCATGAGGATTTTATTGAATCTACATTGCAAATGTTGGATGGACAGGTTCAAAAGTTGACACGTTATGATATAGAACCCGGACTTCACATAATACTGGATGCGCTGGTTACTAGAGATAAAAGTCATCCCATGCTTCCGAATGTTGATTGGGATAATGTCCGTGTGAGTAGAGATGGTTACGGTAAATTTCCCCAAATTGATTAATTGAAGTAGATGTATTTGAAAGCTGGTTTATTGCACTGGTTGGAGTACGCCATTATCGAGTAAGTAAACTTGATTCACGACGCTGTCGACAAACTCCTGGTCGTGGGAAACTAAGACAATGGCGCCGCAGTATGTCTTGAGGTAATCTTCCAGAAGTTGGATGGTGGTGATGTCCAGATGATTGGTCGGTTCGTCCAGAATCAGGATATCTGGGTTGGTGGCTAGGAAACAAGCCAGTTGCAAACGGGACTTTTGGCCGCCTGAGAGGAATTTGATTTTGCCGCGCATCTGTTCGTAGGAAAAAAGAAACCTGGCCAGATGACTAACGGCCTGCGGCTCGGTATATGCTATGCGGGCGCGCAGAGTTTCCAGGGGAGAACTATCATCACTGAGAGCCGCGTAATGGTCTTGTGAATAGACACCAAGTTTTAGGTTGTTACCAACTCTGAGTTTGCCGGCATCGAACGGCAGGGCGCCACTAATGATTGATAATAAGGTAGTTTTGCCAGAGCCGTTTGGTGCTGAAATAGCAATTTTTTCACCGCAAAAGACGTGGAGGTTAATGTCAGTCAGAACCTGAGTCTGAACGTATGATTTACTCAGATGCTCCAGATGCAGAGCTGTTTTGCGATTGGGATGGCGAGCAACTGAATCGGTGAGTTTGATACGTTTTTTCTCTCGAGGTCTGTCTATCATGCTGGCGACATGGCGGTCGTATCTTTTGAGCGCGCTGCTGTATCGGCCTGCGAATTTATCACTTTGCTTAACCCAGACTTTGAGCTTGGCAATATAGTCCTTGAGCCGTTGTCGCTCGCGTTCTTGGGTTTGGTATAAGTGCAGCTCTGATTCTTTTTGGTGTTGATAAAGTTTTAGAAACTGATTGTAGTTGCCTGGGTATTCTTTGACTTTGTGGTCTTCAACTAACCAAATTTTATCCACGAAGTTACGCAAAAAATGCCGGTCATGGCTAATGACAATTAAAAGACCGGAGAAATCGGCAACCAATTGAGAGAACCATTCCTTATGCTCTTGGTCGAGATGATTGTCTGGTTCATCAAGCAGAATAACGTCGGCGCCGCTATAGAAGTTGTCGGTTAGTTTGAGGATTTTTTGCATGCCGCCGGAGAGGTCGAATTCGTTAGTTGAAAACTCTTGGGGCAAATACGAAATCCGTGGGTTACCAGTCCAGATTATCTGACCCTCGTCAGGCGTGTCTTGGCCTGAGATGAGTTTGACCAGAGTCGACTTACCAATGCCGTTGTCGCCGATTAGGCCAATCTTGGCAGGAGAGGTGACATCAAGATTTACTTGCGAAAAAATAGTGTTGACGTGATGCTTGCTCAAATCACGTATTTGTAAGGCGATAGACATACAAGGTGAAGTATAAATTAGTTTGGATTTTTTGGAAAAATATCGCGATTAGGTAACTGCCTCGCGGCGTGGTATGATTACCAACATGGCTTACTTGATAGACAGAAGAAATAATTCGCGTGGCGGGGGACGAAATTTCGATCGTCGAGGACCAGATAACAGAAACTCTGAACCACGACAAATGTTCAAGGCCGTTTGTAGTCGTTGCGGCAAGGACTGTGAAGTGCCTTTCCGGCCTACTGGGGACAAACCGGTTTTTTGTAGTGATTGTTTTAGAAGTAATCAGGGTTCAGGGTCGAGTGATAGACGAGATGACAACAGGTCATCCTCTCGATTTAATGACCGACGGGATTCAGGCGACAGAAGAGAGTCAAATGTACAAAACTCACCAGCACAGCCAAATTACAAACAAGAGTTCATGTCGCTCAATAGTAAGCTGGATAAAATTCTTAATATGTTGAGTGTTGCGGCTAATACATCTAAGCCTGCCGCTGTTAAGAAAGAAAAAGCTGTGGAAAAAGTGGAAAAAGTAGAAACAAAAGCTGTGGTTGAGAAGCAAGAGAAAAAAACTGAGGTTGCCAAACCCAAAAAGAAAACTAGTGCGGTGAAAAAGACAGCCGCGGCTAAGAAAAAGTAAATTGCGCGGGTGGGATTTGAGAGTAAGTGGGGAGAGGTTAGAAAAGGCCTGACTTTAGTTCGCTGATGGAAAATTCTACTTCAAAAGTTGTGCGGTCGCCGACATTTACATACAAGGAGAGGGAGTCTTTTTTATCTTTTTTGATAATGCCACCGCAGGAGTAGACAACTCGGCGCAAGTCAGGATGTAACTCTGGGACGAGAGGCAGGTCTTCTCTGACGAAATCATCGGGCGTAAGGATAGGCTCTGGGGCAACTGTGACGCTAAACTCATTCCCGTGGCGGGTTAACTTGGCGCGGCCAAGGCTATATACGTACTTTTTAGTTTCTTCTTGAATTGTGATGCCGTGGACGATGAAAAGTGCCTCACGGTCATTGAGCCAAATTGGCGGCATGGTGGTGCCAATTTTCCACTGCGCCCAAGGCAGGTCTTGGGGAAATTCTATATCGTCAAGTTTCTCGGGTGCCTGACGGTGGAGTGAGAATGCCAAAATCTTGTGATTATATTCCGGGTCGTCTGGACGGAAAAGAAATGTGGACTGATCTATGGGGGTGAGATTTTTGCCAGGACCAAAAGTACTGACCACCAAGAATGGCGGCAGCTCCTGGTTCCAGGAACTGTGGGAATCAATTTTTATAATGGCTGGGAATGGGACAGGATGGCCTGACTTATCCCGCAAGACCGCAGTCAAGCCGATTAGCAGATTCTCGTTGGGAAGTTCAAGGGCGCGGGGGTCTTCCAAGTTAATCCCATCATAAGAGGGTTGCCAAATAACACGGTCTTGGACAATCGAGCCGTCAGCGTTGACCTCGAACAATTTTAGGATACCAGTATCAGGCTCGCCTTGGTCTCCGGCTCGGGCAACTTCGCGGCCGATGAAGTAGACCGAGTTGCCTTGGGGGTTTTGCCAGGCGGCTAGATTGTAACGGGCGACCCGTAAGTCAGGGAAGATGTTTCTAATTTCTTGGATTTTCATATGAGGGCAATTGTTCTATTGCTAGTCGGGATAAGAGATATGAAATAAGTGATTCAGCGCCCTGGTTGAGATTGACTCTATCAGGATGTAGTCCGTCGTAACAACTGCCGCTGTCGTATTTGTACAGAGGTAACTGTAAGCTGTTATTGCCGAGGAACCAACTGAAACAGACTCTGATTAATTTTTTGTATTTGTCATCATGCGTGATTTGGTAGGCGGTTGCAAGTGCAAGTATCGTGGAGGCTGGGTCTTCTGGCTGTTGGTCGAAATCACTTCTCTTTTGGTTATTCTTATACCAATGCGACTGACCGATTGGCAGGTAGCGATTGGAGGTGAAGGTTTTTTGAGTAAGGAAGTTAAGTGAGGATAGGCCTTTGTTCAGATACAGTTGGTTGTTGGTTGCTTGGGAGGCAATCAATAAAGCCTCAGGGACAATGGCGTTGTTATATCCTAAATAAGACTCAAACCATTGCCAGGATTTTTCGGAGTTGTGGTCTAATTTCGCAATAAGGAAATCAGCTTTGCGGATAATTTCGTCTAAAAGCTCTCGACTGTACTCAGGCAATTGCGACTGCGCGAGAGCGAATGACTTGATGACAAAAGACGCCGAACGGATATGTTGGAGCTCTTTGGCGTGTGGCAAAGCCTTGATAAATATTGTTTTGGCTAAATCGCGCGAGTTTGCTGAAATTAATTTATTATGCATAACTTCAGCCAAGGCCCACATTGCCCGGGCTGTGGCTTCTTCTAAGTCCTCTTGTTTGTTCTGATGAGTTGCTTGCTTATGTTCATGATTGATGTAATTAATAAAAGTACCATCAGGCTGTTGGCACTCTTGGATTAAGTTGAGGTAGATAGTAATTAGCTGATTGATTTTGGGGTCAGATTTAGGTTGTAACTGACTACAAACAACTAAAGCACGGGCGTTGTCGTCGAGGGTGTAGCCTGATTTTAAGTCAGGAACGTCCAGATTGGCAAATTGGAATAATCCAAAATCGTCGGTCATTTTGAATAGATAATTTAGATTAAGAGGCGGCAATATATTTTGAGTCAGTAGTTTGGAGTATTGATTGGCTACATTACTCCAGAGCATGGGCCGGGTTATTTCGTAAGCGCTGCGATGCATTGTTTTTAGTTGTTGTTCGTTACCTAAAAGTTCAATCAGCGCATCAGCATATGCTTGCGGGTCTCTGCTTGGCACTAATCTGCCAGTTTCTTGAGTCAAGAGTTCCTGGGCTTGGACGAAATTCGTACTAATGACGGCGCGGCCTGTACCCAATGCATACGATAGAGTTCCACTAACCGCCTGGTCCGGATTAATTGACGTGGAAATATAGATATCTGTGGCCT
>CAYXHB010000018.1:0-14345 GCA_964464795.1 uncultured Gammaproteobacteria bacterium
AGCTCATTCAAGTACACGAGTGAAATTGGTGCGGCGGTGGGAGTGGGGGCTGCAGTTGCAGGGAGAACAGCAGGGGCGATAAGTAAACCAGCTAAATGGTATGCGGGAACAGAAGCTGGTATTTGGGTTGAAAACAAAGCACGTGGTGCTGAAAGAACAGCTGATCAATCAAGAAGCACAGGTGATCAAAGAAGGTCACGCGCATGGCGTTCAGCTCAAAATTTTGGTGCCAACAGAGGATGGTGGTCTAACCCTTCAAATAAAAAATAATAATCTTCGATAATCTTGACTGCATCATCAAATCTATCCTTTAATCTTTCCCAAAAATGTTTCATTACTTACAACTTCAGGACGACTCCAGGCCCACTCAACATCTGTTCCTGTTGCGAAATCCAAAAATTGTCTCGTCATCTGGGGGTTATACATTTTATTAATGGCATCCGATTCTTTAAGAGTTATTACTCCTATACTCACCATATTATTTAAAACTTTATTTGTTTCATTTGTAGCCACATTAGCGTTCATTCCTCTACCTGCCTCCGTAAATGAATGCTGAAATGCCAAAATCATAAAATTTCTCTTCAAATTCTTAAGATATTCTTTTCGTGTACTCTCATCTAGAGAACCTACGTCTACTTGTAAATTTTCAGCTACAAGTTGCGGATTAGAGCTAAAAAGCTGACTCATAGTGGTCGACATCTTGTCAGCACCTTTTTCAATAACACCGTCTTCTCCATTCGAAGTAAAATACTTATACGCCTCAGTAGCCTTATATACAAAAAAACCATATGACTCAAATAAGTTAGACACTTGCTCAGGTTGTCCGAACTCATTTTCTCTTGTAGAAATCAAGTTATCCCAATCAATATTCCTAAATCCCCTCTTTTTAACTAACTCTCTTAATGAAACAGCTCCGTTTGTTGTTTCATCTCTAACTGATAATAAATCCATCATCGGCAACAATAATCTTCTTGGTAACAAATTGAATCGGCCTGGAACATTATATTGCTCAGCATCTAACTCATATCCTCTTCCTTTTACAACCATAGAAACTCTATACGAACCAAAGTCCATAAGTTTAGATAGCTGAGACGATTCTGCATCCTGTTCACCACTGATCAAATTCCTAAATTTTAATCTAAACTTATGCTTTATTTGATTATTCTCATCTCTTACAGTTTCGTACAAAGTCTTGTCCACCCTATGGCTAGATTTACCAAGTTGATATTCAATCTCTGCTTTATTAGAAAATGTAGTAGTATCTTTATTCTCCGGTAAATCAATTTCTCTTCCATACACACCTGCACAGGAAGCCTCAACTCCATCAGCATCTCCCAATACTCCAAATAACTTAAAAGATAAATTGACAGCCTGAGAAGCTGTGAAAGTATCAACTCCCAGTTTATCTTCCATAACTTTTGCTAATGTTGTAAAAACTTTTTCTTTAGATTTAGGGGAAACTTTATTACTAAATAAATTAAACACTTTCTCCCCTTCTATTGGCATACCTCGAGCCACATTCGTCCACAAAAAACGATAAGCATAGTCTGTGGCCGCACCCAAGGTTTCTTTATTCTCACCTAACTCACCACTTAGTTTAAAAAGATTTTCCAAAAGTTCATTATTCATATGTGCAGAGAGATCTCCATACTCAACGCCCACCTGTTCCATCTTTCGATCCATCTTTTTAAATAATAAATAGGCCCCATGTAACCCTTGCCTAGTTTGAATCTCAACCTCTAATTTCTGTTGTGTTTCTGTTAATTTTGGAATTTGTTGAGACAACTTCTGTATCTGCTGCTTATATAACTCAACTTGTTTATTTTTTTCCTCTATCTGTTGTCGCAACTCTATCTGTTTTTGTGCTTTCTCTTCGTCACTTATTTCCGAGTCCATCAAAATAACATTAATCTGATTCTCTAGTTCTCGAACTTGAGCAGGAAGATTATTATCTATATTTGAACGCAAGGCACTCATTTCTACTGGAATATCATTCTCTATATAGTGCTTCAACTGTTCCAATATAGGAAGATTACCTCTATCTCTCCTACTATCATCAAGATATAACAAACTATCAGCCCAGTTCGCTTCTGGAGAAAATTTTCGTTTTAGTTTATCTTCTATTCCATCTAGTTTTTCTCTCGTCAAATGAATCCAAAATGCAGGATTGTTTTTATCTCGACGCTCACTTTCTGTAGCAACAACGACTTCGTTCCTAATCTCATTTAACTGCTCTGGGGAACATTGCTCTCCTACTGCTTCCATGTTTGCGCTCTGAGTCCTTTGTTCTACTTTCCCCGCCGCCTTTCTTGCCTCCGCTTCTTTTCTATCTCTTTCCACCATCTGTTGATAAGTTAGCGGTGGAGATTCTGGAGTAGCTGCAGCTGTTGGCCTTGATTCAACCGAAGGAGCTGGTGTAATTGGTGGCTGACCAGGATTTAGACTATCTTTTTTTTTTCCTCCGGTAAGAGGATTTTCTGATCGTGGAGTTATTGGCCTCAGAGGCGGAGCTGGCCTTGCTTCCACAACAGGGCTTCTTTGCGGAGCTTGAGCTGGTCTTGATTCTGTAGCTGCTCTTGCAGGCTGCACAGGAATGGTGGCTGGCCTGTTTTCTGGAACAAATCCATATGTTTTCTGCACTTCTACAGCTCCTTTCGTTTTTTCATCCGGCTTCAAATCAAAATCATTCACTCCACCCCAATTAACCAACCTTTTAAGTCCAGTTCCCATTTTATTCCACAAACTTGGCTCTTTGGACTTCCCCACCAAATCATACCCTTTATACATCGGTTTTGCTGCCTCTGCTTGAGCAACAGGAGGAGCTTGCAGTGTAGTTGCCGGTACCGAACCTCTATTATTTGCTGGAGTCAAAGGAGGCCTTCTTTCCGCCTGACCTTGAAGATTCTGACGAGTCTGTTCTTGTGCAGATCTGTTTTGCGCCGCATTAGCCGCTTGCCTGTTTGCTTCAGCCTGAGCAATTGGTGTTCTCATCGCGCTCAACGCCACTTCATAAGGATTTGGAGCCTCAGGAGACACCTCTTCCCATTTTATTGAAGGATTTGGTTGATTTTCTGGTAATTTAGGTGTTTCAGCCATATGCTTTTATTATCGTTTATTTCAAGCCATCCATAAAGCCCTTAGCAGCGGCTATCCCCAATGAATAATAGAATAACAACCAGAAAATTCCAATACTAGCAAAAACAGCTCCTGTGACACCAACTCCTATTAGTCCATACTTAGGCAGTTTCTTTATTGTATCTTGGTGTTTATTCCAGAACTCTCGCATAGCTGAAGGGTTTCCTCCCATCGCTCTAATTCCATCATCCGTAGCTGCGTCTATATCCGCTTGTGTAGGTGGCTCGCCTTCGGCAGTTTCTCCGAGATTAAACTCTCCTTGGTCACTACGTGCTGCCATACGCATTAAGTGTTCCATATTGCCAATACAAAAAACTCTTGCTCTAGCCACTTCTGGTCTTTTCGCCAGTTCACTCTCAATTTCAGAATTCTGTTGTATCGATACCAACAAATTCTCAATCTCTACATTAGACATTTTCCATTGTCCTTCGTCCAAACTCAACAAATAATCTTTTAGCACTCTCTCTTCTACAATATCTTCCGTAGTATTCGTATCGCCTTTTTTCACCAACTCCCGATATCGAGTCCAAGCTTCAGAAACATTATCTGGTTTCTTAATTTGTACGCCTGACTGCTCACTCTTGGCAACTAATTGTTTTTCCAATAATCCGGCTCTCAAAAAACGCAAAACCCTGTCTTGCTGACTCTCGCCTTGTATCGACTTTATAGCATATTCCAGTCTTTTCCCTTTTAACTCATCCTCAGACAGATCTCCATAATCTCTCTTTACTTCTTCTTGCACACGATTGTACTGTTCTGCTCCAACCAACTTAATCCACTCTGACTCCTGCACCAGCGTTCCATACTTACTGCTCAAATCTCTGGCTTCTTTGGCAATTGGGAACTTATTCAATTCCTGGTTTTCCTTGATAAAGGCATTGAATTGTCTTTCAGCTTCTTGTGGATTATTTTCAATCAATTTTTTGAGTTTTTCGCTCTCTTCTGTCGCCTTGTCTTTTTCTACACCTTCCATATCAATCAATATAGGTTGTCTATTAGCCAGCAGTACGAGAATATTGCTGCAATACCCTCTCTCATTTTCCAAAACCGCCTTCGCGCCCTGCACATCCACTCCTGCATTTTTCAACAAATTCTCTTTTTGTTCATCGCTCAAACTGTCTGCATATTTCAACCAGCTGTCAACCAAAACTCCTCTAACAAACAAATCAGCTTGCATCTCTCGGTTATCTTCAAGCCTAGGCACATCTGGATATTTGGGAGTCTCTCCCGCCTCTGTAGCAGAACTACCATCAGCTTCAGCATCTACACCCGTACTATCCGCCCCCTCCTTTTTTCCCATCTTAATTACTATTCCACTAATGTCATCTTTTTTTGATTTTCCAGGCCTCCCACTCTCATAACTTTGTCTGGCTATGGCTACAACTTCGCTGGCGGTTTTGCCTTGTTTCAATAAGTCTTCAATCTCAGCGTGTGTCAGATTATCAGTCACACCGTCTGAACACATAAACAACACATCATCCACCTTCAAGTCCATCACAGAAACCCCTGGCTCTACAGTGCTACCACCTAAAGAGTTTTCTATTCCAGTATTATCACTCACAATCGCATGCATTGTCTCCAAAGACAAGCTTGTACCTGCGAAAATCTCACGCAATTTATCCTTCTGCTCATCATTTAACTTATCCGTATTGGGGTTATCCTTATCATAGGAAGGGATATCGGTTAAGTTACCAATAGCTGTCTGCATTTTCAACAAATCATCTTTGCTAAACTTACCGAGGCCTTCTCTCGTCATCTTCAATTCATGTACCATCCTTGCGTCATCCAAGGTCAACGCTTCCAACTGCCCCTCTCTAAACAGGTACACCCGACTATCTCCAGCATTAGCAATCACCGCTTTGCGCTCTCCGTTTGCACCTTCTACAATATGCACCACGCTCGCAGTACAACCGCGTTCATCCCCATTAGCTTCAACCAAAATACTTTGATTAATTTCCCTCAACTTGTTTTCAAGTAGCGCCTTAATCTCCTCAGCAGTCAAATTCTGCGGAATTTCCCATTTCGATAACTCCTCTGCCGCTCGACCAGAAGCCTTGTCTGCACTTGCATGACCACCCATTCCATCAAACACAGCATATATTCTCTTATTTTCATCAACTACTAATGAGTCTTCATTATAAGGATCATTTTTTCCCTTGGTTTCGCTTGTAACCGCAATTCCCTCCCTTGCCTCTGGAGCCTCTGGATTGGTCGTGGCACCACTTTTATTCTTCTCCACCCACTCATCGTGCATTCCAAAAGCTTGATTAACCAAATCTTTATTCCTTAATCGTATGCCGATAGTTAACAAAGCCGCAGCCTCTATCTCGTCTCTAGGACCTAATTCTGCCAAAGCATTTCCAAATTTATAAGCATCAATCTTCCCTTTCACAAAATGCCCAACTAACGCTTTGACTGTTTCTGTTTGGCTACCATCCTTTTCAGTCACTTCGGCAATTCTATTCAATTCCTTAAAAAACCATCCTTTATGACCGTCCTGCCCCCTTTTAATCATTTCTTCTCCAATCACAGCATCTACTTCATCCAACGCCCCGTACAACTCATTCCGCGCAGATATCTCATCTCCTGAGCCAGTTTGGAGAGCTGCATCTTTTAATTCATTCCGTGTCTCTCCCGACTTCATTGGTTTATCAGGGTTCTCAGCCGTGCGGGCTTTTACTATATGATTCCACCTCTCTCCTTCAGCTTGCAAACGAAAATCAACACTCAACGTTTTCCTAAATTTGTCCGCATATCTACCCATGGCCTCACCGGCCTTACCTGGGGGGACAACTTCTACAGCCTGACCTCCAGCTTCTACTTTTCTATCTTCTGCATTCATACATCCTATAATATCAAATAATCCTAATATTATCAACAACTATACATAATTTTCCACCTAAACGCTATTCAGTAAATTAAAAATGTCTCAAACAACACTATAACCTGCCAGTTTCATTCAATACTTCCCCCTCTAAAAACACACAAACTTCCGCTTGCAACCAGGACAATTACTCCCCACTTCCACGAAATCATTCGGTTCCCAGGTACAACTCCCGCCATTCTTCCAATGAAACCCGCACTTTTCTATCTTTACAAACTCTCTCCATTTTCCATCCTTAAACACACTTTTCTTCTCAGGCTTTTTCCAACTTCCAGCTTCTTCCATCCACATACCAGGCACTAATCCCCAACTCCCACCACCCATCCCGTCTCTTCCCATCAATGCACTATTAGAAAAACCACACCCAGACACCTTCGCCACCCCCATTCCCATCCTGCCCAAATCCCGCTCCATGTCTGCCCCCATCCTTACATAACCTTCTCGGCTTTGACTTTTTATCATTCCTTCATATTTCTTTACCAACGGTTCCACTTCGTGCTTTAATCGCTCAAACTTTTCCCGCGCCCGCCCGTCTCCAATCCGCTGCCAAATTCCAGCAAGTTCCGGCATTGTTTTCTCTAAATCAACCAAGTCTAAACCTTGCTTAATAGCAAAAGAAGTTTGCCTTATTGAATCATATACTTGTTCACTCTTAGCAATCGGATTAGCGACAATCTGTTGTATCTCTCCTATCCATTTATCACTTACAAAAAAATTCTCTCTTATCCGAAACCCAAACAACTCGGCTCTCTCTCCCTTACCCAACAGCAACACTCCCCGACCCTCGTTATAGACTCCTTCCAACGGCGGCATGATATGCAGACTCATACCTCTCCCTTCTAAAAATTGTTCCCGCATCTCAAGTGTGGCCTTGCTCTCCGCCTGACTCGTCTTAGTTCTCCAATCCAAATAATCACTAATATCAGAATCGTTGTCCAACTCATCACAAACCACACCTCCGTTTTTCCGACTCCATCTAAACACACTAATCGCCTCTTCTATCGGCACACACACACCAGCTTCATTCACATACGAGGCTATGTTCTCTCTACTCACCGCTCTTCGGGCTCCCATATCAAACGCCATCCGTCTTTCTTTGTTGCTTACCAAAAAACTATCCATATATCTTGCTCGAGATTATTAAGATTCGCTAGTTTTCTGGCTTACCGAATTTGAAACGGAATACAGTTGCGGCACAGCTTGGGATTTACACCCAATTCCTTAAACACGAACCTTAATAAACAACATAGACAATTTAATTTCCAAAAACAAGAGGAAAATAGAGGCCGTCATTGCGAAAGCACAAATTATCAACTTTCTTTCCCAATTAATTTGTGCATATGGCAATCTCTGTTATTTCTGTGTTTTTGTAGTTATTCGATAGAACCAATACCAGATTGCCACGGCTCAAAAAAGGCAGAGCCTCGCAATGACGAGGAAAAGGTTGTCATTTTGAGCGTAGACGAAGAATCTCTTGGTTTGGGGGATTCCCATTCCTACTTCATACATCTTACATCTTTATTCTTCCCTCTCCTTGAACCAAACAACCCTAACCATCTATACTGTTACTATGGCTCTTGAGCAACACGCTATCCCCAGTGAAGTCACCACTTACGAATTCCGTCTAGTTGGTGACATGACCCTTAAACAATTCGGTTGGCTGGCCGGAGGAATTATGATCGGTGTCCTCATGTATGTAGCTGACTTTGTGCCTTTTTTCATTCGCTATCCGGTTATGATTATCTTCCCGTTACTCGGATTTGCTATTGCTTTTGTACCTTTCCAAGGCCGCTCCCTGGACCGCTGGATTATTGCTTTTATCAAAGCTATTTACTCTCCTACAGAATTCACCTGGCACAAACAACTCGCCATCCCCACATATTTGCAATCTAATCGACCCGTCACTCTCGCCACATCTTCAATCCAAAAAAACACTCTTCCCCAATCTCAAATCCAAGAATATCTCGAGACCCTTACTTATCAACGTCACACCGCCGCTCCAGATGAACTTGAATCCGCCCGCATTCTCACGATTAACCATCTGCTCGACCCCAACAGCCCTGCTTCCCAAGCCCCCATTGCTGCCCAATCAATCACGCCTGACGTTATCCCAGATACACCTCCTCAAGAATCTGACCCTCGTCTAATTTCCAAGGTGACAGTCGAAGAGCCATTGCCACCGACTCAGCTACCTCCGCATGTTCAAGAACCAGCAATGGAAATTCCAATTTCACCTCTATACGACTTATCAGACACTACCTCAACTCAAGCAGAAACTACACCCGAACCCCAATCAGAGCCACAAGCACCTCCACCAATCCCCTCGCCCACACCAAACCTCCAACCCATGCAAGGTTCCCAACCGCCAATCGAGCCTCCAGTTGCCCAAGCCATGTCCTCGACCGACCAATACCCACCTGCGCCTCCAGACACTTCAATCACCACGCCTACTTCCTTCACCAGCACCCATCTGCCCCCTAGCCCTGCCGCAGCCAACCTACTCGCTGGAGTCGTGGTAGATCACCAAGACAAACCCATTCCTGACGCTATTGTCGAGATTAATACTCCAGACAACCATCCTGTCCGGGCTCTCAAGACCAACTCCTTAGGTCAATTTGCCATCGCCACACCTTTATCTCCAGGTTCATATCTGGTCACCGCCGAAAAAAACAATTCATCAACGCCCGCCCTATCCACAGAGGTCACCGGCTCCATCATACCGCCCGTCACTTTAGTTTTTAATTCTGGGTCATTGCCAAGTTAGCCATTATCCAAAATAATTAACCCTATGCCTCCCTCACCAGTTGACACCATCCGCAACACCACTCAGCAACATCTGGATATAGAAGAAATCACCGAAGACATAGTTATCCTCAAAGACGGCTCAGGCTGTCTAATCCTCCAGGCCAGCTCCATCAACTTCAGCCTCCTCTCAGAAGACGAGCAGGAAGCCACTATCTACGCCTACGCGGCCATTCTCAACTCGCTCACCTATCCTATCCAAATCATCGTCAACTCAGAACGCAAAGACATCTCAGATTACCTCCGCCATGTCAAAATCCAGGAAGACCAGCAGGACAACAAACTCCTCCGCGAACATCTCCGCCGCTACCGTCGCTTCGTGGAAGAAACAGTCCAAAAAAACAACGTCCTGGACAAAAAATTCTTCATCGTCATCCCCTTCACGTCCATGGAACTAGGTGCTCCCAAAGCTATGTTCAATCAAATCTCAGGCTCCAAGAGCCTTCCTTTTTCAATGTCTTTCATTCTCGAGAAAGCCAAGAACCACCTCATCCCCAAACGCGACCATCTCTCCCGTCAGTTCTCGCGCCTTGGTATCCGCCTGCGTCAACTGGAAACCTCCGAACTCATCGAAATTTTCTACAAGGCCTACAACCCTGACCTTACCCGCGGTATCAAACTGGACAACTCTCAAGGCTACACTGCTCCCATTGTCCAGAGCCAATCACCCATCGCCAATCAGGTAGTCCAATACGTCCAACAAAACAACCAAGATCAAACACAAACTCCCCCTGCCCAACTCGATCCCAACTTGGCTCAAACTCCAGTTGAGACACCTGACTCAATGCCCCAGTCTCTACCTGTCGAAAACCAATATCCACCGCCCTCTTCACCACCAACTGACAATCAATCCCTGCCTTATCCGCCTCAAGATCAAAATTTGCAACCTACAGAGCCTAACCCTCAGCAATCAGTTACCAATAACCAATAATCATGAACCTGCCTTTCCTCAAGCCCAAATCCCCAAAAAACACCCAAGCCGCTCCTGCAACTCCAGATCCAGGCACTCTCATGGCGCGAGGATCACTCACCTTGCGTGATGTTATCGCTCCTTCGGCTATTGAAATCGACTTCAACCATCTCAAAATCGGCAACACTTACTTCCGGACTTTATTCGTAGCTGGCTATCCTCGTTTCGTCTCCGCCAACTGGCTCGAACCGCTCATCAACTTCGACCATTCGCTCAATGTTTCCATGTTCGTCTATCCCGTAGAAGGCAAAGGCGTACTCGACGAACTCATCCGCAAAATCGCCGAAATGGAAGCAGAAATCCAATCCGATATCCAACGTGGCCGCGTGGTCAATCCCGACACCAAAGCCCGCCTTGAGGACGCCCGCACCCTCCAAGAAGTCTTAGTCAAAGGTATCGAACGTTTCTTCCAATTCGGCCTCTACGTCACCATCCCTGCCAAATCCATCCAGGAACTCAATGAAGTCACCTCTCAGGTAATTTCCACGCTAGGTTCCCTACTTATTGTTGCCAAAACTACTAGTCTAGAAATGGAAAAAGGCTTCAAATCAACCCTACCCTACGCGGTCGACTACTTCATGGTCACCCGCAACATGGACACCACGTCTCTGGCTACCACGTTCCCCTTCACCTCCTCAGAACTCACCTCCAGCGAAGGCATCATGTACGGCATCAACGAACACAACGGCTCACTGGTAATTTTTGACAGGTTCTCACTTGAGAACGCCAACTCGGTAGTCTTTGCCAAATCCGGTGCCGGCAAATCTTTCCTGGTCAAACTCGAAGCCTTCCGCTACTTCATGCTCAACACCGAAGTCATCATCATCGACCCCGAGAACGAATACGAGAACCTCTGCAATGCTGTGGGGGGAGAATACATCAGCTTTGGGTTCAACAGCCCGGTCAGGATTAATCCTTTTGACCTTTCCTCCACCATCGAACCCGGCGAAAACGAACTGTCCATGAAAATCCTATCTCTTCATTCACTGTTCAAAATCATCATGGGTCAACTCAGCCCAACCGAAGACGCTCTTCTAGATCAAGCTCTGGTTCTTACCTACCGCATGAAAGGCATCACTCCTGACCCCGCCACCCAAACCCGCGAGCCTCCCCTCATGGAAGACCTCTACAAAACTCTCATCGGGATGGAAAACCCCGAAGCCGCCGGCCTAGCCGCCCGGCTTGAAAAATTCGTCAAAGGCTCTTTCCGCGGTCTGTTCGACCAAGCCAGCAACGTCACTCTCCGCAGTCCTTTTACCGTTTTCTCCATCCGCGACCTTGAGGACTCCATGCGTCCCATCGCTATGTTCATCATCCTTGACCATATCTGGACTCAAGTTCGTCGTAATTTGAAGAAGCGCCTCCTCATCGTCGATGAAGCCTGGTATATGATGCGCTATCCTGACTCAGCTTCGTTCATGTACGCCATGACCAAGCGCGCCCGTAAATATTATCTGGGCATCACCACCATCAGCCAGGATGTCGAAGACTTCCTCACCACTGAATACGGCCGCGCAGTGGTTAATAACTCCTCTATCCAGATTCTTCTCAAACAATCCACCGCCGCCATTGCCCGCGTCGCCGAAACTTTCTATCTCTCCGACGGTGAAAAATACCTCCTCTTATCCGCTGACGTCGGCCAAGGGCTATTCTTCGCTGGCCAAAACCACGTGGCTATCCGAGTTATTGCCTCCCCTGAGGAATACTCCCTGGTTACCACCAAACCCAAAGAGCTCCTCGACCGCCAAGCCCCGTCCTCGCCACCAACTTCTTTTGGCGGCAGCTTACCGCCTCTCTCAAGAGGTTCATCCGCATCACCTTCCACAGATGGACAGCAAAAATCCTCGCCGGTCGAGAACTTCAAAGCCAACTCAGACCAACTCTCCAATCTTGAGCTCTCCCGCCTGGAATCCAAAATCGAAAAAACCGCCGACGCCCTGCGCGATCCCAGTTACAAAAACGTCTACCAAAAAGCTCTCGGCACCGACAAATCCCTCCGCCCCAGTCAACTGCCCAAAGTCCAAAAACAAATTGAGAATGAAATAACCTCCCGCTACCATTCCGGCGCCTGGTCAGAAGCGCTACCCAAGTTCATCGAACCTTCTCCTCAGCAACTAAATAAACTCACCGACCGCCAAATCCATCACGCCTTACTGGAAGCCAAGACCGACTTAGTTAACCAACCATCATCCCAGACCCGCGCTGTCCAATCCCGCATCATCCAACTCGAAGGTGCCAAACAAAACCTCCAAAAACAAGGCAAATGGCAGGTCCACGAGTAAAATCCTTTTCT
Organism: uncultured Gammaproteobacteria bacterium; assembly: GCA_964464795.1. GTDB lineage: Bacteria > Patescibacteriota > Microgenomatia > CAYXHB01 > CAYXHB01 > CAYXHB01. Next base: position 12,085 of record CAYXHB010000018.1, read on the forward strand.
TCATGTTTTAATTCCTCTCCTTAGAGGAGAGGATCATTGATGCATATCGAGGAAGAGGAAGATGAGGTGCTGAACAATCCACACCTCATCCGAGCTTCGCTCACCTTCTCCTCAAGGAGAAGGACCCAAACCATCCTACCTCCTACTTCATACACCCCACTTCTCTATTCTTTTTTCCTCATTCTCACTCCTCTCTCCCGCCCCAAAAACCCACCCATTTACACCTCGTCTATAGCTTCAAAATCAAGTATGATTATGATATGCCTGACAAACCAATTGGAGAAATTGTCGAAGATATAAATAACCTCCTTAATCAAAATGCATTAGATAAGGTTTCTGTCGAAGTAGTCACCAAAACCTACACACCTCAAGGCAAAACTACATATCAAAAGCATTTTTCTCTATCCAACAAACTTACCACAGAAAAAAAACAAGATGTCGAGAGGGAAGTCGATATTTTTTTAGACAAAAACCCCCAATACCAAGGCCACAAACAATACATTATCCAACTCCTAGAGCCACGCAGATATGATGGAGAATTAACAGTCCTTCTCCAAAAGGCTCTCTCAACCAAACCCCAAAGCAGGTACTACGGATATTCAACAAAGGAACCTTCTCCCGAAGATCCTGGCACCACCCTAGCCGTCAGCCCCCAACCTTCTTCTCAATCCGACGGAACCATTGCCGTCAACTCTACCAACGTCGAACAATCATCCGACACCCAAGTATCCACAAGTCAAGACCATCGCCAAGCGTCTGGATTTAATATCAATCCCAACCTTTCGCCAGAAGACCAAATTAAAGAAGCCCACATCCTGATAACTCACGAAATTCAAGAACTGCGGGCTCAACAAAAAAAACTTGGTTACAAAGATCCCGAAATTGCAAAACAAATTGAAGAAAAAAGACGTCTCTACAACAATCTGCTTAATCAAAATCTTTCACCCCAAGAAAAAATTAATCACGTTAAACAGCATTACAATCTTGATAAATACCAAGAATATCAACCTGTCCGCACTGATATAATCGTCGCCTCTGACCAAGAACTCCCTGCTCTAACTCAAGACGACCTTGCCTCCGGGGACTTAGAGGCCAAGCTCCTCGCCATGGGTTACACTCCCGAATCTATTTCCCGCCTGGCCAATGAAATCAAAGCTCGTTACTACGATGAAAAAACCCGCCAGTGGGCAGACCCCCAATCCCAACAAGCCTACGAAAACGCCATCGCTAAATACAATGAGTCGCGTTCTTATCTAGAAAATCCCCAAACTCATAACCAAGCGCAAGCTACCATCAACGCCCATCATGCCAACCCTCGATTACTAACATTCTCTGAAGACGGACTTCCCACTCCTTTGGCCGCAGCCATAGCAGCTGAACAAACTCTCAAATACAAACAACCAGACATCTACCAAGACCATGCCCTCTCCCACTACATGACCGACAACGCTCCCAATCTTCAATCAGCTCGCCGTCTCTGGGGTCAGAATTTCTCGCGTGTTAAAAATCTCTTCTCCCGCGGCCAGGGCGGTTCTCTAGTCAACCATTCCGGTAAATTCGTCGTAGGCAGTAAGAACTCCATTTCTCGTCTGGGTAACGCTCTCAAAGGTGTCAAGACTCTCTCCTCCAAAATCACCCAAGCTCCCAAAACCCTCGCCGCAAAAGGACTTGCCAAACTCGCCACCAAGCTTGGCATTAAAGGCCTCGCCGGCGCCGCCACCGGAGGAATCGCTACTGTCATCATGCTCATTCCCGATATCATCGGACTACTCCGCCGACACTGGAAAAAAATTCTCCCTGGATACATCGGTTTCTACTCTCTCCTCTCCCTCCTCAATCCCTTAACTTGGATTGCCTTAGGCTGGAAAGCCGTCACCAACTGGGTCACCGGCGGCGCCAGTGGAACTGCCGCCGCCGAGGCCTCAGCCTTGGGAATCTCAGTCCAGCCTCCCTCAGTCGGTACCGTGACCCACGCAGCTGTCACTGGCACTGGCCAAGAAGTCACCGCTCTCCAAAACTCATTCACCGGCGATTACATAGGGACTTACACCCAACAAGTCTCCTACTCTCCCAGTACCTCTATAATGACAACTTCCACTCCGTTCCTGCTCACTACCGCGGTGGGACCTTTCATCCTTGTCTTTGTTCTCGCCCTCATTGTAATGACCCATCTGCTTACTTCTTTCACCGTCCCCAATCCTCTCCAAGCCCAGTTTGGCGCCACTGACACCAGCGGTATTCCTGGTCTCCCACCTCAACAG
>CAYXHB010000019.1:0-14078 GCA_964464795.1 uncultured Gammaproteobacteria bacterium
CTCAGTCCCGCCAGGCAAACACATCATCACCGGTTGGTTCCGCAATACTCCTACTAGAGTATTGGCGAACTCTCTTAGCCTAGTTGCGTTGGCCGCTCTTCTTTTCACCCTGGTACTTTCTTCACCAGAATCTCCCAACCTCACCAAGAAAGACAAGAAAAAGTTCGCCAAAAAGTAACTGTTTATGAAATTCAAAAAAAAGAATTTAATCCCACTTATCCTAATCGGGATGTGTATTCCTGCCGTCTGGCATTTACTATATCCAGGTTACTTCTCGGTTCACGACGATATGCACCCTGCCTGGGTCTTGCAAATGGCCAGAGCCATAGAGTCAGGGCAGTTTCCTCCCCGCTGGGCTCCAGACTTAAGTTACGGATACGGGTATCCTCTGTTTCACTTCATTTACCCGCTTCCATATTATCTGTCAGCCTTTTTCTATTTCCTTGGCGCAAATCTAATCTGGGCCACTAAACTAACATATATCGTTTCTGTTCTTGGCTCTGCTTTCTCTATGTATCTACTTGCCCGCCGCTACTGGAGCGTCAATCCAGCACTCATCTCAGCACTAGTTTATGTGTACACACCTTATCGGGCTGTGAATATCTACGTCAGAGGCGCCCTAGGAGAGAGTCTGGCTTGGGTGTTCATTCCATTGGTTTTCTTAAGTCTTGATAAGGTCAGTCAGAAGTTGTCACCTCGCAATCTGGCTTTAGTAGGTTTTTCTTTAGCCGGACTACTGTTAACTCACAATATTGCGGCCATGGCGACTGCTCCTTTCATAGCCTTATTTACTCTCTGGTTAATCTTTAAGTCCAAACATCGCCTTAAAACCGCCATGACGCTCCTGCTCTCAAGCGCCACTGGACTGTTGGCCAGTGCTTACTTCTGGCTTCCGGCTTTGGTCGATAAATCCCTTATGGTCGAGGACGCGATTTTCAACTTCCAGGATCACTTCCCTTTTTTACACCAACTGATTAAACCTTCATGGGGTTATGGTGCCTCTCTGTGGGGACCCCACGACGGAATGTCGTTTCAAATTGGCATCTTCAATTTAATAGCAGTTGGTGTTGGTGGTATTTTTCTCGTACTTCAGTTTATTAAACAAAAACAAATTTCCTCAGGAGCATTTTTGACCATTGGCGCCTTCTTTTTCACGGTCTACATCATGAACATCCGTTCTTCCTGGATTTGGGCTAATGTTCCGCTCATGAATTATTTCCAGTTTCCATGGAGACTACTAATTCTTACAACTTTTTTCACTAGTCTCTTGGCGGGCTTTACTTTTGCCAGGCTTAAGTCATATTTCCCCAACTACTTCCGATTCATTTTTTTAACTTCCGCTGGACTTGTCCTTCTCTTTAATTATCAATATTTCCAGCCGGATAAACATCTTCCGACCACTCAAAACGATATTATAGAAAAATACTTTGCCATCAACCCTCTCAATCTCCAGTCTCCTCAATCAGAGTTATATGCCACAATCCAAGAAGAATATCTCAGATTACCCAAGCACGTACCAACCCGACCAACCGCTTATCCGTTTGATAGAATTTCCACCAGCAACCCTCTTACCCAAATTTCTTGGAGTCAAATTTCTCCTACAACTTACAAAATCACCACCCAAGGACCGAAAACCGAAATCACTCTTGAGACGTATTACTTTCCCCTCTGGCAAGTAGATTTAAATGGAAAAACACATCCCTCTTATTCAGGTACGCCTCATGGGAAACTGGTCACCTTCGTGCCTCAAGGCCACCACCAACTTTATATCTACCTTCAAGAAACCTCCTGGCGTCAGTGGGTAACTTTAACATCCAGCGTCACACTTATCATTTTATCCCTACTGCTTTTCAAGAAACGTTTCACAACATGAAAACTTACATTTATTCTAGTCAAATCTCAATTAAGATAATATTCAAGCCATAGGATATATGATATTAACACTCTTACCTATGTGGAACTGAGTAAGTTTTTACTATGACTATTAACCATTTCACGATAAAATATTTTTATGAATAAATTTTCTGTCTTGATTTTAATTGGACTTACTTTACGTATTGTTACTTCTCTTGTTACCTACCACCCGGATACCCACTTTATGGTTTTATCTAATTATTTGGTAAATACTCGGGGCTTGGTTCTTAATTTTTATGATTTTCTTGGACAGGGCAGTGACCCTTTGTCCGACGCTTTGCCTGCTTCTGCTTTTACTTACCCTCCTGCCGGAATTTTGCTCAACTCGCTACTGACGGCCATTCCATACTGGATGATAGGAGGAGATTTTATTGAACAATGGATAATCTCACCTGAAGTTGCTCAGTCATCCAAATATTTCTGGTTAATTCTTTTCACGAAAATACCTTATCTATTAGCTGACTTAGGAATTGGGTACTTACTGTACAAACTGACATTTAATAACTATAAAGTTTTGATTTTCTGGATACTCAATCCAGTTTCACTATACGCAGCTTACGCTGTTGGACAGTTTGACCTTTTACCGACATTCTTTGCAGTCGCAGCAGTATATCTGGCTCAGATTAAAAGACCAGTAAAATCAGCTTTTATCCTTGGTCTCGGCGGAGCATGTAAAATGTTTCCGATCCTTCTTTTGCCGGCTTTAATACTGTCCTTTGGAAACAATCTTCAAGATAAAATAAAGATCGCTATCTTTGGATTCTTAGGCTATGCCGCTATTGTTGCTCCTTACTTTTTCTTATCTCCAGGATTCCGTACTTTTGCTATTTTATCGCCACAAAGCGACAAGATGTTTTTTGCGAAGATTAACCTAACCGGTAGTGAATATTTGTCTATTTTTATGATAGCTTATGCAGTTACCATCGGCTTGTTCGTTTTGTACAAACGTAACTTTTATGTAAGTATATTAGGTATTTTGATTAGCTTTTTTAGTTTGACACACTACCATCCACAATGGATGGTTTGGATAACGCCATTTGTGATTCTCTCTCTTTATCAGTACCCCAAACTAAAAATATACTGGGTACTTTGGTTTTTATCTTTCTTAGTTGTAGTTTTCAATTTTGATCAATCTCTTAACTGGGGTATAACCATCTTTACTCGTCAACTCCCAGATTTCACCTCAATTATTCCTCCCACTATAGAGATTAATAAATACGTATCTTTAGTTCGCAGTTTTGCAGCTGGGGTTGGACTTATGATTGTGACAGTTATACTGCATACTCCTCGTCCTGTCCGTAACTTAAATAAGTGAATTCATGTTCCACAAAATTCTTTTACAAGTATTGATAATTTGCCTAGTCTTCATAGTCTACATCTGCGCCACAGCCAGTTTTTCAGCTTCACCTTCATCAAATTGGCCTGAATTAACACATACTGTTGTTTTCACTGCCCTCTTCTACTTGGTTTTCCGTACTTGCAGTACGGCATGTAAACATTATGGTAATGTTCACCACTTTATGTTAACTATTTTCAAGAAACGTTTCTCGATATGAAAACTTACATTTTTATCTTGTTAGTCGCCTTGACAGTCTGTCTATCGTTCCTTCTTCGAGTCCACAATCATGAGGTCTCCCCGCCTGGATTTCTGACCCAAGAAGCTAACTTAGGTATAACTGCGATGAACGGGCAGTGGCACACATCACAGTCTCCTGTTTATTCCTTTCTGACTTCTTTAATATTTCAAATTACTACCCCAAATGAAGTTAGTTTAAGAATTCTTAACGTTGTAAGTGGAGCCTTATTATCTGTAGCGGTATCATTATTGTCATATCGTTTCTGGGTTAGTCGATCTGCTGCAGTGATAACCGGACTTTTAGTGGCTCTGGGTCCTTGGACCATCCAGTTATCAAGGGCAGCCTTCCCTCAGATGTTAAGCTTAACTTTGGGAATATTTGGTCTCTGGGCAATCCTAAGCTCTCACAAGTTCCATCGATATTTAGGCTTTTTCTTTATCTTTGCCAGCGCCTATACTCATCCCGCCAGCACTATTCTCGTACATATTTTCGCATTATTGACACTTTTTTTCACCCACAAACTTACCAAATCAAAGGCAGCAGTCTTACTTTTGACTACATTTTTTTCTTTGTTTATTTATTCAAATCAAGTACAACAGTTCTACTTTAGTGACACTTTCTATAACGAAATCGGCTTTACCAATCGCATTAATGAGCTAAGGGGATATCTCACCTCCACTCCTTTTGAACCAATTTCAGCCATACTTTTTAACAAAGTATCCTGGGGAGTGGTACAGATATCAAACCGCCTTGTGATGCCATGGGACTGGTATTGGTGGATACAACGAAGCCGTTTTGAACCAAGTATTTTTGTAGACAACTGGGGGAAATTTTACTTTTGGGAGCTCTCATTTTTCATTTTTGGTATAGCCAGGTTGTATCTTAAGACAAACAAATCAAAAGCCTCTGTACAATTCAAAATAATTTTCTGTTGGTTACTATTAGCCTCACTTCCAGGAGCCTTGAAATTAAAACCCAACTTTTCCGAGACTTTTTTCTGGATAATTCCTGTCTTTTATCTCATGATCGGTTATGTCATAGGGATAATTTTTAATAAATTAAAGTTAGTCACTAAGGTTATTTTCCTCAGTCCAATAATAGGAGCCTACATAATCGGATTATTAGGATTTATGCACTATTACATTGATATTTTCCCCAAGCAGCAATCCAGACTCTGGGAGTACGGATACCAACAGCTAGACAAAATTATCAGTCAGTATCCCCAAGATTACTCATACCAAATCACAGATCGGTTAGGCGGCGACCCGAGAGCTCAAATTACTTTTAGAAATCCTGACTTTTTTCAAACTCACCCAGATGTGCTTGTTTCCAGTTTCGACAAAGAAAATTTGCAGTTAGATTCTGCCACTATAACCGTTGCAACCCCAGATGAGGTTTCAAACCAGATAGACATATGCAACGTCCCAGAAACCCGAAGCTGCAGTGTTGATAATCAAATTGAGTATCCAGACGGAAAAGTCGCTGTTTATATCATTAAATCGAATGACTCTCTCTAAAAACAATTTCACTACCAAACTACTTTTATCTTTGCTAATTCTTAGCATATCATTGTGTCTTAGAATCTGGCGACTTGATGAAGTCCCTGCCTCTCTAGCGGGTGATGAACTGGCTTTCTCCTACAACGCCTACAGTCTATGGAAAACAGGTACAGATGAATATGGTGTTAGCTGGCCTCTGTCATTCAAATCATTCGGAGACTTCAAAGTACCCTTACCTGGTTATCTGCAAATTTTACCAGTTGCTATGGGAGGGCTTAACGAATGGAGCATTCGTCTCCCTACCGCTATAATAGCTGCCCTCTCGCCATTTCTTCTTTTTTGGTTAGTCTTAGAAATTTTTCGATATTCGGATTGGGTGAGAAACATGAAAGCCGCCGCTCACCGCGGCATCCTGTCCAAATATTTTACTTTTGATATAGAGGTTTCTTTCTGGTCAGCTTTGTTCTTGGCTATCTCTCCTTGGCATCTTCATTTTTCTCGGGGAGCATGGGATGCGAGTCTGGCAGTCACTTTTACCTTAGTTGGAACTTTACTTCTTTTCCATGGCAAGAGAAATAAATGGTACTTTTTCCTGGCGGCAATTCCGTTTAGTTTAGCTATGTATAGTTATCATGCTCCGCGCGTTTACGTTCCTTTAATTATTTTCTCTTGGCTTGCAATTGAAAACTTTGCTTCCATTCGTAACTTTACATATCAAGGTTTTCGTCCTCTCATTAGTAAACTAACCAATCCGCTGATTTTTTTCACTCTCTTTACTCTAATTTCGCTTCCTGCCTTTATTTCTCTTACTAACATTTCTGGAAATGCCCGTTTCGTGAGTTCTTCCATCGGCCAATTTTGGCAAAAACCTTCTTTTCTCATACCGTTAGAAGACGCAAGTCTGGATACGAGTTTTTACCAAAGACTGCCCTTGAGGGCTTATTTATTTTTTAATGACATAACTGCCAAATTTTTTGCCTATTTTTCACCCGCCCAAATTTTTGTCTGGGGGGATGAAGTCCAGAGACATTCTCTGCCGGATATGGGGAGGCTGTTGTTGCCTGATTTAATCCTTCTCCTTTTATCTCTCATTTATCTCTTAACTAAGCCTCTTACTAAATTTAAAGCATTTTTAATACTCTGGCTTATCATTGGTTCTATTCCAGGTTCAATAACCCAAGACCAGTACCATAGCATTCGCAGTTTGATGATGAGTGTGCCTTTGGCTATTTTCCTCAGTTTAGGTCTACATAATTTGGTATTCTTAACCCCCAAAAAGCTCAAAACTCCAACGACCTTTTTCGCATTATCAGCATATGGAGTCTTCTTCATCACTTACTTAGCGAATTACCACTACGTTGGAGCTGTGGAACGAGCGGAATTCTTCCAGTATGGAATGAAACAAGTTGTTATAGAGATTTCGCCCGTCGCCGACCAGTACGATCAAATTATTATTGACGCCCCAATCATGTATGGACATCCATATATTCATATTTTGAGTCACTTGCAGTATGACCCTACCAAGTTCCATCAAACTGTCCGTCGAGGTGATAACATTACTATTTTCCCTCCTGTAGCAGAAGTTTACGGCTTTGATAAATATACGTTTAGAAGTATCTATTGGCCCACTGACCAACAAATTCATAACACTATATTTGTTGGCAGCCCTCTTGGACTTCCAAACGCCCAAGAGGCAGAGGGCAACCCCAATATAAAGTTTATCCAAGATATCTACTATCCTACGGGGCAAGTTGCTATGAGAATCGTGGCTGTTAATTAAATATGTACAAGTTTTTGCTATCAAGCGTTTTTCTCATAGGCCTTTTCATTAGGGTTTTTGACGTTAATAATTTCCCTGTCTCACTCAATTGGGACGAAGCCAGCCATGCCTATAACGCCTACAGCCTATCTCAAACTGGTAAAGACGAGTGGGGGATTGCTTTCCCCACGATATTCCGTGCTTTTGGTGACTACAAGTTGCCTGTCTATATTTACGTCTCAGTTCCCTTTGTGGCCTTACTCGGTCCCACGCCTCTTGCCATTCGTCTAGTTTCTGTACTCGCAGGCGCGTTACTTATTCCCGGTACTTATTTTCTCGTTCGTCTACTTCTCGCTAATTTTAAAGGCTCAAGACAAACTGCCTTACTTGCAAGTTTGTTTGTCGCTTTATCTCCTTGGAATATTTTTGTTTCTCGCATGGCTGTAGAAGCTAATTTAGCGTCCACTCTTGTTGTTTGGGGTGTGAGTACTTTTATCCACGGCGCCAACCAAGTAAGGCTTCGAAGGAAGCCTTACAGCTTAATTATCTCCAGTCTACTCTTAGGCTTATCCATGTTTACCTATAACAGCACCAGATTGTTCGCTCCGCTTATTTTCGCCGTTTTGGTAATCTCCTACTGGAAATACTGGGGTCTGCGGATTTCCCTGCCTTTATTTTCCTCATTGTTGTCGCGCCTAAACAAACGAGTTATTACCCCTGCCTGTTCTTGCCATTTCCCTGCCTTCGCGCTAATGTTAATTTTTATTTTTTTAACAGTGTATCAATCACTTTATGTAGCAGGAGGCAGTGCTAGACTGGCTAACATTTCTATTCTAGACCAAGGGGCTATTAATTATATTAACGAAGCTCGCGGAAACTCTTCCCTCTCAGACTTTCTCTCCCGCTTGCGATACAACAAAGTAAACTATGTCCTGATTGTCTCTGCCAAGAATTATTTTTCTTACTTTCATCCTAGTTTTTGGTTCTACCAAGGCGGCACCCACTATCAGTTTAGTTTACCTAACTTTTCTCTGCTTCCTTGGGTTTTGGCTCCATTGGTATTAGTAGGGCTTGCTTCAATAAATAAAATTAGTCGCTTGGGCAAGTTTATTTTAATTTCTTGGCTACTTTTGGCCCCTATTCCTGCTAGTCCAACCCGAGACAATCCCCATGTGTTGAGAATTCTAATTCTGACTCCCATACCTCAAATAATCGCAGCCATTGGCTATTTCACCGTTTATCAAAAAATATCATCACTTTCTCTGCGTAAAGTTTTCAATTTTTCTATAATTATTTTACTTCTAACTCAAACATTGCTCTTCTGGAAATCCTATACAGGTACCTACAGCAAGGAATACGCTTGGGCTTGGCAGTCTGGCAGTCGTGAACTTGTTTCTACAATTAAGCAGCAGTATCAAGATTACGACCAAATATACATAACCAAAAAATACGGTGAACCGCACATCTTTTTCGCTATCTATTGGCCTTGGCCAGTTTCTGATTACCAGAATAACAAAATCTGGGAGTACCGTGATGCCAATACTAGTCAAGCATGGTATTGGGTTCACAATTTGGGTAAAATAAGCTTTACCAATGACTGGGAAGTCGACAGCCTCAACTGTCCTGAGAACCAAGATTGTCTTATGGCATCTGCGTCTCCACTTTTTAGTCCAAAATGGACAGAGATTGCTAAAGTTTATGACTATAATCAACAGCCTGTATATGTTTTGTATAAATCCGTACCATGACAAACTCTATTAAAGGTTGGTTAATCCGTCACAAATGGGGGCTGCTGATAACTTTGCTTGCATTGGTAATCCGTACTTGGCAGCTGGGAAGTTACCCGCCTGACTTCACCACGGACGAGGCTGCTTTAGGGTATAACGCTTACTCTATTATCCACACCGGACGTGATGAAAATAACCAGCTCTATCCAATTATTTTCGAGTCTTTCGGCGACTACAAACCAGGCTTGTATATATATCTATCAATCCCATGGGTAATTTTCCTTGGACTAACCGAGACGGCCGTTAGACTTCCTTCTGCTCTCTTCGGAACCGCGGCAGTTTTCCTAATTTATGCTATCCTACGTCTAATTCGCAACGAACTTCCTTATGCTTTTCTCAAAAACTACTCCCCGCTATTCGCCGCCTTGGTGTTAGCCATTAACCCTTGGCATATCCATTTTTCTCGTGGATCCTGGGAGTCAAACGTTTCTTTGACCATGATGTTAGCCGGTTTAGCTTGTGCTTTATATGCTCTTAAACGTGGATACACCCACTTGATTGTCTTAGCCAGCTTAATTTTAGGCTTGACTCTCAGCACCTACCAGGGCGCTAAACTATCGACGCCTCTTTTCGGTATCTCCTTTGTCGTTGCATATTTCAAAGTTATTAAAAAGCGTATTTCCTTAGGATACATAATTTTGTCTTCATTGGTAGCTTTGGCCATTTCAATGCCGGTTATTCAGTCAGCCCTAGACGGCAGAACCGGTAGACTGGCAGTTTACAGCATCCTGAACTATCAGCGTCCTCAAGAAGATGTCCAGGAGTTTTATCTACAGCCGCTGGGGCTTAATTCATCGCAACTGGAATTTTCCATACTTCAGGGTGAGTGGTTATCTACTTTCCGCAATGTTTTATTGCGCTATACAAACGCACTTTCTCCGCGATACTTATTTATCGATGGTGACTGGGAGCATATGCCTATGTCCACTCCATATCATGGGGCTTTTTACTGGCTTGATGCTATCTTACTCGTTTTAGGTATCATCACAGCTATTAGGACTCAGAGTCGTTTCTGGCGATTTGTGATTATTTGGATGCTTCTGGCTCCTTTACCATCAGCTCTTTCTCGTGACCCAGTCAATGCCGTTCGATCACTACCTCTAGTTATCCCACTGACTCTTTTAGTTGGTCTAGGGCACTGTCAGCTAATTCGACTAATTAAACTAAATGCACATAGTTTCTATCGACCTGCAATTGGAATTTTTTTAATTTTACATCTAGTCATGTTTGGTTACTTCGTTAATCTACAACTTTATGTTCGTCCTATGCAGTTAACCACGGGTAGTTACTATGGGTACAGACAAATCGTCGCTGCTGTCCAAAAGTACCGCCAGCAAAATATCCCGATAGTTATGAGCCAAAGCTATGCCCAACCATATATTTATTTCCTTTTCTTTGAAAAGACAAATCCAGAGTTCGCTCAATCAAACATTCACCGTATCCCTAATCAATATGGTGATGTTGGTTTAGTATCCTCGGTAGGAGATAACCTCCAATTCCGTGACATAAACTGGAGTCATGATAAATATACTTCAAATACAGTTTTCATCGCCGACCCAGTCACTACCATCAACCCAGAAGAATCATCAGACCCAGACTTATACGAATTTACAGAGGTCACTACCCCAGATAACCAATCATTATTCAGGATTGTCTACGTAAAATAATATGCGCAACTTAATTTTAATTTTCGTTCTCGTTTTATCCTTGGTCTTGAGATTGCATCAGCTCAATACAGTACCTGAACTGAATGCTGACGAGGCAGCCCTTGCTTACAACGCTTATTCTCTGCTCCAAACCGGCCGCGACGAATTTGGCGACTCTTGGCCGCTGGTTTTCCAGTCCTTTGGAGACTTCAAGCCCGGAGTTTATGTTTACCTGGCCATGCCTTTTGTCCATTTCCTCGGGGCAATCCCTTTGGCGGTTCGTTTGCCATCACTAATTTTTTCGCTTGTAAGCGTTTGGTTAATTTACCATGTCTCCCAAAAAATATTCACTACTAGTCGTCACCGTGTCGCCATTGGCTTACTCAGTAGTTTAATGTTAGCTCTCATGCCTTGGCACATTCACTTTTCCCGCGGGGCCTGGGAAACTCAAGCCTCCACGGCTTTTTTGCTCATCGGCAGTTACTTTTTCACTCTCATCCCTAAACGAAAATTATTTGTTTTCCCTGGCCTAATTTTTTACTTCTTGTCTCTTTACACTTATCATTCCATGCGGGTTATTATCCCACTGTTTTTGATTTTCTGGGCTATCAGATTTTGGAAAGTTTTCCGCAAGTCAATTGCTGTTTCATTCACTTCATTGGCTGTCTGCTTCCTTTTTTCTTTACCACTTGCTCTGCAACTATTTAGCCCATCAGGAATTTCCCGTGCCCAGGGTGTGAGTTTGTTGGCCGACCCAGGTCCAACCTGGAGGGCCAACGAATTGCGTAGTTACCACGGTCTCCCCAGTTCGTTGTTGGTTAAATTAGCTTACAATCGCCCTCTGTTATACGCCGACCGTTTATTTGACAACTATATTAGTCATTTCTCTCTCAAGTTTCTTTTCTACGACGGCGAAACTATTCAGCGTAACCGAGTGCCAGATTTCGGACAGCTTTTATTAATCAGTCTGCCTTTTGCTGCTGCGGGACTCTGGTACTTAGTCCGTCAGGTGCCCAGACGTTGGCATTTGCTCGTTTTCTGGCTGTTGGTTGCTCCGATTCCTTCGGCTCTAACCTTCCAATCTCCTCATGCCGTTCGTGCCTTTAGCATGACGATTCCACTGGCCATGATTATCGCCTACGGAATAGTAAATTCTGTTTCCTCAATCAAACAGTCACATGGCCGTTTGGCTACGTCTTTGTTTATTTCTTTTACCATCGTCATTTTCTCCTGGGATATGGCTCGTTACTTGAGTAATTATTATTTCTTGCTTCCTTATCACTTTCCCCATGCCACTCAGAGCGGCTTTAGCCAGTTAGTTCCATGGGTAGAGGAGCGCAAATCAGATTACGAACAGATATTCATCACTGACCGTTATGACCAACCTTACATTCTTTTCCTCTTTTTCTCGCAATATCCACCTGATCAGTTCCAATCCCAAGCACAATTGTCAGACCGCGACCAATTTGGATTTAGCACAGTCAGGTCGTATGACAACTATAGATTTACTTCCATAGATTTTGACTCACTCCAAAATTTCCAAGAAAAGATTTTAGTCATCGGGACTGAGGCCGAAATCCCTCAAAATGCCAACGTGGTCCACACCATTACTGACAAATACGGTAGAATTATATTCAAAGCTGCTCAAATAAACTAAATGAAACAACCCAAACTTTCAGTCACTCTAGCTACATACAACGAAGGCGCCAATCTTTTCGCGTGTCTTCAATCAATCAAAGACCTCGCTGACGAAATCGTCATCGTCGACGGTCAGTCAACAGATGATACGGTTAGTATTGCCAAGAAGTTCCACGCTCGAATAGAGACACGTCCTAATCTACCTAATTTCCATATTAATAAAAAGCTTGCCAATGAACTGGCTACAGGGGAGTGGATACTGCAAATGGATGCTGACGAAGTAGTTTCTCACGATTTAGCAAAAGAAATTAAATCTCTCCTCCAATCGTCTCAAGAAGAACGTAACCACTGGCCTATAGACTCTCATAACCAAAAACTTTTTTCCCGCCAGCAATCCCAACTTGAGGAGCGAGACGGACAAAAAATAGGCACAGACCACGGTGACACCGTGGCTTTCTTTATCCCTCGCCGCAATATTTTCCTTGGCCATCCTATGGAACACACCGGCGTTTATCCCGACGGCGTAATTCGACTCTTTCAGAGAAAAAATGCTCGCCTGCCTGCCAAACACGTCCACGAACAGTATGAAGTAGACGGTCGAGTGGGCTGGCTGAATAATGCGCTCGATCATTATGATTCACCGACCTTTGACCGATATTTAACTCGCAATGCTCGCTACGCCTCGCTTTTTGCTACACAGCTCGCAGAACAAAAAGTTTCTCTTAACTTCACATCGACTGTTTTCTACATGTTCCTTAAACCTTTAGGGATTTTCCTCCGTTTATTTTTCCGTCATCGTGGATATAAAGACGGTTTCCCCGGCCTAGTATTTTCGCTCTACTCCGGCCTCACTTGGGCCCAATCTTATGTCCGGTACTGGGAACAATCACGCTCCAGTGCAAAGTAGCCCTTGACGCTGTTTACACACCGACCCATATACTCATCTCACATGATTTTACATCTGGATGCTGATGCGTTTTTCGCCAGTTGCGAACAAGCAGCTAATCCTGCTTTACGCGGCAAGCCGATTGTTGTTGGTGGCGATAGAGGAGTGGTAACAGCAGCCTCTTACGAAGCTAAACAACTAGGTGTCCATCGCGGCATGCCCACGTATCAGCTCAAACAACAACTCCCTCAGGTTATCATCTCCAATTCCAACTACCAGCTTTACGAACAATTTTCCCAGCAGATTTTTGAAACTCTCAGCCAAGTCACTCCTTGCGTTGAGGCTTACTCTATCGACGAGTCTTTTGCTGACCTCACCAGCATTGATATCATGCGCCGCCAATCCTGGGAACAGATAGCCCAAGAATTACAAACCGAAATTTCAACAACCCTCAATTTAGGTGTTTCCATCGGCATCGCCCCCACCAAGGTACTCGCCAAGATTGCCTCCCACTGGCACAAACCCCGTGGGGTAACCGTGATTAGAAACACACAAGATATTATTGAATTCCTCCGCCAAGTGCCGATTGGTGATGTCTGGGGTATCGGCTGGCGTACCCAAGCCAAGATGCACGAGCGCAATATCAAGACAGCCTATGATTTCTACACCCGCCCCGCTCACTGGATTCAACAGGTTTTCCCCAAGCCCTTTTATCAAATCCACCAAGAGTTACATGGAGTCCGTGTCCATCATGTAGATTCAATCCCCAAAGACTCATATGACTCAATCAGCAAAACCCGCACCTTTTACCCTCACACTCGTGACCCAGACAAACTCTTTTCTTACCTTACCCGCAATCTCGATAGAGCTCTCGAAAAATGCCGCCGTTACAACTTGCAGTCTCCCAACTTAACCATCTTCCTCAAAACCCATGCTCCTGACGCCAAGTTTGAAAAGTATTACGCACAAGCTAGTCTTACGCGTCCCACTAACTTACCTCAAGAAGTTATGCCTATTCTCCACCAACTCTTCTCTCAAGCCTACCACCCCAACCAGCTATACCGAGCCACCGGCGTTATCTTGCACAATTTATCTAGTCGTGTTTCAACCCAGTTGCAACTGGGTGAGTCAGGCGCCAAATTCCAAAAAAGGCTAGACCTAATCAACATGGTTGACCAAATTCGCTCCAAACACGGCCATCAGAGCGTATATGTTGGCAGCTCTTATCACGCCATGAAACACATCAGTCCTGTGAGCGAAAGAGTTGGGTTGAAGGTGAAAGTAAGCTTCTAGTATCCGTCACCCCGCACGCGGATAGCGGGATGACGGCTAACTGGAAGTCTTAGGGATTGATAAGTGAAGTTTTGTCGCG
>CAYXHB010000020.1:0-13318 GCA_964464795.1 uncultured Gammaproteobacteria bacterium
ATGAAACGGACACAACCCCTTAAAGTTAGCCCCAGCTTGTTTCAGCACCACCGTCCCTCCCACCAATGCCACCATATCTGTCTTTTGCTTCACCAGCTCTTTCTCATCCATTTCCCTTTTATCTTAACCTACCACGCCAAGCCCCACCTGTTAGCCCTG
This sequence comes from uncultured Gammaproteobacteria bacterium, assembly GCA_964464795.1. GTDB lineage: Bacteria > Patescibacteriota > Microgenomatia > CAYXHB01 > CAYXHB01 > CAYXHB01. The sequence goes on from CAYXHB010000020.1 coordinate 160, forward strand.
ACAAACCACACACCCAGCCACAAAACAGGCTGATGCCACAGATATATATGATAACTCCAACGCCTGCCCACTCTGGCCATTTGTTCAGTAATCCCCGGCCAAACCTGCTCCCCACTCCCAATTACTTTACTCAACCCCATAAACCAGCCCCAACCAATCAACGCCTCACTTATCATCAACCACCGTCCACCTCCCAACCGCAAACCCCAACCCACCGCCACCATCACCCATCCCCAATAACCCCAGTTAACTTTGTATTTCGCCGCCCACATTCCCAACCCAAACAACGCAATATAACTCAACCCATTGTAATAAACCAAGTACAACAACCTCGAATCAGTAGATAACCAAATCGCTATCAAATTCCAAACCAACTGCACCACGATTATTACTTTGAAAAAATCTTTCTTCCCCAATCTATCAATCAAATACTTCAACCCTCCGTACCACAAATAAAGCTGCACCAAAATCCCCATAAACCACCACGCCGGCACCGGCGAGTTAAACGTATACGCGGACCAATTCTGTACCAACAACGCCGCCCAGATTACCTTATCCCACGAGAAATCCCCAGCCACACCCCGCTCTATAATCGCACTGTCCCAACTCCACACCCAAGCCACAATCACCGACCCGCCCAAGACAGCCAACCAAAAAGGTACGAGCAACTTCTTCATTCTGACCCATAACCATTTCAGACTAAAAGCGGTCTCTTTTTTCATTAACAAAAACCCCGACAAAAACAAAAACAACGGCACCGCATGGTCACCAATCAGTGAAAAAATATACCAAGGCGACCACCCAACCACTCCCCAACCCCTCCATAACCCCCCCCAACTTTTAGGGAAAAATACCGCTTCACCCCAGACAATCTCACCCATATGAAACCCAATCACCCCCGTCATCGCTATTGCTCGCATCACATCATAAACTGCCTCTCTCCGCTCTTCCATTGCCTTATTGTACTCTTCTTTCTTGTCATTTCGAGCGCAGCCGAGAAATCTAATCAATAACCACTTCCCTTATCCATTCTTACTTCTCCCCACAGTCCTTTCTTCGTTTCCCAATGCTCATTTCGGCGTCTCCCCGCATTTAATGCGGGGTCTGGGACTTGCACCAGCTATCATTCATGAATACCAGATTGCCACATGCACAAATTGATGTATAAGTATTTTGGAGGTAATTTGTGCTTTCGCAATGACGACTTGGAATTCGGTGTCTTAACATTCTTTTTTCTTACTTCATACCTCTTACATCCTCCTTCATCCAAAATTCCCTCTTGACACCCATTCTTAGGGATTGTTTATAGTTATCTCAATGCCCACCAAACCAATCCTTGGTTTTATCGTTTCTGCCTTTGCTCTCCTAACCTTCCCTCTTTCTCTCTTTGCCGCTCCTGCTGATTATGTGGTTATCTCAGAAATCAAACATCATGCTGGCGGCACCGACGAATTCGTCGAACTCTACAACCCTACTGCCTCAGATATCTCTCTGGATGGATGGAAACTCACCCGCAAAAATTCAACCGGCACCGAAGCCAATCTCGTCTCTGCCTTCAATGATACCGCCATTATTCCCGCCCACAGTTTCTTCCTCATCACTCACCCGCAAGCCGAATCCAGCCCTAGTGCCGACTATGTCTACTCAGCTGCTAGCAACGCTCTTACCAACAACTACACCGTCCTCCTCTACGACAACTCCGAGGAACCCCAACTAGTCGACAAAGTCGGCTACGGCACCGCGGCTGACTTCGAAACCGAGGCTTCACCAAATCCAAATGCCGCCGAAAGTCTTGAGCGCAAGGCTTTCTCCACTTCAACTGTCGACTCCATGACCACTGGAGATGACGCCAATCAAGGCAACAGTGAGGACAGTAACGATAACTTTAATGACTTCATCATTCGTACTACCCCCAACCCCCAGAACAGCTCTGTCACCGAAATCCCCTCATCCATCACCCCAACTCCCACTCCTACGCCGACCCCAACAGACGTCACCCCCTCACCTACCCCCACTGACGAAGTCACCCCAACTCCGACTACCCAACCCTCTCCAACGCCAACAACCGTACCTTCGCCTACCCCAACCATTACTCCCACACCAACTACCCAGCCCACCCCAACGCCAACTCCCACTCCTAGACTTATCGTCGAATTCACTTATTCCTCTACCAAATGCTACATCGGAGCCCGCCCTTACACCATCTTTGGCATGACCTTCTCCCGTCCTCACTTCTACTGCACTAGATAACTTCAACTCCTGTCAAACAATTTCTCGCTGCCCAAAGAAAGGGTTGCTGTGGGTGGGTATTTCACCACCCACAGCGATAGCTAAGAAAAGAGTTACGACAAGCCAGCGGCTCGAGAAAGGAGGTGACGTTACACAGAGAACGCTATGACGAAACGCGTTGTTTCGTACACGCTGGCTCTTTCTCTTTCCTAGCTGCCGCCAATCTTAACAATTTAAATTTCTTTCGTCAAATTACCGCGACTTACTTTCCCATGATAAAATCACCTAGATTCTAAAAAACTGGAGGAGTGCGAGAGCGGTCTAATCGGCACGCCTGGAAAGCGTTGCGGGGGGAAACTCCCACAAGGGTTCGAACCCCTTCTCCTCCGCCCCAATTAGTCAACATATGACTACACAATCCCAGCGCATTATTTCCAGACTTAAAAGCAAGTATCCAACATCGAAAGTTTACGACCTAAGCGGCCAGGGTCAACACTTTGTCTGTGAAATAGAACCAGCTTCTGACCATCCCGAATACGATGTCGCCATCGAAGTTATTATCAAAAGCGAACCACATAAGCACCTAAAAACTACTCAAACCTATCGGGTATTATCAGGAACTCTAGAACTTCATATTGATAACCAAACTCTTATTCTTAATTCAAATGATACATACACAGTACTTCCTGATACTATTCATTGGGCAAAAAGTGATAACGAGGCCTGGGTTGAAATAACTTCCCGACCAGCCTGGACTCCCGAAGACCACATCAAAGTTTAATCTATGGAACTTATAGATACATCCCACTTCCGACTCGCCACCTACTCCCACGGCAACCCTGACTCGCCTCGCATGGCTCTAATTTTGCCCGGCCGACTCGATACCAAAGACTACATTCACAACACCAGCCTGGTTGATTATCTCGGCTCTCAAGGGTACTTAGCCCTTGCTTTCGACCCTCCTGGAACTTGGGACAGCCCTGGCTCCATCGGCCTCTATACCACCACTAACTATCTCCAAGCCGTTGACGAATTAATCACATATTTTGGTCACAAACCCACTGTCCTCATCGGACATAGCCGCGGCGGCACTATCGCCATGTTATCCGCCAACCATCCCCATGTGACCAACATCGTATCTATCTTTTCCTATTACGGCGCGCCCAGCTCTCCCAATAAAGAAAGAATTATTGATAACAAAGTCATCAGCCGCCGTGATTTACCGCCGGGAAACACACCTACCCAAGAACAAAAACAATTCACTCTTCCTCTTAACTACTTTGCCGACGGCCAACAATACAACGCTCTGCCAATTCTGCAAAACAGCCCCAAACCCAAGTTATTTTTCTATGGCACCAAGGACACTGCTACCCAAGCATCCGATGTCCAATACGCCTTCAAACAATCATTAGAACCCAAACAGATTCAAGACATCGACTGCGAACATGACTATCGATATTATCCTGAAGCTATTACCCAAATCAACCAGACCATCTCCAAATTTCTTAAAAACCCTAATTTTCCAACACATTCCTTCTTGTTTTCCTGATACTCTTAACATACATGAAACCCCTCTCCTCCCTCTACCTCACCTCCCTACGCGGCTACGCCATTATTGCCGTCCTGATTATCCATGTCCTCTGGTTATTTGGCTGGGGAGTGTTCTATAACCCCACTACCCGACTCACAGCCGTCATCCTTGACCAACTAGTGCGCTTCTGCGTGCCGCTGTTTATCACCATCTCGGGATACACATTAATGCTCGGCTATGGCCAAGGCTCTTTCCCTTTGCTCAAATTCTTCTCCCGCCGCATTCTCAAAATTCTCCCGCTCTACGTTCTCTGGTCAGCCGTATATATCATCCAAGGAGCCATTATCCACGGCCAATACCAGTCAGTTTGGCAAATTTTCTCCGAACCTATAAATTTCCTCAATCTGCTTATAAAAGGCCAATCTTACTACCATCTCTACTTCGTGCCTCTCATCGTCCAACTCTATCTCCTCTTCCCAATTTTGCGTCTACTGCTCGACTTCCGTCCTCACCTCACTTTTATCATCTCTATCATCCTCCAAGCAGGCTTTTACTTTTTCCTTCTCTTTGGCCGCATCAACCAATCACCTGACATGATATTTAGAAGCGACTATTCCCAATATGTCATCTTTCTCAGTTTCATAGGATACTTTGTCCTTGGTATGTACCTTGCCAAATTTAAGTTCAAACAGCACAAACACCTTCTCCTTGCCTTAGTCTTCGGACTCATCGCCAGTATCACCGAGAGCTACCTGTCTATCTCCTCCGGCTACTCGCCGCTCATGTCCACGGCCTACACCCGCCTTCCCATGATGTTACTGCTTCTGCCTCTGTTTATTATCCTGTTCACGCCTTCCTTCTTGTCTAAATTCACCCCCCCATGGCTTGTTTGGCTTGGCAACCAATCATACTTAATTTTCCTCTGCCACGCTGCTTTCTTACGGGTCTTTATTGAATACTACAAGAACCCCCACTTCTCCACCCCTCTTTTACTAGGGCTGCTTTTTCCAATCTTGATTTTGGTTCTTCCTCAAATCTCCAAGCGTTGGCGCTCCTAGAGGGAATCCCCCCTCGGTGGAGTTTATCCCATCCAACCCTATTGCGCACTCACTGGGAATCGAACCCAGATCCGCAGTTCCGGAAACTGCCGTTCTATCCATTAAACTATGAGTGCATATAGTACGCAGTCTATTATAGTTGATGGAGAAACCGACGTTCTCTCCATTAAACGAGCCGGAGCTTCAGGCTAAGTATATCATTCAATCAAATCTTCCTGCGAAAATTTCGCCAATACAATTCTCTCTTCATAAACACAATCTTGTTGCCCATCTCACTATTTCTTATGCTAACATTTCCATAATGATGACAAATTTTTTCCAAGTTCGGCGTCATCTGAGTTGGGTTGCTTTAGGTCTCATTCTTTTGTTTTCTCTGGCAATGAGATTATGGCTTGTTAACGGCCACGTTAGCTTTAACTATGACCAAGCCAGAGATGCTTTCATCGCTCAAGACATCATGCAGGGAGATTTAAAAATCATGGGTCCATCTGCTTCTGGCACCCAAGACACCATTTATCACGGAGTACTTTTCTACTACATAATTGCCATTCTATATTCCTTATCTGCAGGGGACCCCCAAGGGGTGGCTTTTGCTCTTGCTGCAATTTCTTCTCTTGGGCTCATTCCTATATTCCTATTTGGTCGTGACTTCTTTCGCTCACACAAGCTGGCACTCACCCTCACCTTTTTAACCGCTTTCTCGCTAATGAACATTTCCTATGGCGGATGGATTAGCGAACACATGTTAATGGAAATATTTTTGCCTTGGTATCTCTATTTTTGCTACCGATTGTATCAACGATACTCATTAAAGAATCTGCTTGTCAGTGCCTTATTTTGGGGACTACTAGAACAATCTGCTGTCTTCAATCTCCATTGGGGCTGGCCTCTATTTTTAATCATTCTGCTCACGATTTATCATAGGCAAGTCAAACTCACTCGTTTAATTCTCCACATTTTCGCGGCCATCGCAGTCTTTTGTCTCACTATTTCTACAATGATTGTTACCCAAATTCTTATGATTAAACGTGGAATTCTCTCTATAGAAGTATTCAGAAGTTTAACCAATGACACTCCAAATATCCTTGAACAAATCGCCTCAGTAAAACATCATTTCACATCAAAAATAAATACCATGTTAATTCCCCAATCTCCAGAAATAGTAACAACTGTTCTATTCCTTATTTTACTTATCTGTTTAATCTACCTCTCAATCAAACAATCATCACAATCCTCGTCAAAATATTCCTTCTTCTTTCCTCTATTTTTCTTTACAAGTCCATTTTTATTTATTTTTCTCAAGCCAAATAGTAGCCAAATTTGGGTCGGTTTCGACACCATAGTCTATTTGGTAACACTGGCTGCTCTACAAAAAATATATCAAGTCATTCCTGCTTCGACCCGCCGAAAATTACTTTTACTAATACCCATTGTATTAATCTTCTTTGCCTTTTCCCAATATCAAATTTTAATCAAACAGAAAAATGCTAAACATGATTTTTGGCGTCTCCCTGTCCAGATTGGGTTTAACTTGTCTGACCAAATAGCTCTTATTGACTATACCTATCAAAAATCCACGAGCGAACTATTCAGCTTTGACTCTCTAACAGACCCCTATATTATCAACGTCACCTGGAGCTATCTTTACTCGTGGCATGGTCAACGAACTTATGGTTACACTCCTGTATTTACAGGCCCCTCACAAGACGGTTATTGGCACCAACAAGTTCTCAGTGAAGACAAAAAACCCCTTGCGCCACATAGTCCTCATTTCGTTATTATCGAACCAGAAAGCACTGTCGATGACAGTATCTTAGAACAGTTCCACGACCGGCAAACTCCATACGGCACAGTATCCAACACCTTAAACTTTGCCACTTTAAAATTACAAGAGTTCACTCCTTAATAACTTCTTTTTACCCCACTCTTTATGCTATCCTTTCCCTAAAGTCTCTATGTTCTCCAAATTCTTCACGCCGTGGAAAAGCCTGATTGTCACCGCACTCATCCTCCGCTTTTTCAGCGCCTCATTTCTATTTCACACAGACTTAAAAGAAAACTACGTTGCCTCCACCTATCTCAACCAAGGCATCTCTGCCGGTTATGCTTTAGGGCTAAACGAAAACAAACCTCTTCATTACCCGCCACCCATTTTCTTAATTTACAATTCACACCAAAATGCTTTTTCTTTCCTGTTTTCAGACTACTTCCCCACTTGGCTTGGTGACGGCTCGGCTCTCCACACCATCAACCATCCCTCACTTTTCCGCGATTTACTGGCCATGAAACTCCCCTCACTCTTGGCCGAAATCATCCTAGTCTTTTTCTTAATCAAAAGCCTACCTCAATCAAAAAGATTTACCGCCGCCTGGGTTTGGTTATTAAACCCCTTAGTCATCTATGCCATCTACGGTATCAGTAACTTCGACATCTTCCCCGCGGCCTTCCTTGCTCTTGGCATCTGGGGCTGGCAACGCCACAAACCTCTCACTTACCTTGCTTTAGGGATTGCCGCCAGCTTCAAACTTTTCCCTCTCTTGCTTCTACCTGGAGTCTTTCTACTTGATAACCGCTCTGTTCTCAAACGTCTACGAGACCTCCTTCTTGCCATCTTACCCCTACTCATCAGTCTGTTACCTCTCCACAACGACCTCCCTGCCGTCAAAACTCTCCTTTTCTCCAACATGACCACCGGCACATTCACCGCCATCCTAGACTTAGGCAAAGGCTCAATCCCACTAACCGCCATCGCCCTGTCGCTTCTCTATCTCTACATCTGGAGTACCCGCCACACTCTCAACATTATCAGCTTCCAGATCATCGCCTTGCTTGCCATTTTCTCCCTCTCCCACTTCCATCCTCAGTGGATTATCTGGGTTCTGCCTGCCCTCACTCACGCCCTTGTCACCCGCAACCTCGCTCCTCGACTATTTATCGCTTTTTGTTTCGCCTACGTTGGTTACGTACTCCTTTTCAACGACAAGTTCACAAGCCTAGGCCTACTCAAAGGCATCAACAACATCTTTGACACCGGCACCATCACCATCCGTCAACTTCTAGACCGAGTCAACCTTGGAGAACTTGCCCAAGGATTTATGCATGCTGTTTTCATTGCCGCAGCTGTCTTAATTACCAAGAACTTCTTCTCACCCTCCCGTTTCAATCCTCTGACTCTTACCCACAAACATGTTTTCTACCTTTGGGGGACTACTCTAGTTTTGATTTTCGCCTTCAGTCATATTTTAATTTCCCGCACTGGTTACAGTTTCGATACTGTCGCCGATGCTCAACAACGCCGTCTTGTGCTTTCCTCAACTACCACGATTACCCAATCCTTCACACCTCAATATAACCATCTTGGCCGCATCGAACTCAGACTCAAAAACATCAACCATCAGTTCCAATCAGAACTACATCTCCAAATTTCCGATTCCGAACAAATAATACATCAAACCACCGTTCCTGGAGCTCAAATCGGTGATGACTTCAATCTCGACATCAAGTTTCCCACTATCCCCAACTCCTCCAACCAAACCTACTTCCTCACTCTCCAAGCGCCTGACACACAAGCCGGCACAGAACTAGTCATCCCCTATGACGAAACTTCCCAAGGCATGACAGTAGACAATCAACCTTTTCCCGGCAGACTAAGTTACATTCTTTACCAAAAACAATCCAACCCACTCATCCTCGCCGCCCAATCCCTACGCACTATGGCAACCAAGTGGTAAATTACAAATGAACCGCAAACTGTAGTCCAATATCCGTTTGGCTATGTAGTTGAGGTATACAATTTAGACGAACAAGAAATACAAATTCCCATTGACCCCAACCTCATTTTAGACTTGCACTTTCGATAGGGATATAACCCCAATGCCACAGGGTTTGATACTAATCTAACACACGTCTTTCTCTCTTTTCCTCAGACCAAAAACTATTTCCATTTCAGATCCTACACCAAGGCCCTGCGCTTTCATTACTTTCTTGTTTATAGCAACGAAATGTGTCCCATCGCCCATCGGCAATAAAGACGTATTCCAGGATGTGGCTCCAACACTGGCAACTATAGCAATCAGCCCTCTATCCTCATACTCTGTCAACTCTTGAGTAATCTTCGGCGGAATCACCACATAAAACCAACCACCTTTTTGCGGAAATAACTCTACCATTCCTTTATGTTTATATTTCATCTGCGGAGAGGGCGGGATTCGAACCCGCGGGCGTCGTGAAACGCCACCGCTTTTCGAGAGCGGCACCTTAAACCACTCGAGACACCTCTCCAAAGGGTGTACTGGGTGGCGCACCCAGGGGGATTCGAACCTCCGACCTACAGTTCCGCAAACTGTCGCTCTATCCAACTGAGCTATGGGTGCATTAGCCTATATTTTACCTCATTTTTACCAATTTTAACGCCTTCATCAAAATATACTCTAAAAAATCCCCTACTTCACACTCCAACGCACACGCTTCTCGAGCCACTTAGCCCCCTTATCAACCCAATTCGGAGCCGGTTCATCCTCAACTAGTAACTCAAGCATCACCTCGCGCAAAACCGCCTCAGTCTCCTCATTATCTATCATCACCCGCAGGTGTCGCGGCCAAATCTGCGTCAACTCCACCACTAACATCCGGTTCTCTCCTTGTCCCTCAATCCAAAACCGTCTCATCATCTCCCAAGGATAAATCTTACCATTAGTCTCAATTCCCCAGGTCAACAATCGATGTATGGTATTCCCAGGTTTAACCGTACCCAACACATACCAAAGGAACACGAAGCTGGCAAGCATGACAACAGGCATCACCCCTTCAATAAAAAACAAAATCACTGCCAACAGAAACACCCCAGCCAAAATCGTGCTAAACACTTCCCTATTAAGCGGAGTAAAAGGCCGCTCCGCCGCCTCCCATTCCCAAAGCAGTTCCTTTTGCACGGGCCCTCCTACCAACGGAGAGATATTCTCTTCTTCCATACTACGAGCTCTTCCTTGAGGTGCTTTCACCTCATCTGCTTGGCTTTTTTTAGTTTTACTCTCTGCCATATCTCGACTATACCAGAAATCATTTCTCAACATAAGCTACCCACAATTCCCAAGTCACGGTATAATTCAACTTAATCTGGAGGAGTCGCATAGCACGGTCCATTGCGGGGGATTGCTAATCCCCTGAGTCGAAAGACTCACGTGGGTTCGAATCCCACCTCCTCCGCCACAAAACAGAATGGATTCTGAAAACTTCGGCAACGGTTGCTTCATCTCCTTGTCTTCATCTGCTATATTTAGCTTATCGTTTTATGCCAGAATCTCCAAACCCTAGCACTATAGACACGGTAGTCGCCCAAAAATTTGCCCACATAGACGCAGACGCGGCCAAACAAAAAGATATAGTTACCTTTATTGCCAGAATAGTAGACTCCCGCAGGAACGACCTCGAACCCTTCCGACCACAAGACACACAAGAACCAGTCCAAATTACGAACGGACTTTTCGAAACAGTCAAATCACATTTAGACTCGATAGAAAGAGACGTCACTGCAAGTTTCGGGCTAATAAGAAGAGTTAATTTGCCAGAAAATAACCCTAGCTTATTCCAAGATCCATCATTCGCATTAGGTTGGACCAAATTAGTACCACTAAACGAGAGCCGTCCGATAGACGATGGAACATATGTTTTTCGAACAACCCACACCGAAGCAGGCATTGAGGCTGTCAACCAATATCGTCGGGTGCGAGGTTTAGAAACTACCGCGCAAGAACAAGGGGAAAGAAATCGAGAAGCTTTCTGGGCACCAGTAAGAGAAAGAAATTCAAAATAATCTCACCCTAACTTGCCATAGTACTATTTTTCTCCTAAAATAACTCCCATGTTCGAAGAATTCAAAAAATTCACCATGAAAGGCAACGTCATGGACTTAGCCATCGGTGTCATCATCGGCGGTGCTTTCGGCAAGATTGTCACCTCACTGGTCAACGACATCATCATGCCTCCCATCGGATTACTCTTGGGCGGCATTGATTTCTCCAATCTACGCATTACCCTCAAGTCAGCTACCGCTGCGTCAGAGGCTGTCACCTTAAATTACGGTTTGTTCGTCAACACTATCATTGATTTCATAATTGTTGCTTTCTCTATCTTTATGGTCGTCAAACAACTCAACAAATTCAAGAAAAAAGAAGAAGCCAAACCCACCAAACCTTCAGAAGACATTCTCCTCCTACGCGAAATCCGTGACTCCTTGAGCAAGAAGAAATCCAAATAGCTTTTCTCCCCAATCTCTTTTCCGTGTTAAAATTACCCCAATTCTGGAGAGGTCGCATAGTGGCCTAGTGCGAAGGACTTGAAATCCTTTGTACCCTCACGGGTACCGTGGGTTCGAATCCCACCCTCTCCGCCATCAGTCGCGAAAAACTTCAACACTCAAAAAAACCAGCAAGCAAATCTTACACAACCCTTCTTCCTTTCCCTCCAAACCTGCTATCATAAATTAATGCTCATATTTAACATCATTGTTTATTTCATTGCTTTTGCCGGCATTTGGATTGGCGCCGGCATCGCTATCAAATCAGTCGAACGTCTGGCTCGCAACCTGCACTTATCATCATTTGCGGTCTCTTTTATCATCCTTGGCTTCTTCACTTCTATTGGCGAATTGTCCGTGGGCCTCAACTCCATCATCCAGGACGACCCTGAAATTTACGTAGGTAATCTTATCGGGGCTACCATTGTTATCTTTATGATGATTATTCCTCTCTTGGCTATCACCGGTAACAAAATCCAAGTCAGTAAAGAAATCAAAGGCTTCAATCTCGTTATGGCTCTGATAGTAATCAGCGCGCCGGTACTGCTCTCGATTGACGGGCAAGTCAACAGAACAGACGGCATCATCGCTGTCAGCTTATTTGTCATTCTACTTCTCTGTATTCAAACCAAACAAAATTTACTTGAACGCGTCAAAAATTTTGCAAACGTATCCCATGCCCGCGCGGGCCGCGATTTAGCCAAGATTCTCCTCGGGCTGGTCGTCATCTTCATATCCAGCCATTTCGTGGTCAACCAAACCCTCTACTTCTCAGAACTACTCAATCTCTCGCCTTTCCTCATCAGCTTACTGGTAATCTCTGTAGGCACTAATATTCCCGAGCTTTCCTTTGTTATTCGCTCCATGTTTATGCGCAGCAACCAAGTCGCTTTTGGCAATTATCTCGGTTCATCCTCATTTAACACTTTTCTCTTCGGTTTCCTCTCCCTGCTCTATGGTAAACCAGTTGCCCTCACCAACAGCTACCTTGTCAGTCTCTCCTTTCTCATCGTTGGACTCATCGCCTTTTACCTCTTTGCCCGCACCAAAAACTCCATCTCTCGTTTCGAAGGCATAGCTCTATTCTCACTCTATCTACTCTTCCTGGCCACCGAAATCTTCCTTCACTAAAAATCTCCCATCACCAACCACGACTCCTCCGCCTGCTTCAACCAAAGTTAATTCTTCGCTGACTGTTTTTTGGAAAACCACCTCAACCGGCACTTCCAACACCACTTCGTTCAATTCAGTCAAACTAGCATTTATAACATCACCAGAGCGCAGCCAACTGCCCCGATATATCTGCCCATCACTCAATGTCACCCCAATCCAGCCATCCTCAGCCATCAGCATCACTTCATCACCTTGGCTATTGCGATACACCCCTGAATATATAATTCCCTGCATCTCCTCAGATTCAGGAATCAACGACTGCTCGTCAACAGCCGTAGTTGTCGCTTCCTGCAACCGACTCACACTTACAAACCCAATCACTGCTCCTACCACTACCATCGCCACCATTCCTAATAACACCATCTGATTTTTATTCATAATCTAAATTTATAGTAACACCAAAAACTTCACAAACACAACCTTTCAATGTCTTCAATCCTTGGCAACTGCTACGATATTACTAACTTTGAATTTCTCTACCCAATTCCTCAATCTACTCTTCCCTCCAACCTGTCTGGGATGCCATCAACCAGGCTCTTATCTCTGTCGTCAATGCCTTACTCAAACCATCGACTTTCACCCCACTCAAAAATGCGCTATTTGTAACAAACCATCTATCAACGGCGTTACTCACCATCGCTGCCTCACGCCTCACGCCATCAACGGCACTTTCGCAATCACTCGCAAAAACCGACTCATGACCAAACTCATCAAACAGCTCAAATACCGCCACTCCTACCACATCATCTCCGGCCTCACGCCTATCTCTGACTACATTCCTGACTTTGTCCATGGCTTTGATTATCTCGTCCCTGTCCCGCTCCATCCGTCACGACTGCGTGACCGCGGATTTAATCAGGCCCAGCTTCTAGC
>CAYXHB010000021.1:0-12960 GCA_964464795.1 uncultured Gammaproteobacteria bacterium
CCTGAAAGTGCTGATTGGCTAAGATTTCGGTGGGAGCCATGAGGGCGGTTTGGTAGCCGGATTTTGCGGCGAGATAGCTAGCTGCGGCTGCCACCACGGTTTTGCCGGAGCCGACGTCTCCTTGGATAAGGCGGTTGGCGGCCTGGGTGCGGGCGAGGTCTTGGCGGATGGTTTCTATCGCTTGAGTTTGGGCTTGGGTGAGGGTGAACGGGAGGGATGAGATGAAAGTGTCCAGGTTGATGTTTGCTCCCAACGATTGGGCAGGAGAAGCGGTTTGCCACTGTTGGCGGTGGACAAGACTCTCAAGGTGAATGGCCAGGAGTTCATCGTCACCAAGGCGCTCTTGAGCGCTGAGGTAGTCCTGGTGACTGGCTGGGAAATGAATAGCTCTGATGGATTGGTCGAAGGAGAGTTGGGTGGGGAGGGACGTTGTTTGCAAACTGTCGCGCCAGTCTGGGAGCGTAGGGATTCTATCGAGGACGTATTTGATTTTGGCTCGCAGCCAGTTGGAGGTCAGCCCTGCGGTTTCGGGATAGATGGCGATGAGTTTGCCGGTGTGGAGGGTTTCGCGGTTAGTATTGGTATCCGGAGGCGGGATGCGTTCGAAGCGGGGTGAGATGAGGCTGGTCTGAGGGCCGAATTTGTCTACCTTGCCTGATAAACTAAGCCAGGTGCCAGGGCGCAGCGAGGTGATGAGGTACATCTGGTTGAACCAAATGACCTGGAGAGTTGAGGGACCGTCTGAGATAGTGGCTTTTTGGATTTTTTTGCCGTTACGGGTGATGATGTTGGTGATGGAGAGAAGCTGGGCTTGGACGGTGACTTTTTCGCCTGGCTGGACTTGGGAGAGAGGGGACTGGAGGCTCCAGTCTTCGTAGCGGGCTGGAAAATGCAGAAGCAAGTCTTGGATGTTCTCAATACCTAAGTTGGCAAGGAGCAGTCGGTATTTCTCGCCGATGCCAGGAAGGATAGTAATCGAGTCTGTGAGTGTGAATGCCATTAGGCAATATTATAATCTATCGATTAGCTTTACCTGAGTTGTTGCCACGGTGGGAGAAGGCGTGGGCATGGTCGCGACGGTAGTGTTCGGCGGCGATTTGATTATTAGTGGCCTGGCTGGCGATTGGACCGCCTATATGGCGAGTTGAATCAAAGTTAGGCCGTCGGGTGGCAAGTTGAGATTTTCTTAATTGGAGTGCTTGGTGCCAGTCAGATGGGTGTTTTTCTGTAGTCATAAGTTATCTTATTCAGGAATTTTGTTTAATTCTTCTGCAAGAATAGACATGAGATGGGGGTTGGAGGAAACTCTATTTGTGGGTCTGGAAACAGACCTGGGTTCGAAAGCGAGCATTTCGGTTCCAGGGAGGTTTTCTGTGCAAGGTGATGTGTGTCCGCGGTCGACACTAGTATTGCGACTGCAAAGTAATGTCCTAACAGAGTTATATCTTCCTGGAAGATGAGAGCTTGGGATGAGTTTGTTAACAGAATGAGAGTGAATGCATTGACCACAGATTGGATTTTCGTAGGATGAGATCATAATTTAATTAATAAAACAGGAAGGAGATGGTGTCAAGATGTGACTTTGGGGATATTGGTTATGGTTGGAATGTGATTGGTGTTTTTGGCTGGAAGGTGTATCGGTTGTCTGCAATCACAGTGCAAGTTTGGTGGTGTGTCAGTGGGTTTTCGGGGTTTTGGAAGCGGCAAGTATAAATTTTGTAGTCGTATATTGATTCAGCAAGCCTTTGGTTTCTTGGATTAGAATGAGTTGCTTCTGTGGCAAAGCTACAGTTTCCACAAATGGGACTCTTGTCTGGGGATGTCATACGTTAGGTTAATAAAACAGCGGTAGCAGGGACGTCAAGATGAGGCCGAAGGCGGCGATGAAGACTAGGACTTGCGCGAATCGGCGGGTTTTCTTGGAGAACATAGATATCAATTTACAATTAATAATCGTCAATTTTCAATAGCAAGTTTGAAAAATTTGCGTTTGCCGGCTTGGATAACGTCGTTGGTTTTTAGTTCTAAGGCTTGGCTGATGTTGGTGATTTGGGTATCATTGAGACGGAAACCGCCCTGCTCTATCAGGCGACGGGCTTCGCCATTGGAGCTGGTGACTTGGAGATGAGATAGAAGGCTAATGGGAGTCCAGTCCTGGGATGGTAGAGAAACTTGGGAAATATCTTCGGGGAGTTGGTTTGATTGGACAGTGGACTCGAAGTACCCTTGGGCTTGGGCGGCCAGGTCTGGGGAATGCAGCTCGCTGGTGATGGTGTGGGCTAGATGTTTCTTGAGTTCCATGGGATTCGTGCCTGAGGATAGTTGCTGTTCGATTTGATTTATTTCTGCAATCGTAGTGTTGGTGGCGAGGGTGAAGTATTCGATAATTAGGTCGTCGCGCAGGGACATGATTTTGCCGTACATATCCTCGGGTGAGTCCTCAAGCCAGATGGCGTTGCCCCAGGATTTGCTCATTTTGCGGCCGTCGGTGCCAGTGAGGAAATTGAGTGACATGACGAAAGAGTCTTTGCCCCGCAAGTTTTTTTGTAGCGTACGGCCGGCTTGCATATTGAAAGTCTGGTCAGTGCCACCGATTTGCAAATCAGTATCCAGATGATAAGAGTCGTAGCCTTGCATGACGGCGTAGAGAACCTCATGTAAGCCGACGTGTTTGCCGCTAGTAAGGCGGGTGCGGATGAGTTCGCGGGAGTAGAAGTCGCCGGCGGAGAAGTTTTGGCAGAGTTTGACAATTTCGGTGAAATTCAAATTTGCTAGCCATTGGCTATTTTGCAAAACTTTAACTCTGGAAAAGTCGAGGATTTTGGCGGCTTGAGCTTGGTAAGTTTGGAAGTTGGCCTGGATTTGTTCTTGGGTAAGGATGGGGCGTTCGGTGTCTTTGTCTGAAGTATCGCCAATAAGAGCGGTGAAATCGCCAATCAGGAAGGTGACATTGTGGCCTGCTTGGGCAAAGGCTTGGAGCTTACGCAGTGGCACTGCGTGACCAAGGTGAATTCGGGTAGCGGTGGCGTCGATGCCCAAGTAAATATTGAGCGGGGATTGGGAGAGACGGGTTTCTAGAGCCTGACGGTCGGAGATGATATTTGCAACTCCTCTATTTAATAAGTCATCCATGAACTTGATTGTATCTAAAATGAAAGCAAGAAGAAAGAAGAGTTAATTGGTGGTTACAAACACAGGGTCGTGACCGCCTGAGATGCCGCCATTGCCGATGCGGCAACTTTCTTTGATTGAGAGTGCGCTTAGGTATATATGATCTATCCCAGGGAATTTGGGGCTGATTAGATTAAGACCGGCACTTTTCATGGCAGAGATATTATTGATGTCTGATTGGTTGAAGTCACCGAGAACGATAATTGGTATATTCGGTTCCGTGGCGCTGACCTGCTTGACCCATTCGAGTGATTTTTTGACTCCTATAGGGGCTGTTGCACTTCCACTTCTGGGATGGATGTTAAAAATGCGTATTTTGCCTTTGGGTGTATCAACGAGAACTGAGAGATTAACTCTAGGGGTGGCATTGTTCTTGCCGTCAGCCGTGGCTGTAATGGTATAGGTTTTTGGATTGCTAATCGGATATCGAGATAAAATCATGTTTGAGTATTCGTTACCTGGGTTATGCGGTTGGGTGTAAACGTGATATCCAGGGAAATATTTCTTTATGAAGCTGGTTTCGGGAGTCCCTTGTCTGTTGAAGTGAATAATTTCTTGAAGGGCAATGATTTCAGCCTTGCGTTGACCTACCAACAATTGGGAAAGACGATTTATTTTTTCTTCTGAGGTTGATTTCCAGATTTTGCCGTCGTCACCCATGTTATATGCGACTAGATTTAGTTGATTTGCTGTTTTGGAACCCATGCTACAAGAGGTATTTGTGAAAGCACCAGCTGCGCCAGCTCCTAATGAATTTGGAGATGGAGTGGCTAGTGTACCTAATTTCACTACTCCAATTGCATCTAAATCAAAACCGTCATCCCAACTGTTTCCTACGTTTCTATCACTTGTATCTATTATCCTTATGTATCCTATCCAAGACCAACCTGTTGAGGCGATATCTATCTTTTTGATTCCTTCTCCGCCTTCATTGCTCCGACTTGATGCAGTCCCTACTACTTTCCAAGTTGACCAGTCCTGGCTAACTTCGATTCTTGCTTTTTCTTCGGGATAAGTGGCTCTGTTCCCTACAGTTGCCTCGTGTATTGTGATGTCAAATCCAGGTACGTTATTTACTACCTTACCAAAGCTATAGACCACATCACCTCCATATCCTAATGAATAGAAAGTATTAGTTACGTTTTCAGTTGGTTCAAAATTAGAAACTCCAGTTGCGAATGTGGGTTTCGCTCTTGCTGCTGGTATTGCGTATACTCCGCCTTGTCTATTTGTTCCTAGTTTTACCCATTCTACTTTAGTTGCCCAGGCAGTAATACCAAGACTGCTGTTTGCGTAGCTGGATTTTTGGGTGGGAATCCAACCTTGTTGGTCTGCGGCTAGGTAAATGCTGATGAGTGAGAGTGGTAGAGCTAAGAGAGCGAGTTTGCCGAAGGAACCGAGACGTTTAGAGGTACGCTTTTTGGACATTAATATAATATTAAACTGATTTGGAAGGATTAGTAAAGCGGAGATGTTGCTTGACTGGAGACTGATTGAAAGGCTAGTTAATAGAATGAGATGGTACAATTATTTATTGATGGGTATATTGAATAAATGGAGCAATCGTAAAAGACCCTTGGTCAACCGTAACTTGCCGTTGTCCGCTATCAGGACTCCGGCGCGGCCGGCTGGTTATACAGTCAGTGCTCCTGGAGTGCGCAGAGTGAAGAAAAAAAGTTTTTGGGATAAGTTCCGCGGTCGTGACTGGACATGGTGGGCATCAAGGTTAGCCGTGGCTACATTCGCGATGATAATTTTGGGATTGATAAGCGGAGTGGCGGTGTTTGCTTACTTTTCGCGGGGGTTACCTGATCCTGATGGGGTAATCCGAACGGATGGTTACGCGACCAAGATTGTGGATAGGAACGGGCTGAGTTTATATGATGTATACGATGAAGAGAAACGGGTGCCGGTCAAAATAGAAGATGTGCCGTCGAGTTTGAAGCTGGCTACGATTTCGGTTGAGGATCAGCATTTTTACGAGCATCAGGGGTTTGACTTGATGGGAATTTTGCGCGGGGCTTCACGTCAGTTTACCCGAGGACGAGCGCAGGGAGGCTCAACTCTGACTCAGCAGTTGGTTAAGAATGCTTTGCTGACCTCAGATAGGAGCTTGACGCGTAAGATTCGGGAGTTTGTGTTGTCAGTGGAGATTGAGAGGCGGTTTAGTAAAGATGAGATTTTGCAAATGTACTTGAATGAAGCTCCATATGGCGGAACGGCCTGGGGTATCGGGGCGGCAGCGGAGCGGTACTTTGGCAAGAGTGTGTCTGAGTTGTCGTTGATTGAATCGGCAATTTTGGCGGGGTTACCGCAGAGTCCGACTGCTTACTCGCCGTTTGGATCTAATCCTGAGGCATATATTAGCAGGACTCAAGCTGTGTTAAGGCGGATGTATGAGGATGGATATCTGAGCCGTGATGAGTACGATGCAACACGGGAGCAATTGCCTGAGGTAGAGTTTGCTGCTGATACTTCGAGTTTGAAGGCTGGGCACTTTGTAATGTACGTGCGGGATTTGTTAGTAGAAAGATACGGAATTGAGTCTGTGGAGCGAGGTGGGCTGAGGGTAACGACGAGTTTAGATTTGGAATTGCAGAATAAGGCTCAAGAAATTGTGAGTGAGGAAATTAAGAAAGTAGTTGAGTCTAATATTACAAATGGGGCGGCGTTGGTGATGAATCCGAAGACAGGCGAAATTTTGGCTATGGTGGGGTCACGGGGATATGATGATCCGGATTATGATGGTAAGGTCAACGTGACCATGCGGCCTCGTCAGCCGGGGTCGAGTATTAAGCCGTTGACGTACTTGGCCGGGTTGAGGAAAGGGTATACACCAGCGACATTGTTTATGGATGTGCCGACTGAGTTTCCGGGCGGATCCGGACAACCGCCATATAAACCGGTAAATTACGATGGGAGATTTCGAGGTCCGGTGTTGATGCGCGAGGCTCTGGGGAATTCTCTCAATATTCCGGCTGTCAAAATGCTGGCTATGGTGGGAATGAGGGAGATGATGACTTTGGGTTATGACTTGGGATTCAAGACGTTGGAACCGACAGCCGCTAATATGAGCAGGTTCGGGTTGTCGTTGACCTTGGGTGGGGGCGAGGTTACGTTGTTGGATATGATGAGTGCGTATTCTACCATCGCTAATGGTGGGTATAAGGTGGAGCCGGTAGCAATCCTTAAAGTTGAAGATAGGAATGGGCGAGTGTTGGAGGAATACAAGAGCGAACGAGGTAATCAAGTGGTCAGTAGCGAGGAAGCCTGGCTGTTGACTGATATGCTGGCTGATAATCAAGCCAGGTCTGCCACATTTGGAGTGAATAACGCTTTGGTTATCCCTAATAGGCGGGTGGCAGCGAAAACTGGAACTACAAACAGCATGCGCGATAATTGGACTGTGGGATGGGCACCGTCAATGTCTGTGGGGGTGTGGGTGGGGAATAATGATAACTCGGAGATGGGCAGGTTGGTTTCGGGGGTGAGCGGGGCGGCACCGATTTGGAGGCGGGTAATGCTGGCGGCGTTGGATGGAACTGGGGTTGAGGATTTCGTTAGGCCAGATGGAATTGTGGAGATGGAGGTGGACACTCTTTCGGGATATCCGGCGCATAATGAATTTCCATCCAAGAAGGAGTACTTCATTAAAGGGAATGAGCCTACAGACGAGGACCCAATTCACGCGATGGTAAAAGTATGTAAGGGAGACCCGTCAAAGTTGGCGAGCGCGGTTTTGATAGCTAATAATGATTATGAAGAGAGAGAGTTTTTTGTGTTTCGAGAGCGAGATCCGTTGATGGTGGGAGGAGTGAACAAATGGCAGGAAGGAATTGATGCCTGGCTGGCTGCTCCTGAGCGGCAGGCGGATGGTCGGTATCAAGTGCCGACTGAGTATTGTGAGATGGGAGGAGACTTGAGCGTGAGAATTCATGAGCCTAGGAATGAGTCGAGGGTTGACTCTAACGAAGTCAAGATTCGGGCTAGCGCTGTGAGCTTGAGGGGCGTTAGGAAGGTGGAAATATGGGTTGACGGTAAGCTGGCAAGTTCCTTTACCAGTACGCCTTATGAGGACACAGTGACTCTAAGTGATGGGCCGCACACCATTAAAGTTGTGGCCGTGGATGAGAGTAATAATGAGGCGTCAGCTGAGGTTAAGATTGGAGTCAAGTCAGATTGGAATCCCTCGCCTACTCCGGTGCCAAGCCAATCACCAAGTCCGTCTGTATCGACTCCTTCACCTACTGTGGTGGTGAGTCCGGTGCCTACTTTGGGTGAAGACTAGGAGGGTAATCAATAGTCATCCCACATTTAATGTGGGATATGGAGAGTCGATAGGACAGTTTAGCTAATCAAGGCAGTGTTTATGAGGTAGAAATTGAATTCTAATTTCTCCTAACGGATCCCGTGTCTTGGCACGGGATGACGTGAGATAAAGTTGGTGAGAATTAATGATGAGTAAACTGGACAAAAATTAAGGAATAAGTTCTCCTTCCTGTTGGAGGCGGTTGATTTCCTGTTGCAAGGCATCACCAAAGCGGACGTAACTGGTGATAAAGACAGTTGAGAATAAGAAGATGCCAAGAGCCACGGCAGCTAGGATGTAGTGGAAACGGCTGATGGTGCCAAGGGCGAACATGGCAGTGATGTTGACAGCCGAGATAACAATGGCAGCGATGAGGAGAGGTAGTTCAGTAAAGATGTAGAAACTAAAGCTAGTCAAGGGAACGGTGAAGTAGGCTTGAGGGCAAAGCAGCTCTGACTCCAGGCATCCGGAATAAGTAAAACTGACTATACAGGCCCAGATAGTGATGAAGGTGTGGATAAGGCTCAGAATAAGTCGGTGGGATGTGTGGCGTGAGGTAAGGTAAAAGCGGGCGTTGGTAATAATGTTGGAAGCGAGGGTTCTGAGTGAGGAGAATTGGGCCATGGCGGGGATTGGGGATAAACACTCTCCGTGATAGTATGGGAAAGTATGAATTCATCATATCAAGTTATTGCTGACTCTGTCTTGGACGAGGTGGGGGGCAGGTTGAAAGTGCTGCGACACACGAGTGGGGCGAGGATAATTTCGGTAGAAAACGATGATATGAACAAAGTCTTCGCCGCAGCCTTCTCTACCCCGGCATGGAACTCAACAGGAGTGGCGCATATTCTGGAACACATGGTGCTTAACGGGTCTGTAAAATATCCGACTAAAGAACCGTTTGTGGATTTGATTAAAACTTCTTTGAAAACTTTTCTTAATGCATTTACTTTTAGCGACCGAACAGTGTATCCGGTGGCTAGCGAGAACGAAAAAGATTTTTATAATCTGGTGGATGTGTATTTGGACGCGGTGTTTAATCCATTATTGCGAAAGGAAGTGTTTGCTCAGGAAGGTTGGCGATATGCTCATAATGAGGAGTTGGGATGGCATTATGCTGGAGTTGTTTTCAATGAGATGAAAGGAGCGTTGGGAGGGGCGGACCGTAACTTTGTGCGGGCGATTGAGCAAGGGTTATTTCCTGATACTCATTATCGTTATGAGTCAGGTGGTGACCCTGGGGAGATTGTGAATTTGAAATATGAAGATTTATTGAAGTTTCATGACGATAATTACGTCCCTGAGAATGGGTGGTTTTTTTTCTGGGGCAATGATAGCTTGGAGAAGCGGTTGGTCGCTCTGGAGCCGTATTTGAAGACAGAGAGGAAAGTTAGTAACGTTCAGTTACCTAAGCAAAAGAGATATGATAAAACACAAGTAGTTCGGGAGAAATATGCTTTGGCTGTGGAGGAAGTGGCGGAAGGTAAGCACTTGTCCGGAGTGTATTGGATGGGTGAAGAAGTGAAAGATTACGAAAGTGTGTTAATGACGACGGTGGTTAATCATGTCTTGTTGGGTAATTCAGGGTCTATGCTCCGTAAAGCTCTGATGGAGAGTGGGTTGGGGAGTGGGTTGGTGTCAGAGGGGTTTGAGAGCGGAGAGTATACACATTGGGTGTTTGGAGCCGGGTTGCGGGATGTGAAGGAAGAGAATTTAATTCAAATAGAGAAATTGGTATTGGAGACTCTGGAGATGGTGGTAAAGACAGGGGTAGAAAGCGACGCGATTGAAGCGGCGGTAAACAGTATTGAGTTTGGGTTGCGGGAGGAAGACTTTAGCTCCATGCCTAAGGGATTGGAGATGTTTTTGCGGGGGCTAAATTTGTGGATAAAAAATTATCCTTCCTGGGATGTGTTTGGGTATGAACAGGTTTGGGATAAGGTAAAGAAAAGTCTGAGTAGTGAGATGATTTGCGATTGGATAAAGCGTAACTTAATTGATAACCCACATCGGGTTCGGGTGGAGTTGATAGCAGATAACCAGTTGGGGACGGTACGTGAGAAGGCCGAAAAGGCTAGGATTGAGCAGACAGTTAGTACGTGGAGTGAGGATGAGAAGAATCAGATATTGGCCGAGCAAGAAGTCCTGGCTCAATGGCAGGCGACACCTGACAGTGTGGAGGCGTTGGCTTGTTTGCCTAAGTTGGCCATTTCTGATGTGGAAAGAGAGGTAAAAAGAATACCTACAGAAATACATGAAAGGGACGAATACAGGCAGTTATATCATCCTTTGGCGACACGCGGGATTGGATATGTGAACCTGGCGTTTGATGTGAGCCGCTTGCCTGTGGAGTTGATGGGGATGTTGACGATTTGGGCTGATTTGCTCGATGAACTGGGAACCGGAAACGAGAATTACGGACAATTTAGTACCAGAATTGATAAAGTGACTGGCGGGGTGGAGACTAAGCTGATAACGAGTGCGAATGTGGATGGTGAAAGCAAGGCTTATTTTGTGCTGAGTGGGAAAGCGTTGGGAAATCACAAAGATGACTTGATGTTGGTTATGGAAGATATGTTGTTTAACTTGAATTGGAATGATGCCAAACGGGTTAAGGAAGTGGTATGTGAAGCCATTGGTGATATTGAGTCAGGGCTGCTGCACTCTGGACACAGTGTGGTTAGAACTCGGTTGGCGGCTAAGTTGACAGTTGAAGGGCGGCGGGCAGAAGCTTGGCATGGAGTGGAGCAATTGGAATTCTTACGGGAATTAGTGATTCGGATTGAACAAGATTGGTCTGGAGTGTTGGAAAATCTGCGTGAGATTGGAAGTTTGACTATTCAAAGGCAAAAAATGATTGTTGATTACTCATGCGAAGCAGAAGAGCGGGAAGGCTGGACATCGGCTATTGACGGTTTGATTGATAAAATTGCCCTGGGAGAAAAAGTTAGTAATAATGAGATGTTACTACTCTCCTCTGCTATTGAGATGTTGACGATGGAGACGGAAGTTAATTACGTAGGGATAGCCGGAAAAGTTGAAGGAGTGGAGAGGATGGGGGCTTTTAATGTAATAGTGGCTTATATTGGCATGAGTTATCTGTGGGAAAAAGTGCGGATGATAGGTGGAGCGTATGGGGCGATGTTGTCGTATGACCCCATACGGCAAATTGTGTATGGGACTTCTTATCGGGACCCCAGACTCTTGGAGACCTGGGATGTATATGAACAGATAGGGAAATATTTGGAAACGATTAACTTAAGTGAAGGTGAAATTGAACAAGTAGCTATTGGGATGTTGGCTGAGAATCCAATTTCTGTGGCCAACCAGGGAATGACAGCACTGATGAGGTATATATCTGGTTGGGACGATGGGAGGCGGCAGATGTGGCGGGATGAGGTGATGTCGGTTCGGAGGGAGGATTTCGTGAGTGCCGTTAATATATTTGGCAATTGGTCGGACCTGGTGAGAGGTGTGTTGGGGAGTGGACGGCAAGTCGCCGGAGTGAAGAAAAGGTATCCGGAGGCGGAGGTCGTCAAGTTGAAATAAGTTAGGGTTTGGGTTGGAGCTTAGATTCAAGGTTGGTGATGACTTGGGTGAGATGCTGGACTTGAGATTGCAGATCTTGGAGAGAAGCATTGGTTTGGTCCAGTGACTTTTGGAGAGTTTGAGCCTTAAGCTCGTCTTCACTTATTTCATCA
The DNA here is from genome assembly GCA_964464795.1 of uncultured Gammaproteobacteria bacterium. GTDB lineage: Bacteria > Patescibacteriota > Microgenomatia > CAYXHB01 > CAYXHB01 > CAYXHB01. Next base: position 11,182 of record CAYXHB010000021.1, read on the forward strand.
ATATCTTCTTGAATTTCATCTACATCCTCGGCAATTTCATCAACATCTTCCTGGATTTCGTCCACGTCTTCGGCGAGACTGGAGACATTTTTGTGGATTTTTTTCAAGTTACTCTCCAGGTCGTCGACATCTTCTTCGACATCTTCTAAGCTTTCGGTATTGCGATTGACGGTCATTTGGATGAACAGAGCCAGATAAATTGCTTCAAGGGACAGGACGGTGGTGAGGATAAGCATGACTTGTTCAAATTTGAGTCCCAAGAAAAGTAACCCCCAAATTCCAATGAAGGCTAAAGTATGGACAATGATGGAAGTGGTGGATCCCATCCATTGAGTCATGCGGATGGTAGCACGCTCCAGGAAACTGAGATTGGAATAGTTAGTACCCATAAAAATGGTTAGAAAATAAGTAACTCAAGAGAAACACGAATCCAAAAGAAGATACGAAAGCTCGAGATGTAGGGTCAGGGGATATTTTAGACCTATGAGTAAGTGAAGGCAACTAGGAAAACCACATACGGTGCCTTTGGAGGGAGAAGGTTACTATTTGCTATATTTTGACCTCAAGTGATAAAATTGCATAGTTTGGGGAATGTTTTTAGCTTAATCAGCTGACGGTTCTTATAAAATAAAAATTAATAACACATGGGTCGCTAGCTCAATGGTAGAGCACCAGCCTTTTAAGCTGAGGGTTCCGGGTTCGAGCCCCGGGCGACCCACAAATGTTTGAGTAGTTGAGGTTGTGGATACTGATACGGACAGGTAAGTAATGTTTGGGTTATGATAGTTAGATATGTTTGGAATAGAGATGCCGTCGGGGTTTTATATAGGAAGTCTGAACATTAGATTTTATGGAGTGTTGATTGCGCTGGGGATGTTGGCGGCTTATTGGTTGACGGTGAGAGTGGGGAGAAAATTTAAGCTCACCAGTTCTCAAGTTGAGAGCGTGTTTGTATGGACTGTGGTGGGTGGAATAGTCGGGGCTAGAGTCTATCATGTGGTTGACTACTTCGCTTATTATCGGCATTATCCGCTGGAGAGCTTGATGATATGGCAGGGCGGGTTGGGAATTTATGGAGCGATAATTGGCGGGTGGTTAGGGTTGGCGGTGGGGGCGCGGCGCAATAAGATTAACCTCTTGGCGCTGATGAACTCGGCGGCTCCGGGTTTGATACTGGCGCAGGCTATTGGCAGGCTTGGGAACTGGGCGAACATGGAGGGATTTGGCGGGCCGACTAGTCTGCCCTGGGGATTGTATGTCCCCCCTACTCTACGCCCTGGGCGGTGGATGATGGACGAGTATTTTCATCCTACCTTTATCTACGAGGCGCTGTTGTGTTTGGTTGGGTTTGGGATATTGTGGTGGCTGTGGCAGCGGGGTAAACCGCAGTATTTAGCAGGAGGTTATTTGGTGATTTATGGATTTATTAGGTTGTTTACGGAACGGTTTCGGTTGGATACGGCTAGTTGGGGTAGTTTGGCTGTTGCGGATGTGTTCTCGGTAGTCGCGATAGTTTTGGGAATTTGGGTGATGCGTAGATATAATAAATAAATATGTGGGATGCGAAATCATTTGGAGAATTGAAAGGAGCGATAAAGTTGAAGTCGTCTCTGGAGGACGTTAGTAAGCATGTAGTAGGAGACGATGGTGAGGATAATCCACGCAGTGAAGTTAAAACTGATGAGGTGACTCCGATTAAAGATGAGACTGCAGTGGAATCAGACAACCATGAGAGCGCGAGAGAGTTAACTGGTCGTGACAAGTTCCTGGAGTTGTTGG
>CAYXHB010000021.1:12970-13282 GCA_964464795.1 uncultured Gammaproteobacteria bacterium
GGATGCCGGACTTTGGCACGCAACGCCCCATGGCGGAGGTTGTGGTTAGATTTCTCTTGGGAGTTGGAATGATTGGGTTGGGAGTGTATTGGTTGCTCTCATGGCTTGCGAGCTGGAGCAGGTAGAGGGTGTCATAGACACTATAATCTTGAGTCTGTTAAAATACACGTGCGTTTGGCGAAAAAATATAGACGGCCCCATCGTCTAGCGGTTAGGACACAGGGCTTTCATCCCTGCAACCGGAGTTCGATTCTCCGTGGGGTCACATTTGTATGATTTAGGGTATTAAGAGTATTGATTTGGGCTACGTTA
>CAYXHB010000022.1:0-13257 GCA_964464795.1 uncultured Gammaproteobacteria bacterium
AGAGTATCAACAAGCCAACCCTAATGTCACCATTAGTTACCAAAATAGTTCTCCTACCGAATACGCTCAACGCCTTCGCAGTGCCTTAGCATCAGATACTCCCCCTGACATTTTCCGTATGCACAACACCTGGGTTTACATGTTCCCCAGTCTTCTTTCCACCATGCCTTCAGATGTCTATACAGTAGAGGAGTATAACCAAATTTTTTATCCGGTGGCGTACCGCAACCTAAATGTCGACGGCAAGATAGTCGGTGTCCCGCTCATGTATGACGGTTTGGCTCTTTACTACAACGTTGATTTATTCAATCGCGCAGGCATTGAGAACCCGCCCACTGACTGGGAACAGTTTATGGCCATCGCTCGCCAGATTACAGCTCCCCAAACAGGGACTCTGGAAGTCTCGGGAGCCGCTATGGGTGTAGCCAATAACATTGCCCACTGGCCGGACATCCTAGCCTTGCTTCTGCTTCAAAACGATGCCAACCCAGGGTCATTGCGCATTTCGGGTGGCCAACTTGACCCTAAAGCTACAGATGCCCTAACTTTCTATTCCTTGTTTTCTTACCGCTACAGAACTTGGGACTCAGCCTGGCCTCAAGATGCCCAGCAATTTGCCATTGGCAAAGTCGGTATGTTCTTTGGCCCTTCATGGCAGGTTTTTAATATCAAAAACATTGCTCAAAACAACAACCACGAATTAAACTTCCGTGTCATCCCTGTCCCTCAGTTGCCTGAAACCAATGTCACCTTTGCCAATTACTGGGCTGAAGGAGTTTCGGCCAAAAGCCCGCACCAAGCCGAATCCTGGAAATTCCTCAAGTACCTCTCCTCTAGAGAAACCATGCTCAGGCTCTACGAAGAACAATCCAAAGTTCGTGAATTTGGCGAAATTCCCTCCCGCCGTGATTTGGCCGACGAGTTTATAGACCATCCCTACATGGGTGCTTATCTCATGCAAGCCCCGGCCGCCAAATCTTTTCCTTTGGTCTCGCATACCACTGACAAAGACGGTCTCAACGACCGTATTATCCAATCTTACGAATCCGCGGTTACCACCGCTGGCCGCGGAACTTCAGCTAGTACTGCTTTGGAACCAACAGCTGTGGGTGTTCTGGAGGTCTTGAAATCCTACGGTCTGGCCCAATAGCATTCTTCACCAAACCCATGTAGGATGTGGCTATGAGACTCGCAACAGAAAGAAGTTTAGAAGCCGCGGTCATCAGAACCATTCTCTATGCTGATGTCTTTTCTTACGCTCCTACAATTAAAGAAATCTTTACTTGGCTGATTGCCCCCCTTGATTTACAACAATCACCACCTACATACAATTTGATAAATAAAATTATCAAGAGTTACCCTTTTTTAATTACAAAAAAAGATAGAGTAGGGCTTTCCCCAACCAATATCAACACCAGCCAAACCGCCTTTTCCCATCTGCCTGCCAAACTTTCTTCGGCCCGCCGCGCCGCCAAAATTCTCAGCATCATCCCCACCATCAAACTGATTGCCGTCAGCGGTTCAGTAGCGGCCGCATCTCCCAAACCCGATGACGACATTGATTTTTTCGTCATCACCCGCAAGCACACTCTCTGGTTAACTCGCTTGCTGACTATTATTTTAACCGAAATTTTCTCCATCCGCCGCCGCCCTCAAGACACCGACTACAACAACAAAATCTGCCTTAATCTTTTCCTTGATACTGCTAATCTAGCTCTCCCTACCTCTCGCCGTGACCTTTATACCGCCCGTGAACTGCTTCAAATCATCCCGCTTCTCAATCGTGATCAAACATACCAGCGTCTCCTCACCCAAAACACCTGGGCGTTGGATTACTTCCCTTTATTTTCCCAATCACAAATCGCTTGGTTATCAAGCAATTTGGAATTTTCACCTGAGTCGAAAAGCTCAAAGCCTTCCTTCCTCGAGACCTTAGCCCGCCGCTTACAACAAAAATACATGTCCCATCGCCAAACTCGCGAAGTGGCTACCAACCACTCTGCTTATTTCCACCCCTTTGACTACCGTCAATATGTTGTAGACTCATATCAGGCCAAATTAACTTTGTATAATAAACTCTATTGTGAAAAAAACGCTCCTCACCGTCCGCGACCTGCACGTCTCGGCCGCAGAAAAATCCATCCTCAAAGGCCTCAATTTAACAGTTTCCCAAGGTGAAATCCACGCCATCATGGGACCCAACGGTTCTGGCAAATCTACTCTGGGCAATAGTCTCCTGGGGCACCCTGCCTACCAAGTCACCAAAGGCAGTGTTCTCTTAGGCCAGCGAAACATCCTCTCTCTCCCAACCGAGCAGAGAGCCGCACTAGGGTTATTCCTCGCTTTCCAACATCCTCTGGCAATTCCTGGCGTACCTTTGGCCACTTTTCTCAAGACCGCCCAATCCGCCATTCGCACCACCCGCAAATTACCTGTTCCCACGGCTCAAGAATTCCTAACCAACCTCAAGCAATCCGCCCAGCAACTCAACATCAAACCTGAGTTCCTCCATCGGCCAATCAACGAAGGCCTATCAGGCGGCGAACGCAAGAAAATCGAAACTCTGCAACTGCTGATGTTAGAACCCAAATTCATCATTCTCGACGAACTAGACACCGGCACCGATGTCGACGCTCTCAAAACCATTGGCCAGACACTAGACGCCCTCAAAGGACAAGCCTCAGCGCCTGGAATTATCATCATCACCCACTACAACCGGATTTTCAAATACATCAAACCCCAAGCAGTTCATGTAATTAAAGACGGAGTTATCGTTGCCAGCGGCGACTACAGTTTAGTCGCCAAAATAGATAAACATGGATACAACCAGTGGTAAACAACCGCAGTTTTCCGACGAATATCAGTTTGGATTTTCTGACCCTGAGGCTTATGTCTACAAAGCCCCCAAAGGTCTCTCTCCCGAGGTCATCAATCAAATATCCTCTCTCAAATCAGAACCCGAGTGGATGCTAGCCCAACGTCTCAAAGCTTATGACATTTTCCTCACCAAACCCATGCCAGAGTGGGGAGCTGACCTATCGCACATCAACTTTGACGAAATCTATTACTACCTCAAACCCACCCCCAAACAACAAAAGAGCTGGACAGATGTGCCTGATGACATCAAAAACACTTACCAAAAACTCGGCATCCCCCAAGCCGAGGCTCAGTATCTAGCCGGAGTCAAAGCCCAGTATGACTCAGAGGTCATCTACGGTTCTATCAAAAAAAAACTGTCGTCACAAGGCGTCGTCTTCCTCAGCATGGACGAGGGCTTAGCCAAATTTCCCGACTTGGTCAAACAATATTTTTCCACTGTCATTCCGCCCACTGATAACAAATTCGCCGCTCTTAACACCGCCGTCTGGAGCGGTGGATCTTTTGTCTACGTCCCGCCCAACGTCCATGTAGAGCTTCCTCTACAGGCATACTTCCGTATCAACGCCAAAAACATTGGCCAGTTCGAGCGCACTCTCATCATCGCTGACGAAGGCTCATATGTCCACTATGTCGAAGGATGCTCAGCCCCGGTTTATGCCTCAGACTCCCTCCACGCGGCGGTAGTCGAAATAATCGTCAAACCCCGCGCCCGAGTTCGCTATACCACAGTCCAGAACTGGTCCAAAGATGTCTACAACCTGGTTACCAAACGAGCCCGAGTAGAGGAGTCAGCTGTCATGGAATGGGTCGACTTCAACGGCGGCTCCAAAGTCACTATGAAATACCCCTCAGTCCTCCTAACCGGCGCCCATGCTCACGGCGAAGTCCTCTCCATTGCTCTGGCTGGTAGCAGCCAGTACTTAGATGCCGGAGCCAAAGCCATCCATATCGCGCCTCACACCACCTCCCGCATGATATCTAAATCTATCTGTCACAAAGGTGGTCGGACGTCCTTCCGGGGCTTACTCCGCGTCCTCCCCAGTGCCCCATATTCCCGTTCCCAAGTTATTTGTGACGCCCTCATTCTCGACAGCCAATCCCGCACCGACACCTATCCCACTATCAAAAACCAACACCACACTACCACTATCGAACACGAAGCTACTGTGAGTAAGGTGGGAGAAGACCAGTTGTTCTACTTAACCAGCCGCGGCATCCCTCAGGACGAAGCCCAGAGCATGATCGTCAACGGCTTCATCGAACCCATTGTCAAAGAACTGCCTCTGGAATACGCCGTGGAACTCAACCGTCTTATTCAACTGGAAATGGAAGGCAGTGTCGGCTAACTTCAACTAATCAAACTGAAATAAAAACATGACTACCCAACTCGTTCCAAACACCCAAAACATTATCCTTGACCAAGGGGACAAGAGTCTTCTTTTCGCTTCTGGTAAGAGCCAGTCTTTCACTCCTCAAGAAAATATCACCGTCCCAGCCAACACCAGTTTAATTTATCTAATCGCTTACCAACAGCCACTTATCCGCAGTATCACTCTCAACTTATCAGGTGAGTATGCCCAAGGTCAGTTCTTAGGTTATGTCCTCGCCAAGGATAACCACCATATCAACTTAAGCACCATCATTTCGCATCACGCGCCTCACACCAGCGGCGATTGCCTTATCAAAGGCATCTTGTCAGACGCTTCCCAAGTTACTCTCCAAGGCATGATTCAAATTCACGCCCAAGCCTCCAACTCCCAAGACCAGCTCACCGAGCGCTTGCTGGTGCTAGGCCATCAGGCAGTAGGGGAGTTACGACCCGAGTTAGAAATCCTCAATCACGACGTCAAAGCCTCCCACGCCACCACCATTTCCCATGTGGACCAGGAACAACTCTGGTACCTACAGAGCCGCGCCCTCTCCCAATCCCAAGCCACAGATTTACTCATCTCCGGCTTCCTGCACGAAGTCATTGCCAAAATCCAACAACTGCCCAACTCCGACCAAATCCTTAAGCATATCAACTTAGGTAAGGAAAATTAAAAGGTAGACACATGGGTATGGCACTCTTTTCGTCATTGCGAAAGCACAAATTATTCCAAAAAAATACTGTTAAAATTAATTTGTGCATGTGCCTGCCCGACCGCTGGCGGGGCAATCTGGTATTGTTGTCAAAAATCTGCCGCAAGTCCCAGACCCCGCATTAAATGCGGGGAAACGCGGCGTGGAAGGGAATGACCACCGGCCTTGTCATCTTGAGCGTAGTCTGGAGCTTGCGGAGGACGAAGTCGAAAGATCTAATAAATAATTCCTTGTTGGTTTTTCATGACATCACAAAACAACCAAGAGATTTCTCGTCCGTCAGCTGACGGATCGAAATGACAAATCTGGAGGAGGGAGCGACAATTTCCATTTTCAAAACATCTTCATCTGCTGTTTCTTCACTCTTGCCTTGGCTCTGCGTTTGGCATAACTATCTAAGAACTCATCATGTGTAACTTGGGTTATCAATTCACTCTTCATTTCCTCTACAAACGAAGATGGCTGCATTTCCACGCGTTTGCCATATCGCTCCCGTCTTTTCGCACTGGTTAGGAAAACACTCTCCTTAGCCCGCGTCAGAGCCACATATAATAGTCGTCTTTCCTCTTCACGGTCAAATTCATCACCTTCCTTATCATTTTCACTAACTCTAGGCAGCAACCCTTCATCAAACCCCACCACAAACACTACTTTAAATTCCAATCCCTTAGCCGCGTGGATACTCATCAGGCTAATTTTTTCACTCTCTATCATTTGGTCATGGATTTGTAACAACTGCCATCGTTCCAAGAATTCAGGCAGCGCCTGTTTATAAGGCACGTTCAGATACTCATAGGCCAGGGCATCAATCTGCAGTTGCCAGGTTTTGGTTTTCTGATTTGTCTCCAGTTTCCCTGCTAGTTTGACCTGTTTCCATAACTCAACCAAACTCAAGTCGTCGCTTAGCCCAAAAATAGCAGTAGAGAAGTCAGCTTCATTTTTTGACAAGTTAAAATTATCTGGATTTCCCATCTGCCGATTTAATCTGGATAGAAAGTTATAAATTTTCTCCAGTCGCGCAATCCCGCTCCAGTGCTTATCGCTCATCAACTGATACGGTAAAGTAGAGGAGTCAAACTCTTTAGCAATCAGTCCGGTAGTATGATAAGACCTGGACAAGACAGCGAAGTCGCCGAGGCTTATAGCATTGCTGATATAGTTTGATACAGTTGCGGAGTCGGTCATACCCGATAGGGACTTGATAGTGTTGGCCATCCAAGCCGCCTCCGTGTAATCTGAGTCTGTGAAAATGTGGAAAACTTGCCCATGTTTGCTTGCATAGGATTGCAACTTTTCGTTGTCGCCAAAAAGAGAGCTGGCCAAGTCGATAATTGCTTGCGGACATCTGTAAGTTTTTTCCAAAACAATCCGCACAGGTTTAGGTTCCAGACAGTCAGACAACTTATTAGTTAAATCATTTCGAGCCCCTCGAAATCCATATATCCCCTGCTTGCTGTCCCCCACCGTGAACACCACTGCTCTGTTTAACCTTTGTAAATGTCGCACAATATCAAACTGGACTAAATCCAAATCCTGGAATTCATCCAGCAATATGTGATCATAGACAAAATCATCCGCTATCTTCAATTCATCTCCCTGAATTAGCACTTCTCTGCATCGAATCAAAATATCGTCAAAATCGACCAAATTGTTCTCCCTCAACTTCTGCTCATATTTTAGCACCAACTTTGCTAACTTTCCATCTTCCGCTTTGGAAGCTTTATCACTCTCCCCTATTGCTAACATTTGCTTGAGTAGCGATATTTGCAGTAGCAACTTCCTCCACGACGCCTGTTTCCAACCCAGTTCTCGAGCGCCTTCCAGCACCCATACTCTTTGTTGTTTCTCGCTTACCACCTCCACTTTTATTCCCTTACTTTTTAGAAACTTATAAGCCCAAGAGTGAATAGTACCTACAAATAGGGACTTTCTTTCATATTTTCCATTTCCCAAACTTTTCTCAACCCGTTCTTTCATTTCCTTGGCTGCTTTCTGGGTAAACGTCAGCATCAGAACTTTCTTACCAGTTTGCATCTCCATAATTCGCACGGCTCTGGCCACCAGAGTCGCAGTTTTGCCACATCCAGGACCCGCGACCACAATACAATGGCCCGGCTCTTCAATTGCTTGCAGTTGCTGTTGGTTGAGTTCAAGCATTATCAAAAATTCTTACAAAAACGATGTCTGTCCATCACTTCCTCCGTCCCCCAGCAAAGAAATCTTCCCAAAAATTCCATCATACCCAGGTTCAACCTTGGTTTTTCCTTGGCGCATGTTATCAATCGCTCGGGCTATTTCCCGATATCCGGACTTTCTTATTTCCTCAATTTCAGTGTTTAACAATAAATCAAAGTCACTCCCCAGACTGTTAACTAACTCAAAATATTTTTCACTTACTTTTTTACTCCCCACTCGGCTGCCCAAACTCTCAGCAATAATCTCATCCAAAGGCACAATGTAATGAGATGATTTCTCAACTATTTTTCGCGGCTTACCGGCATGAATTTTCCTCAAGTCATCCACCCGCGCCAACACCCCTACCGTAATCACTCCTCCGCACTTAGGACAGCGGCCATCAAGCTTAATAGTCTCCTCGTGGCTTAGTCGCACCGCGCAAGGCGCATGTCCATCCATATGGTATTTACCTTCCTCAGGATAGAACTCAATTGTTCCAACTAATCCAGCACTTTGGTTAATCAAAGCCTCCTTCATTTTCCCCAGTTCCATTTCACAATTAAAAATAGTCGCCTCCCTGCCCAACTTAGCTGCCGAATGAGCGTCTGAATTAGACACCAGCGCGTACTCATCCAAGTCCGCAATCTGCCGACACATCTTGATATCGGCCGACAATCCGGTTTCCAGAGCCGTAATCATTTTTCTCGAATCACCAAACGCTTCCTCCACACTGTCAAACCCAGACTTACTCCCAAACATGGCAAACCACGGCGTCCAAATATGCGCCGGAATAAACCAGGCTTGGCTATCAATGTCCATGACAATTTTCAACAGTTCCTCACTATCCAACCCCAAAATCGGCCGCCCGTCCGAATGCAGGTTCCCTATGGCCGTTAACTTACTGTTGAGCTTAGCAACACTCTCTAAACTCGGCATCACCACCACATTATGCAACCGCCGGACTTTCCCATGACGCTTGTAAATATTGCTTATCTCCACGCTCAGTACAAACCTCAATTTGTTATCCACAATTTTCCTCGGCAACAGCTCGTCAACCAATTTGGCTTTGTCGCTCTTCAGTTCAAACAACCCATCTTCACACGCAACCAACTGCGTGCTTATCTCCTCAAACCATTGAGGATGAGTGAAGTCCCCAGTGCCCAACACATTAATCCCCCGCAGTTTGCCCCACTTGTACATTTCGCTCAAATTGAGGTTCTTGCTGGTGGCACGCGAAAAGCGAGAATGAACATGGAAGTCAGCGATTAAAGAATGCATCTCTCATCGAGGATATTCCAATCGTACTCCAAAAGCAAACCTCCGTATATAATTTAGCTTGCCACATGTACAAGCAACATTTTCCTATTTTCACTACCCATCCGAGACTAATTTATCTTGACTCGGCCGCCACAGCTCTCAAACCGCAAGTTGTTATTGACTCTCTTAATCAATACTATGGTCAATATTCCAGCAACATCCACCGAGGACTTTACCCTATTGCCCAGGAAGCCACTCAAAGCTATGAACAGGCTCGTTCACACGTCGCTGAGTTTATTAATGCACGACCCAGCGAAACAATCTTCACCAAATCAGCCACAGAAGCACTTAATTTGTTGGCCTTTACTCTCCAGAGTTCTTTTAATCAAGGCGACGAAATTCTCCTCTCTCAACTTGAGCATCACGCCAATCTTCTCCCTTGGCAACACCTAGCCAACCAAACCACCTCCCAGCTCAAGTTTATTCCCCTTGACACTGACAATTTCACTCTCGATTTCTCCGAACTTCTCAATTTAGTTAATCAAAGAACAAAAATAGTTTCCTTAACACATGCTTCCAATGTCACCGGCAGTATTAATAACATCAAACTTTTAGTTCAACAAATTAAATCTCTCAACTCTCAGTCTTTAATCATTGTGGACGGCGCTCAAGCAATCAGCCATTTATCAGTAGATGTTCAGGATTTGGGTTGTGACTTCTATGTTTTCTCGGGGCACAAACTCTTTGGCCCGACCGGCATCGGAGTCCTCTGGGGTAAACAGGAGTTACTCAATCAACTTCCGCCTTACCAACTAGGCGGAGACATGGTTTCCAGCGTAGAGTTTAATTCAGCGCAATTTCTCCCAGCGCCCGCCCGCTTCGAAGCAGGCACTCCGCCCATTGCCCAAGCCATTGGGCTTGGAGCCGCTTGTAATTTTTTCACTTCCCTTGATAGAGCCTCGGCCGCTGTCCATCTTGAAGAACTCACTGATTATGCACTTGCTTCTTTATCTCAAATACCCGACTTGCAAATTATTGGCTCCCACGAAAATCACAACCGCATCGGCGTTATCAGCTTCACATTGAAAAATATTCACCCTCATGACATTGCCCAGTATTTGGGAGACCACAACATTTGCATCCGAGCCGGTCATCATTGCGCCATGCCTCTACATACCCTCCTGTCATTACCTGCTACAGCTCGGATAAGTTTGCAAATTTATAACACCAAAGCAGACATTGATAAAACGGTTTCTGCTCTCAAAAAACTTGTTAAACTGTTCAATAAATAAAACATGGACTTATACCGCGAGCAAATGATGGATCATTACCGCCATCCACGTAACCATCAAGCCCTCACCAATCCCACGCACCAAGCTCAAGGCATCAATCCTCTTTGTGGTGACCAGATAGAAGTTTTCCTTAATGTTCGTGACAACCTCATTAATGATATCGGTTTTCAATCCCAGTCCTGTGCCATCACTACCGCGACTGCCTCACTGGTTACCGAGCAACTACGCGGTCAACCTGCTTCTCACCTCCAGTCTTTTACTGTTGATAAAATCCAAGAATTACTAGGCACGCCGCTTAGTTCTAGCCGCATCAACTGTGCTATGGTAGTGATTGAGGCGTTCAAAAAAGCTCTAGAACAGAATGGGAAAAAATAACCCTGGTGCTTTTCGTCCTCCGCTCGTCATTGCGAAAGCGCAAATTATCAATTTTCTTTCTACACAAATTTGTGCATGTGGCAATCTGGTATTCGTGTGGGGTTACATCAAGTGAACACATCAGATAACTTTCCTGATATCATCAATCCCATGCCGCCCGTATACCATCAAGCCCCAGTTGTCTCTTGTCGTCAACTATCCACAACCTACTACGAGGTTATCGCTCGTCCTGAGAACCCGCTTGACTTCATCCCTGGCCAATATCTGATTACCAGGATTAACCCCCAGCGTGTTTCTCAGTACTCTCTGGCCTCCCGGCCAAATGCGTCGACTTTTACACTTTTGGTCGATGTCTCCCCGGGCGGAGAAAGCAGCCAATATTTCCAATCGCTCCAAACAGGTGATACCTTGGAATACTTACCACCGCTTGGCAACTTCATTTTCCAATCACAAGACCAATCCACGCATTTACTTTTCCTAGCCACCGGCACCGGAGTTGCGCCTTTTATTAGCATGATTGACTCGCTGGTGCAAAAAAAAGACCCCCGCCCCATTCATCTTTTCTTTGGCCTGCGTAACCAGGAAGACATTTTCTACCAGTCAGTTTTGGATGACTTCCACAATTCCCACCCCAACTTTAACTACTCAATTTCTCTTTCAGACCCCGCACCGGGCTGGACCACTTTGGCAGGTTACATCACCAATCATGTGCAGACTGCTCACTTTCCACCTGCCTCTACATCCGCGTATTTATGCGGTTCTCCATCAATGATTAAAGATACCCAAGTCAGACTCCTTGAGCAAGGATTTGACCCTCATAAGATTTATTTTGAAAAATACTGGTAACTTATGCAAACCATCACCACCCTCTCCCAAGATGAACAAGGCAATCAGTTTGCCATCATCGGCAAATACAAGCTCACGATTGCCGCTCCTCTCTGCATCGGCGCCAGTTCATGCGTGGCTTTGGCGCCGGGAGTTTTCCGTATCAACCAGCAGAACATCGCCGAATTTATTGCCTCCGGCAGTGAGGACAGCACCACTCTTCTTTTAGCCGCCCATGCCTGTCCCACTCGCGCCATTATTATCGAGGATTTAGAAACCGGACTCCAGCTCTGGCCACAAAAAAGCGGAAGCTGATGACTCAGCTTCCGCAGAAAGCAGGCAGTAATAGACCCGATTAGTGGGTATTGCTATCTGCTTCGTTGAGTAGTTCGACAACTACATCAGTGTCACCGCTGACAACCACACCGCTACCGGTATTTTTGTCCGCGTCATTGTCGCCAGTGTTTTGCAACACGCCGACTTTGTTCAATCTGTTTGAGATATTACTCTGAATCGTACTTTTGAGGTTTAGGGTGCTCACAGATACTTTATTCACAGATTTATAGCCAGTGTTTGACACGCTGCTGCTAGGAGCTTCCACGCAACCGCAGTCATCACCATGATGAGTCAGTTCATTAGAACTGCCGCCATTGGCAATCAAAACCATAGCCGCAGCATTACCGCTGACAACCATGCCTTTGCCGGTGTTTTTGCTGGCGCTGTTATCGCCGGTATTCTGGACAACCGACACGCTGTTCACCACGTTGGATTTGTTGGACTGAACCACTGAGGTAACGGTCTTGTTGCTTACACTCACCAGGTTCACCGAGTTAGCTCCGGTCTTGCTGATTTTCAAATCCGCGCCGAAAACAACTCCGGTATTCGCCAACAACATCAAGGTGCTTGTTCCCACCGCCAAGCTAGTCTTAATAGTATTCATAATTTCTTCACCTCCTTTCGCGCATAATTCTTAAAATGGTAAAGGCAGTTTATAAACATGAAGCAGGAAATGAACCTGAATAAACTAAAACGAATTGATTAATTCACTGTAACGAAATTATTCATACAAAACAAGGGTTGTTTTCAACTAATTAAATAACAAATCCTATAATTCACATTTAATCTTTACTTCAGCCACGCAAGTATCGGCCAGCCCAGCCTCTCCATCGGCACTATCATATCCACCATCACCGTATAAGAAATCATTGCTCGACCCGCCCAACATAACATCATCGCCGTCACCGCCATAAATGGTATCAATCCCGCTGCCTCCATCAAGTTTGTCATTCCCGCCTTCTCCATAGATGATGTCGTTGCCGCTGCCGCCGTCGATAATATCATCACCTGCTCCACCCCAGATTTGGTCAGGATCAGAACCTCCATCAATGCGGTCATTCCCATTCCCACCCCAAATCATATCCTCGTCCGTCCCGCCCTCTATCCAGTCGTCCCCATCCCCGCCCCAGATGAAGTCTTTGCCTGTGCCTCCAGATATCCGGTCATCGCCCGCTCCCCCGACAATACAATCATTACCTCCGTGTCCGTTAATCCTATCGTCTCCGCCTAGTCCAAATATCAAGTTATTACTCGAATTCCCGTTAATCCAATCATCACCCTCAGTCCCCATAATCGGCGCTCCAGCAAAAGCTATATGCCGACACTCAGCCGGTATCCCATCGCCATTGTCATCCACCAGCTCCTCCATCAGCACGATATCAAACTGCGTCTGGGTCAACTGATATTCATTCCCAGCATTATTAGGAAAATAAACACTCACCGTAAACTCCCGCATCTGTCCTGGGTCAATGTTCCCCAACATCACATAAGGTTCACTGTACCACTCAAGCAAGGTCGCGCTCCCGCTGGGACTCCCTGTGCCATACCACACCACTCCATCATCGTCGCTGATTACCACTTCGCTCACTGCTGCCAAGTCAGGTGTCAGTGGAGTTGACAGTTCATTCTCAGTTCTCACCGCCAACTGAAAGATATCAGCCCCGCTGTTGCTAACGCTAAAGGTTCTCACCTCACTATCTCCAGGCAACCAGTTAGTCACCATAAACATCGGCGCACTAGGGAAAGTTGCAGTCACATCACCCACCGCCTGCACAATCCCAGGGTTCGCACCCTGTACCAACCAATAATACCCGCCAACTATGGCCACCCCTACGGCCAGGATGGTCAAGACAGCTCTCCTCATGCCTCATCACCATTCTCACTAACGACGTCCCCCTCAAGTTGATTTTCATCTTCTACATCCTCGACTTCTGGATTTTCCTCTTCGACTTCATCATTCAACTCAGTTTCCACATCTTGATTTTCCGCCATTTCCTCAATCTCTGGTCCGTCTATCATGCTTTCAATCATTGGC
>CAYXHB010000023.1:0-11779 GCA_964464795.1 uncultured Gammaproteobacteria bacterium
ACTCCACAAGATAAACTATTGTTACAGTATGTTCATCACCACTCAGGCTAATTTCCGACCAGGTACGCAAAGCCACAAACGGTTCCACCACCAAAGCCGTGATATCAAGATATCCACGCATCAATGCTTCTTGTGGCTGTTCTCCAAACTCAATATTGGTTGTTGGCAAGGTATACCCAGACTCATCATCTTTCTTCACCATCAGCATTTTGCCCTCTCGAATTAACACACCGCTTACTGATATTTTTTGCACTCGTTGATTTTCCATGCCCATATTATACTTCAAATCTTGAGCATTTTCTTCACAACACTTCGAAGAGCTTATTCTAATTAAATTATTTGGTTAAAAAACTCAATATACTTCTGGGCAATAATATCCCAACTAAACTTAGCCGCTTGCTTTCGAGGTTTATCACCCCAGGAAATACTACGCGCTTTCGTCAATGCCAGGGCATATTCTTTGGCATTCTCAACGTTGACGTACAAGCCAGCCTCCTCCACGATAGAACGCCTGACCGGGTCATCAGGAGCCACCACCGGCAAATTACTTGCCATTGCTTCCAGATATGCGACGCCAAAGGCCTCAAGAGGCAAGGATGGGAGAGAAAAAACCTCAGCTGCAGTATAAATTCCAGGAATTAAGTCATGCGCCACAGTCATAATTTCAAACCGCTCCCGCCCCAGTATCTGACTACCCATCATCGTCAACTCTTCCCGTAATGGTCCATCTCCAAGTACCAACAAACTCAAGTCAGTTTCTCGCACAGCTTTAATCAAGGAGTCAACTTTCTTGTGGTACTGCAATGCCGCCACGCACAGGACTACTGGTGGTTTGAGGGATAACTTGGTTTTCACAGCATTTGGGTGAAAAAAAACCAAATCTACTCCATTGGGTATCTTCACAAAATTATCCTCGCCCAACTGACTACTTTTTAGGAGTTCGTATTGCATGGCATTAATAGCTACCATCCCTCTTGGGCGTAGGTTAATTAGACGATTATTTTCCCTCCCTGCCAACTTCCATCTCCGGCTTTCATTTTGGCCTTGCATACTGACCACAACCTTATTTCTCAACATTTCTGTCTGATGCAGAATTCTCACTTGCTCGCTGCCATTAAAACTGACAATGATATCTGGCTGTATCCTCTCTAATTCGTCCAGGCATCGATAAGTAAACTCCCTTACCTGCCTACTATATGGGTCACGATATAGCCAATGCACAATCTTGTCCCCTAAGTCACCACTGGTATCAGGTGTCATCACGGCCACGCCAGGAATGATATGAACTTTATAATTAGTTTTGGTCAGCGACCCACCGCAGAAGAAAAACACCTCATGTTTCTTACCAGTCCACTTACTAGCCAATGCTTCAGCTACAATCGTTTCCGCACCTCTACTTACTAACCCTGAGTAAATATTGAGGATAGCGATTTTCACAATTAATTAATTCTCTCACTTTTCTTGCCACAAGTTAAGTTAATTGTCATCCGATATACATTTCCTCTTTGCAAAAAAATTCCTAGTCCCAATTTACAAGATAAAACTATCTTCCTCTTCATCTTTCCTATTATCCAACACGTACACATCCACATTGAAGTCATTAGTCCCTACCAACTCTCCTTCGCCTTTCAACACCAACTCCAATCCTCGACAAGCATGACAGCCTTCTTTGCCATTGGGACAATCAAATTTCCTCAGTTGTCTGGCCAACTTGACCTTTTTCGCCACGTCAAGAATTTCCTGTTCGCATTCGGCAATGTCTGGTAGTTCTTTTTCGCTCAACTTATCGCTGAATTCGAGATACCAATAACTGGCTTTTTCCACCTTTCTTTTTTGACAGTAGTGCACCAAGAGATGATAAATTGGCAATTGCAAAGAGTTAGAGTCTTCTTGCTGTTTGCCGGTCTTGAAGTCAATCACATGCACACTGTCAGAATCTTTCATGTACTCAAGCCAGTCAATCTTGCCGCACAAAATAATCCCCTCATCCTCAGATAACCAAAAATGAGGCAAATCCATGTTAATTTTCACCGCTAAGTTTTTCAGCGGCCCAGGGTTTTTTTGCACTCGTGTTAGCATTTCCCGACCGCGATTTTTATACTTTTGTTCTGTTTCTTGGTCAAAAAACCCTCCCAGCTTACCTGTGTATTTCTGCCAACTACGTTCATACAAATCAAGCAACGACACCTCAAACCTCTTATTGGTCGGCAAAACTGACAAAGATTCCAGGATTTCATGTACTGCTTGCCCCAGAGTCAGAGCAGGGGAGGTGAGGGTGATTTTACGTCCGGTAATGGAGTCTTTGTAAACATTTCTCAAGAAATACGCTCGCGGGCAAGTCAAAAAATCTCGTATAGACGAATGCGACACCCAAACCGCAGAATACTTATCAGTTGCCATGCATAGAGATTATCACATTTTGTTTTAGTATGGGGTTTCTCTACTTTTCAGAGTTATTCTTCACCAAATTTCTTTTAAGTTGATCAATCTGTTCTGCAGCACTCTGACGCAAGAACTCCCGTTCAATTTCAATTCGTCTCTCCGGATCCCGCACCACGAACTGGAACCTATCAATCTGGGGAAATAGAATAAATCCAGCTTCAATCGCCAATTTTATCCGGTCCAAATATAAGGACAAAATTTTGGCGTAAAAAATAAACATATACTCAATGTTTTCGTTCCGGTACATTTGCTGCCATTCATCAGGCACCAACTTCCGTTCTCCATGCTTCAACAGTTCACTAAATATTCCCTGGACACGCGTGGCATTGGGGTTAAAAGTTAATCTCCAGACAATCTTCGTTTGCCGAAAACCTATTTCAGTATCATCGACCATGAAATTAATAATCACATGCTCATCATCAATTGCCGCTCTCTGGTCACTAATTGGATGAACGCGCAAGTACGACACGTCGGTTTTATCCGCCAAAATTAGGGCCACAGTACTTGGGCTTAATGACTCAAGTCCTCCTGCTTCCTTGTGTGCTTGTTCTTCGTGATAATAAATTGCCTCCATCACTCGTTTGCATAATTTTTCCTGCCGTCCAAAACTAACTATCGACAACAGCATCCTGCCGCTCCAAATATTGTGAGTTTTGCGCTCTACTATGTTGCCAAGGTCATGGCAACAGGCCGCCAAAACTCCGACTTTAACTTCATCGTCACTCATCCCCGCAACTTCAAGAGCCGCCAATGTCTGCATGGTCACTCGGGCAATATGCCCCGGGCCATGGTCATTAAATCCAGTCTCAAAAATACTGTTTAAGGCCACTTGCTGCAACCGATGGTGAGGCTCAAGTAACGCTAACAGTTGCCTGGCCAAGTCTCGAGGCGGCAAATGCCACAGTTGATCTAGCGCCACAATAGATAATAACTTGCCTTTGCTATCAAACACATACTCCAAGTCATCACTGTTTGCCCCTAGAGACTGGAGTTTGTCTTTAACCACGCCTCCGTCTTCCAAGAGTAGAGCGCCTGTAATTTTATTCATCTTTTGCATACTGGATAATTATACTTCACTTCATTTCCCCAGCTTGACACTGAAACTGCTCATTATTCCCCAACTTCATCAAAAGGCATATAATCAACAATCGTATGTCCAGCAAAAAATCAGATGTCGTTGTAGTCACCAACCTCGTCAAACGCTACCAAAAAGCTACTACCAATGCCGTAGACGGAGTTTCCTTCTCAGTCGGCAGGGGAGAATTCTTCACCCTTCTAGGTCCCAACGGAGCAGGCAAAACCACTACCATTTCTATCCTAACCACCATATTGTCCAAGACGTCGGGTGAGGTCCAGGTGGCGGGCTTTGACATTGACCGTGAGTCTAGTCAGGTGCGCCGCAATGTAGGCATCATTTTCCAAAAACCCAGTCTCGACCAAAACCTTACGGCTGAGGAAAACGTCCGTTTCCATACAATTTTGTACGGGCTGTACGACTTTCGCCCCACCTACAGCGCCATGTCAGATGAATACAAACGCAAGGTTTCCAATCTCGCGTCTCTGCTGGATATTGAAAAAGACCTCAACAAACCAATCAAGACCCTCTCCGGCGGCATGAAACGCAAGCTCGAAATTGTCCGTGCGCTTATGCACGACCCCCAAATCCTTTTCCTTGACGAACCCACCACCGGACTTGACCCTCAGAGCCGCAAGAATCTCTGGGAATATCTCCAGCAAGTCAGGCAAGAGCGCCAGATGACAGTTTTTCTCACAACCCACTATTTAGATGAAGCCGAAAACGCTGACCAAGTCTGTATCATCAACCATGGCAAAGTCATCGAAAACGGATCGCCCCGCGAAATCAAACGCAAACTCCTCAGTGGCTACATGCTGCTTGATAGCACCAAACCCCAAGGCCTCAAACAGGAACTGACCAAGCTCAAGCTCGATTTCACAGGCTCTGGACCCTTTCGAATTGCTGCCAAAGACGCCCAAGCGCAAAAAATTATTAAATCAATCAAAACCGAACTCACGGAACTCCAAGTCATTCAGCCGACTCTGGAGGACGCTTACTTATCAATTATCAATAATTCCCAATCTCAATGAAAAATCAACTCAACGCTATTCTCACCATCGCTGCCCGTGACCTGATTAAGCTCTTGCGGGACAGACCTAGGTTTTTAATCGGATTTATTTTCCCTCTCCTTTTCATCGGCATCTTAGGCGGGAGTCTGCAATCAAACCTAGGGGAAAGCGCAGGCTACAACTTGCTGATTTATGTTTTCACTGGTGTCCTGGGTCAGACTCTATTTCAATCGACTGCTTCAGGTTTGATTTCTTTAGTGGCTGATAGAGAAAATGACTTCAGCCAGGAGATTTTTGTAGCGCCTATTTCCCGTTATTCAATTATCATTGGTAAAATTCTAGGCGAAACCCTAGTCTCATTAGTTCAAGGAATTGGTATTTTGGTTTTGGGCATAATCGTCGGCGTACCTATGACTTTTGACTTGCTCCTGCGCCTTTTCCCAGCTGTCCTTATTGCCTGTTTCCTGGGCGGCAGCTTCGGCATCCTCATTCTCTCCCGACTAACCGACCAACGCCAAGCCAGCCAGATTTTTCCGGTCATCATATTCCCGCAGTTTTTCTTAGCCGGAGTTTTCAATCCTGTCCAACAGCTACCTTGGTATCTGGATATTCTCTCTAAGATGGCCCCCATGCGTTATGCAGTTGATTTAGTTCGCAATTTCTATTATCTAGGCTCACCTGAAGCAGCCAAAGTCCAGTTGCTCCCTCTACATACCAACTTACTCATCATAGCCGTCATGTTCACTGTATTTACTCTCATCGGTACCCATTTGTTCGTTAGTAACGAACGCAATCGCTAAACACTAATCATCTTTTGTTTCGTTGGGGTCTTTTCCTGGAGACCATTCTCCTAAGTCGTCATAATATCCCGGATATCCTGGAATTTTGCCAAATGTTTCAGCAGCCCTTACAGCCCGTTCTCTCAAATTAGTTGCTCCTGTTAGTCGAGGTTTCCTGACTTGAGGCTCAGAAGACCCAACACTAGAACCAGGAAAGTAGTCTCCGCGATTTGCTTTTTCCATACTATAAGATAGTATACTATGATATTATGAAAAAGTCTACGACTTATCCCATTTCGCAAACCAACCTCAAACACTATCTTCTCCATCATTCCCTCCTGAGCCAACCCAATCTTTCTCTCAATCAGGTTCTAACCCACTATAGCTGTATTCAGGTTGACCCCATTGATGTGGTGGCTACCACCCATGAGCTAGCTCTTTTTAACAGAGTAGAGAACTTCACCCGCCGCGACTTGCAACAAGCTCTCTATCAAGACAGGATATTGTTTGAGTACTGGCTGCAGCTTTATTCAATTATTCCGACTGAATTCTATTCCCATTTATCAGCTCGTCGTTCAATCCGTGAACCCTGGCATAAACAATTCGCTCAAAATCACGCCCAAGAATTAAA
The DNA here is from genome assembly GCA_964464795.1 of uncultured Gammaproteobacteria bacterium. Classification (GTDB taxonomy): domain Bacteria; phylum Patescibacteriota; class Microgenomatia; order CAYXHB01; family CAYXHB01; genus CAYXHB01. The sequence goes on from CAYXHB010000023.1 coordinate 5,938, forward strand.
TTTAACCCGTCTTTATATCCAGTCGCATGGCCCCACTAGCTCTTTTGAACTTACTCATATTGAGCGTAAGTCCAAGGCCTTATTCAGCTGGTCAAATACCAAGACAAACACTGGTTTACTGGAATATCTCTGGGATGTGGGCGAATTAAGCGTTCATCACCGAGTCAATAATCGCAAATATTATGATTTCACCTGGCGGCTGTATCCCACCAACCAAACTCAATCCATTTCCTCTTTGGCTTCCAAAGAATGGCTCCTGGAGTCTTTCTTCCGCTACTTTGGAATTCTCAGGCGTTCACAACTAAGACGCGTGGGGTATTCCCGCACACTTGCTCTGGACAAATTATTCGATAAATGGGTGAACCAAGGTAGAGTAGTGAGGTTAGAAATTCCTTCCGTTGGGACAAAATACTATGTCCTCCAGTCTCAAATTTCACAGCTTGAGCAGTCCGTAACTAGCGAGAATCCCCAAACCATCAACATTTTGCCTCCGCTTGACCCTTTGATTTTGGATCGCCAAGCCTTGCATGATATTTTCCAGTTCGACTATACCTGGGAAGCCTATGTGCCGGCTGCCAAACGTAAATTTGGCTATTACGGCATGCCGGTTCTCTATCGTGGGGAATTTGTCGGACAAATAGAGCTCGCCAAATCAGATGGCGGCCTAACGATTAAAAACAGTGACATTAAGGAATTGTCCACAGATTTCCGCTCCTCTCTCAAACAAGAGATTGCCCGCGTGCAGGAGTTTGTCTACAGCAAGTAAGTGTTTGTTGAATTTCCTAACTACCTCCTGTGCAATTGACCAACTCTTATGATAATCTAAACAGCAGGTCACATATGTACGAATTTTGCAAACGTGTGCTCGATATCCTGTCATCAAGCGCAGTCTTAATAATTTTCTCTCCCGTGTTTTTAGTCGTGCCTATTTTAATCAAACTGGATTCTCCAGGTCCGGTTTTCTACAAACAACGCCGCGTGGGTAAAGACGGCAAGGAATTTTTCATCTTCAAATTCCGCAACATGTACACGAACGCCGATGAGATGCTCATGAAAGAACCTAAATTCCGTAAATTATTCAAGAAAAAAAGCGGATGGAAACTGGACATGGATCATGACCCCCGCATTACTCGAGTCGGGCGATTCCTACGCAAGTACTCACTTGATGAGTTGCCTCAACTTTTCAATATTTTCAACGGTGACATGAGTATGGTAGGCCCGCGAGCCTATCGCCGTGACGGCGTGGGGGACGAAATTGAAGAACAGCTCAAGAATTATCCCCAACTACGCAAAAAAATGAAAATGGTCTTGAGTGTCAAACCTGGACTAACCGGCCCCTGGCAGACATCAGGCCGCAATGACCTCTCCTGGGACCAACGGGTCAACCTTGATGAAGCTTATGCCAAACGTAAATCGCTACTTTACGATATTTGGATTCTGCTCAAGACTCCGGGTTCCATGCTGAGCAAGTGGTAAGCTTCCAGAAAGTTGACACTTCCTGGACATGGTATGGCACAATGTATTAATGCCTAACAAAGCGCCTGTGGCGTCCAACTCCAAGAAGTCTGATAACACTCCTGAGGTTAATCCCTCAGTAGACTTAGAAAAACCCGAAGTAGTTAATTTCAACTCTGACCAAGAGGCTGCTAGTTCTGACCCCAAGATAGAGACTCCAACCGACTCTAAAACTGCCAATACTCCCAAGCAGAATGACGAGGAATCGCCTGACACACCTCTCACTTCACAAAAAGCCCAGTCTATTATTTCCGAACTAACATCAGAAGAAGACCTGGCAACAGATGAAAAACCTCGCCGCCGTTTCCCTCTCTGGGCTAAGATTGTTTTAGGAGTCTTTCTATTCATTCTAGTCATCATCCTTGCCATCGCGGCTTATGTTTATTTCGTCATTCTGCCACCGGCTCGCAGTGCCTATCAAGCTGTTAGCCGTATGCAGGTCAACGCTGGTGCTGTTCAAGACTCTTTCAAAGCCAAGGATTTAGCCACTGCCAAGAGCAAATTAGCAGACATCCAAGCCGATATTGATATTTACAAACAATCAATCAACGACCTCTCCCAGCTCAAAAGATTACCTCAACTAGAGCCCTATTGGTCTGATGCCAACAATGTCGGCAATGCAGCCGAGGTGCTTCTAGAGGCCGGAGCCGAAGGGTTTGAAGCGATTACTCCTTATGCTGACTTATTTGGCATGTCAACTGACACAGAAGAGTCCGAGGAAGCCACCCAAACAGCCAGCGACAGAATAGATTTCCTGGTGACCACAATTGACAAAATTGTTCCCCAGTTGGAAGGCATCGGCGAGGACATCAAGGAAGCCGAAGGCTACTTATCCCAAATCGACCCCAACCGTTATCCCCAGCGGCTGGATGAGGGGATATTAGCCTACATTTTCCCACCCGAGCGTCAAAACATCGAAGTCCGCTCCCAAATCATCCAAGCCCAAAGTTTGATTTCTCAAGCTTCAATCTTGCTCAATGACGCCAAACCTCTGCTAGACGTGGCGCCTTACTTACTGGGCGCTGATGCTCCGCGCACCTATCTGATGTTATTCCAAAACGATGCTGAGATGCGTCCTACCGGCGGCTTCCTGACCGCTTATGCCATCATCAGAGTCGACAAAGGCCGCATCACTCCAGTCCTCAATACCGATATTTACGACCTGGACGCTCGCTACACTGGCCGTGACCCGGCACCTCAGGTCTTGATTGACTATATTGCTGACCCTTACGCCAAAGAGAAACTCGCCGGCCAAACTCCGGTGTGGAGACTGCGCGACCGTAACCTCTCGCCTGACTTCAAACAATCCATGGAGGATTTCGCAGCCGGTTATGCCCAAACACGTTCACCAGAATACGATGGGATTATCGGCGTTGATACCAAGTTTCTAGTCGCGCTTCTAGAAGTCATTGGCCCAATTGGTGTCGGCGGATACGGTAATTTCAGCACCGAAATCGTGCCGGAGTGCGACTGCCCGCAGATTATTTACGAACTGGAAGCCGCCATCAGTTACGAAACTCCCTACATTCGCGAAAACCGCAAAGCCATCTTAGGCTCAGTCATGTACTCAATCCTTTCCAACGCCTTTGCTCAACCCAAAGAAAAAGTCCCCGATCTAGCTGACGCAGTATTCAAGGCTATCCAGCAAAAGAACGTAATGATGTACTTCCCAGATGAGGAGCTGCAGTCAGCTGTCGAGTCATTTAACATGGCAGGTCGGGTACGCGAGAGCCAGGGAGATTACCTCATGGTTGTGGACGCCAACTTAGGCGGACGCAAAGCTAACCTCTTCATTGACCAGGAATTGGAGTTAGATGTCCAAACCAACGATTCAGGAACCCAAAACACGCTTACTATCAAGTACAGAAATCCCCGCCCTAAAGATAAATGGCTCAACGACGATGCTCCCACTTGGGTGCGGGTCTATGCCCCTGCTGGCTCCAAGTTAGTTGACTCCAAAGGTTCCGAACTTCAAGTAACTACAAGCGAGGACTTGGATAAGACAGTATTCTCCGCCTTCTTCGTCCTGCGCACCCAAGGAGTCCATACCTTAACTTTCACTTACGAAACTCCAACAACCACAGAGCCTTACCAACTGCTCGTTCAGAAACAGGGAGGTACCAAGAACCATCCTCTTAATATTACCGTCAACGGGCTAGGGCAGCAGCTTGAGTTGGACGGTGACAAGCAACTCACCTTTAACTAGCCCATGGATACCAGGTCATACACCGCCAGCGCTATTGTCATTAAACGTATTAACTATGGTGAAGCCGACCGGATTATCACTCTATTCACCCGTGAACACGGCAAGATTGCGGTTATAGCCAAAGGCGTTCGCAAACCCACCTCCCGCCGCCGCGGCCACATCGAGTTATTCAATCATATCCAGGCTCAAGTTATCCAAACCAAAGGGCTGCATATCTTGACCCATGTAGAAGCTATCGAGTACTTTGCCGACATTCCCACCAAATTCCCCAACTGCCATGACGCTTTTGCCAGGATTAACACAGCTTACCATCTGACCGAAATCGTCGATAAACTCCTCCCTGAGCACCAGAGCGCTCCTTTGATTTTTGACTGGCTGCGCAACGCTTACGCCCATCTCCATACCCAAGCTCCCAATTACGACCATCTTCACCGTAGTTTCAAGCTTAGACTTTTGCAAGAACTAGGATTTTGGCCTGATGATAATCAACCACCCTCTGACATCGACGCTTATCTGGAAACAGTCCTCGAGCGCCCACTTCAGACCACTCCTTGGGTTGCTTCTGCGTTTGCTTGAGGGAGTTTGTTCACCTACTCCTAACAATGACACCCCTGCCGTTCCCTACTGGCGGCCACTTGTCCGTCTCCCCGCACTTGATGCGGGGTCTGGGATTTACCACAGATCTAGAGTAGGAAAACCAGATTGCCACATGCACAAATTAATTTAGAAAGAAAATTGATAATTTGTGCTTTCGCAATGACGAGAAATATTTGTCTACGCAACGCCCCCTTGATTTAATCCTCAATCCCATTAAAATTAACTCTTGTGGAAACTGCCCAAGACATTCAATTTATTGTCGCACCTGAAACAGAAATGAATAATATTCCTTTCCCAGAAAAACCAATTACCGGCACAGAATGCGCCTGGTGTGTTGACGGCCGCCATGGACATAGCGACAAAGGTCCTCAGATGATGGGCGGTAGCTTAAGTCCCGTGGTTATCAGTGCCATTGTTAATAATCACACCATGGACGAACAATTTGTGGAAGACAATTTTAAAACTCTTAAAGATGCTGGTTATAACCTAGGTGGCCACACTGACACTCATGCGCACGGTGAAGCCAGCGGCTGTGGATTTGCTGACAAACTCGCCACCATCGTCGAAACCGCAATTTTGGAACAAGAAGAAATCAAACGAAGAATCCTCTCGGTTCTCAATTCTAATCCAGATATCTTTCCTGATCCTTCAATTTATGCAGACTCACTTGATACAGTTATCGCTTTACTTAACAATTACGAATCCAAGTTCAACCTCAACGGCAAAAATTTAATTAACAAGTGCGAAACAACTGGTGCCAAAATAGTCGAGCTTCAAGGCGAGCATGCCGAACAAGCTGCGTACCTCAACCTCAAACCCAACACCACGCTGGATGTCGAGCAAGCCAATGCTAACGGCCAACCAGTCTTCAATCTCGATCTCTGGGCTCTCCAGCAACAAGCCAAAGTCTTAGGTATAGACGAACTGCAATCAACGGCCCTTGGCCTCATGCTCTATGTCGCTACAGAAATGGTATTGGTCGAGGCCAAAGGCAATCCACCTCTTCCTGTGCTGATCAACTCCTAAATTTTTTTGTTTATCTCTGCACTTCAATCTTCTCTCCAGGATTTAGTTCACTATCCGCACTGACTACTACCCGTCCATCTTCCATTTTATAAATCATATAACCAGTATTTTCTGCTGTTCCGCCTAGCGGGTCTTGAGGCATTTCAGGTAAATACATGCCCTCCAACTCTTCACTCAAATCAACGCCTGCCGTTCCTAATTCCATTGGAACAGTTGGTATATCAACAGGCATATCGCCATCATGTTCCATGGCATATTGGTAAATAGCATTCGCAACTTGAGATACATCATTACGTCGTTGAGTGTCGCGAGCGTTTTGGAATGGGTTAAGCTCTCTCTCTTCAATAGTTGTTGAGTACGAACTTCCCCCTAGTTCACGATCGATTTTTTGATACCACTCGGGCATTAACCACGGGAATACTCTGGGAATAACAGTGAATGCAAACAATCCGATTACTAAGGTCGACAAACCAATAAAGATAAATACAGATACCGGAG
>CAYXHB010000024.1:0-11750 GCA_964464795.1 uncultured Gammaproteobacteria bacterium
TTGATATCAATAACATTAATAGTTGCCATAATAATTATTTCTCTTCAGTTTCCTGGCTAACATTTTCAGTCTCTTCCTCGACCACTGCCTTGGTCAGTGACGGAATAGATACAAAATTCTTTTTGCTTCCAATTTTTTCAATATAAACCACCGCTCCGGTTGGTCCTGGAATTGAGCCAGACAGAATAAGTTCATTCTCGTCCAAATTAACCCCCAGAACTGTTAAGTTAGGAATAGTCTGCTTTTCACTGCCCATTTTGCCACCCATCTTGAGACCCTTGAGCACTCTTCCCATGGTTGTACCTGAACCAATCGACCCTGGAGCACGATGTCGGTCAGATTGACCGTGAGTCTTAGGCCCGCCAGCAAAACCCCATCGTTTTACCACTCCAGCAAAACCCTTACCCTTAGTAATCCCTTGCACATCAACCATATCACCTGGATTGAGGAACTCAGGACTAACTTGAGCACCAGGAGCTATCATATCTTCTGTTTCTGCCACTCGAAACTCAACATAGTCAGTAAGCGGCTCTTTAATCTCCAGTTTAGACAACACCATCGCTTGAGGTTTGTTTACGTGCTTACCTTGGCTATACCCCACCTGGATGTTTTGCAAATCTCCCACCTTAGATACTCGAGTAACCCATGACGGCAAAATTTTAACTTTAGTGGCGGCAACCCTGACACCAGACTCATTAAATACATGAGTCATATTTGATTTGATACCAATTAGGTAAGGAAACATAAAATTAATTTAGGTTCACTCAAGCTCATCAAACGGAAGCAAATCAATCCTTTTCTCAAGTCGCCATCTGGCAACCTACAAGACAAAGCAATATTTTTTTGCGAAAAACCATTTGTAAACTTAAGCAGTTTCTTAACTTTTCCCCAACTGTGATTCATGCGAGCACAAATCAACAAACTGGACTAGTGCATGATTGTACAACACTCTTGCCCCACTGACAATCCTGCAACCATATGCAATTTCTTTCTCTAGTCACCTTTTATCATTTCCTTGGTCTTTTTTGCAATTTTCTTTGACACCCACATGCATTAAGTGTTTGCCTAAATTACACAACGCCATCCCTTGAGCTCTATTTGGTGAATTGAACAATTGAAGTTCAATTTCCAATAACAAACTACACTTTTCTTTCAAAAGAGGAAATTGACTATTATTGTAATTTACTGTTATAAATAAGTTAGACATTTTCATACCCTGCCCATGCAAATTTCCAAAAAGAATATTTCACCTGAATTAGACGACAAAATTCACTCCGTCCTCTTCCAAGTGTTATCCGATATCCGCACCCCAAACGGAGTTAGAGAGTTTCTCAATGGTCTGCTGACCAAGTCAGAAATGGTGGCTCTGTCCAAACGTCTGGCCATAGCTTACTATCTCAAAGTAGGTAAAAGTTACGATTACATCCGTGAGAACCTCAAGGTTTCCAGTGCCACCATCGCCTCGGTACAAGAGAAACTATCCCAAGGTCAGGGCTTGAGCTTAGGAGTCAAACAAGCCGAAGCCGAAGAATGGGCCTCTGACTGGGCCAAGAAAATTACCAAGATGTTCAAGTAGTTTGTTGTCTTTGCTTGAGCATATACCTTTCAATAGTTCTATACTCTCTCATTTGGACTTTATCATAAGCTCCAAATCGTTTAAGAAACACTTCTAGCAAAGCGCGATAGACTGTATAAATTAAGGGAACCAATTTTTCTATTTCTTTTGGATCTGAATCAATTGAAGGTGACGGGTCATCCAGTTTATCTCTAAAAGCATTCAATCCTTGAGCCTTCAAATGGGCAATTCCTGAAAAATAATCATAGTAAAGAACATAAAATCTCTCAAGGCTATTCTTTTGTTTTAGTTTATTCTTTGTCTTTAAATAAATGTCAAATTGCACACATCTCTGTTTAAGATTAGGCAATTCAGAATCCTCTGGCAGGTTATACTTTTTTTGAGCCTCTTTAATACTTTTCTCTACTGTGGATATAAATTTATCCCAGTCGTTGGCCTCTCGTATATTACCGAAAGTCAAATTCCACTTAGTGAATTTAGTCTTGCTGTATTTACGCATTAGTTCTCGATATTCGTTGGCATAGGTTTTCTTACTTTGGAACTCATCAATAGCAAAAATTGCCGCATTCTTTTGTCCACGACAGGCGTATATCCAGCTAATGTTAATAAGGTTTTCTGATAAAGATCTGAACAAAAGAAGGGCGGAGTTTCTATAGATAGAAGGATGGCCTTCTGTTGGACGAATTACTTTTAAAATACTTTCGGCAAGGCTTTGTGTGGCTCCGAACATATAAAACAATAACTTTCTCCTCAAGGTCATCCTTGTCCACTTTTTCGGGTCAATTACTAATTTTTCTACCATCTGAGTACGACCATAATTCATCAGACGTGCAAGATTTTTCAGTAAGTCTTTTTGAGTAGAAGTTAAATCCATAAACTAAAAACAAGTTTTTTGTATTATCTTACTTTTCAGTTTTAATTCAAGTTCCCTCCGCCCCATAAATTTGTAGTTCCCCTCGCTACAGGGTAAAATACAACCTATCGTGAGCAAGACCTACTACATCACCACTACTTTACCTTATGTCAACTCAGACCCGCATCTGGGGTTTGCCTGGGAAATCGTCCAAGCCGACACCCTAGCTCGTTATCAACGTGAAATTTTAGGTAAACAGGTTTTCTTCAACACCGGCACTGACGAGCATGGGCTCAAAATATTCCGTTCCGCCGCCGACAAGAACCAAACTCCCCAAGAGTACTGTGACGAATACGCAGCCAAATTCCTCCAGCTCAAAGAAGCGCTTAACCTGTCTGTCGATAACTTCATCCGCACCACTGACCCTAATCACAAGCGAGCAGCCCAGGAGTTCTGGGGCCGATGTCTAGCCAACGGGGATATCTACAAGGGCACATATCAGGCCAAGTACTGCGTCGGCTGTGAACTGGAGAAAACCGACACCGAATTGACCGACGACGGCCACTGTCCTATCCATCCTAATCTCAAAATTGAGTTGATAGAAGAAGAGAATTATTTCTTCAAGTTCAGCAAATACCAAAAACCCCTGCTTCAACTCTACAAACAACATCCAGATTTAGTCGTGCCCTCAAGCCGCATGAACGAAATCGTCAGCTTCGTCAAACAAGGCTTACGTGACTTCAGCATCTCCCGTCTCAAATCCAAGATGCCTTGGGGTGTTAGTGTGCCTGATGACGAAGACCATGTCATGTATGTCTGGTTTGACGCTCTGGTCAACTATATCTCCGCCCTGGGATGGCCGGATAACTCGACTCAGTTTAATCAATTTTGGCTAAATGAAGCAGGGCAGTCGCAAGCCGTTCAAGTCGCGGGCAAAGACAATCTCCGCCAACAATCCGCTATGTGGCAGGCCATGCTCTTGTCAGCCAACGTTGCCCCTAGCCGTCAAATTCTCATCCACGGGTTTATTACCTCCGACGGCCAGAAGATGAGCAAGAGCTTGGGTAATGTGGTCAATCCTTTTGACTTGGTGCAGGAATTCGGCGCTGATGCTTTACGATACTTTGTTTTGGCGGAGCTGCCTAATTTCGCTGACGGCGACTACACCAAAGACAAATTCGTCCATCGCTATAACTCCGACCTGGCCAACGGGCTTGGCAATTTGGTCTCCCGCATCATCAAGCTCGCCTCTCGTGTCAGCATCAGACCTAACAACTTGGATACCCTCAAATTTGACCCCACTGTTGCCCAGCATTTGGACGCCTATCAATTTAACGAAGCCCTTGCTCATCTCTGGCAAACTCGCATTGCTGACCTGGATAAATATATTAATGACCAAGAGCCCTGGGGATTGCAAGGAGAGCCTCTTGAGCAAGTTATGCAGCACTGCGTCAACGAATTAGCTGGAATTTCACTTTCCCTATCTCCTTTCCTCCCCGAGACTTGCGCCCGAATTTCCCAATTGCTCCAAGAGCCCAACGGCTATTCCAAGCCTCTATTCCCCCGCGTCTAAAACGGCTATTATAGATTGAGTACTTATGGTTGACCTATCTCATCCTCGCGAAAAACGCATCATGCGTTTGTTAGAAATCCTGCCCGGATTTGTATCCTGGAACTTAATTCTTTTCCCCATTTGGGGAGCTTTTGTTTTCCCTATTGGCGTGGCTTACTTTGTCTTACTTTTCAATGTCTTCTGGTTCTATAAATCAACCGCGATTGCTATATTTGCCACCATTTCTTTCTTCCGTATCCAAGCCGCCCAAATATATGACTGGATGTCAGAGATAAAGAAAATCAAAAACTGGCAACAAGTCCGCCACATGGTCATTATCCCCACGTACAAAGAACCGCTGCACACGCTTGAGCGGACTCTACAAGCACTAGTCAAACAAACATTCCCTTCGAAGAAAATCACCGCGGTTATCGCCTTCGAGGCTCGAGAAGACCTCCAAGCCCGTACCCAAAAGCAACGTGAATTGAGCAAACAGTTTGGTGATGATTTGGACTTGATGTTCACCGTCCACACTCTCAAACCTGGAGAGGTAGTGGGTAAATCCTCCAACGAACGCCACGCTGGCATCGAAGCTAAAAAGATTTTAGTCGATAAACAAAAACATCCCATTGAATGGATTACCGTCACCAGTTGCGATGCTGACCACGTTTATCACCCTAACCACTTTGCCTACCTTACCCACAGTTTCCTGACCGAAAAGCACCGCTATAATTGCTTCTGGCAACCGGCGGTGATGTTCTACAACAACTTCTGGCGCCTACCAGCGCTCACTCGCGTGGCTAACACTTTCGCCACCATCTGGAACACCGCCCTCTTATCTCGCACCGATAGATTACTAAGCTGCCAGAACTACTCAACCAGCCTCAAGTTACTCCACGAAGTCGATTACTGGGACCCTGATGTCATCCCCGAGGACTACAGAATTTTTTTCAAAGCCTACTTCAAGCTTCAAGGAAAGCTAGAAGTCGTCCCGCTTTATATTCCTCTGTACGCTGACGCTGCCGAATCTGTCGGCTGGTGGCGGACTCTGGTCAATCAGTATGAGCAATACAAACGCTGGGCCTGGGGAGTCAGTGATGACCCATACATCATCCGTAATTATTTTTTCCATAAGAACATTCCACTTGCTGACAAAAGTGTCAGGGTTCTGCGGCTTATAGAAGACCATTTCCTCTGGCCGGTTAATTGGTTTATTGTCACCCTGGGTGTCACTATCCCCAGTATCGTCAACCCCAACTTCTCCCGCACCGCCATTGGTTATTCTCTGCCGCAGATTTCCTCGGCCATCCTCACCATTTGTCTACTGTTCCTGGTCGTGATTATCGTCATTGACGCCAAACAACGCCCGCCCGCACCCAAAGGCGAGGTTTCATGGTTCCGCAAGTTCATGATTCCTTTTGAATTCATCCTCATGCCGATTGTAGGTTTCTTCTTCACCGCTCTTCCGGGGCTAGACGCCCACACTCGCTTGATGTTGGGCAAATATCTAGAATACAGAGTCACTGAGAAAGTCTAGCTTTTCATTAAGGTCTTCAGCTTACACTTCCTTCATAAACACAAACACATAGCCTATATCCCAAGTTTCAACCTTTCTAAACATACCAGATTTACCCATTTCTTCATCTGAAGTTGGATGAAAATTAATCAGTTTCCATCCTTGATTTCCCAACGCATTTAATTGAGAATTAACTTCTTCTTCGGGTATCTTACAGCTGACTTTCACAAATTTATACTGGTACATAACTCATTTATAACATGGGTCACAAAAGTTTAATAGAGCCTCTGTATCTTGAACTTACTTTTTCTCCTTCCTAAATTTTCTTCCAAATCTCAAACTCCCCAAACTCCACTGCCTTACTATAATTTCCCTCAATCCAAGCCTCAATTTTCTCGACCTTCAAATTAACCGGCCCCCAGACTACCAACTGAGGTTTTTCTATGATTAATTTATCTAAAGTTTCTTCCTCTAACCCAAAATCAACAATATGATAGGCAGTAATTGTTCTAGTGACTGGTGACATCCCGCTCAAGACATAAATCCGCGGCTGGTCGCTATACACCCAGACCTCGCCATCTTTGCTTCCCGTGGCTTTGATATAGTTAGCCGCCTGGTATTGGTCCCAGGCTCTCCGGTCGAAGTTATTGTAAAACTCGGCATTATCAAGCTTGTTCGCATACCAATCGCGGAAGTTTTGGTAATAAGGCAGCAGAGCATAACGGCTGAATTTGTATTCCAATTGCACAATCCACAACAAACTAATCATCAACACTATCACCACAGAATGTTTCACTTTCACCACGAAAGCCATTGCCACCAACAAGCTGGTCGGAGCCAAAACCTGAATCAAGTAATGAGGATATGGCCGCTCGGACAACAGCGCACCAAACAAACTCCACACAAACCACCAGATAGCAAACTTAATTCTCAAGTTCATTCTCGCCACTGCTACACCTAGGCTGACTACTACAGCGACCAATCCTCTCGCCGTTGTTCCACTTAGCATAGCCCTTTGCTCAACTTCGGCACTCCAGGCCTCCATGTATCCAAAGTTGTATAGCACCGCCCACTGGATAAACTCGGCCAGTGCCCCCTGATGAGCAAACCACGCGCTCACTAATCCCACTATCAAACCCACTCCCATAACCAAAAACATTCCGTCAACTAGGCTTCTTTTCAACTTTCCCAACCACGACTTGTCCGGCATTCCCCAAATCACCAATCCAGCTACGACCAGCTCCACAGCACTTGGCACCTTTGACATCAGCGCGCAGCCAAACAAAACTCCGCTTATCAACAACCCTATTCTTGATTTCCTGCCTATGTAATAAACCCAAAACACGGCCCACCCCGCCAAACTAAACAAGCTCATCAGCACCTCCCCGTTAACCAAATTACCCTCAAGACTTGGCAAATTAATTGCCGTTGTGAACAGCCCCAAACCCGCCATCGCCCAGATTGCCCCTCGACGCCAATGCCCTATCACTTGTTTCACGACTATTCCGTATCCGATTATTATCCCCATCATCACCAAACTGCCCCCCATCTTAAACCATTCCAACCTCGGCAGTAGAGTAGCCATCCAGTACAGAAACGGAGTTTTGTGGTCAATGATATCGCGGTAGAGAACATTGCCTTTGCCCAAACTCTGTCCCACTGTCAGAGTGATAGCTTCATCGTCATACCATAGAGGCTCGAAGTGAGACGGCAATCTTAACAACATTCCCCAGATTACCATCAGTCCTACAATCAGCCAGTATTTTCTATGAATGAATTTATCGATTAACTCCATATTTTATTTTGCCCTATGGTGGCAATGTGTGATAATTTAATCTACATGAAAATTGTCATCTTCGCCGGTGGTATTGGTACTCGTATGTGGCCGGTTAGTCGGGTCAAGACTCCCAAACAGTTTAACCCTGTGCTTGATGGCAAGTCTACCGTGGAACTGATGGTCGAGCATGTCTCCCAAAAAGTTCCTCAGGATAATATCTTCATCAGCACTAACCACGAGTATACCTCAATCATAACCGAAAAATTACCTCAAATTCCCACATCTCAAATTTTTCAAGAACCAGCCATGCGCGACTTAGGGCCGGCAGTCGGTTATGCGATTACTGTACTCAACAATCTTGACCCAGATGAACCCGTTGCCATTCTCTGGTCAGATGATTTAATTAAAAACCGCCAGTCATTCCTCAAAGTTTTGAGTTTAGCCGAAGAACATTTGCAGTCCAATTCTGAGCAAATTGTCTATATCGGCCAGAAGCCACTCTTTGCCGACCAGAACAAAGGTTGGATTCACTTTGGCCAACCCCAGCGCCATCACAACGGCATTTCCATGCACGAGTTCATCGACTGGCACTACCGCCCTCCGCTTGAGTTAGCCGAGCAGTATTTCCGCAGTTCCGACCATGCTATTAACACCGGTTATTTCGTTTCTACCCCTAGGTTTATCTCCGGTCTTTACGCCAAGTACGCGCCTGAAATCCACCAATCTCTGACCACACTTGCAACCAGTTGGGGGCAAGATAACCATGTCCAGCACTTGCAAGAAATTTACCCTGCCCTCGACAAAATTAGTTTCGACGACTTAATCGTGGCCAAAACTTCTCCCCAAGACGGAGTAGTCATGGTCACCGATATGGGCTGGTACGGATTTGGCGATTGGGAAGCTATCAAAGAAGCCCTCCAAGAGTCGCCTCATGACAACGTCACCAGCGGACACGTCCATGTCCACGAGTCCAAAGACTGTCTGATTTACAACTACACAGACCAACTCATTACGCCTGTTGGCCTGGAAGGCATGGTGGTGGTGGCTACTCCTGATGCCATTATGGTCTGCCCCAAGAAATCCATTCCCGAAGTCAAATCCATGCTCAAGCAATTCACCAACACCCCTCTGGAAAAATACACCTAAGGTGAGATTTTCGTCTTTCTCGATTTCCCCATCAACTCTACAGTTTCTCCGGCGCTTTAATTCCCAAAAGATACAACGCTTCTTTAAGTGTCTCCCCAACTTTCGCACTTAGTTTTAGCCGCAGATTCTTTTTCCCTGCGTCGGCTTCCAGAATAGGCAGGTTGTTATAAAGCACGTTATATCTGGCTGCCAGCTCATGCAGATATTCGCATAGATGATGGGGCGAAAACTGCTCCCAACTTCTCTCCACTGCCCGCGGATACTGGTTCAGCCAAAACAGCAAATCTTTTTCCTCTTTCTCCAGGTTATCCGTTTTTACGCTCAGCCCTCCCACCTCAACCCCAGCCTTACGCAAAACTGATTTGCACCGGGCATGAGTGTACTGTAAATACGGCCCGGTAAACCCAATCAAAGCCACTGATTGTTGAATATCAAAAGCAGTATTCATGGTCGTTGACTGCTTCAGCATCGCAAACTTCAAGGCTCCTATGGTCAAGGCTTCTATTGCTTCATCTTCAACCTCAGACTTTCCATTTGCCACCAACTTCGCCACCGCGTCTTTGACTTTCTCCACTAATTGATTAACTGTTACCACCACTCCGGTTCGTGACGATATCTTCATCCCCACCAGGTTCACCATTCCCATCGATATGTGTTTTTCTCCAGCAGCTACTTTTTCATCCAATTGCTCCAGAGCCTTGAAAACCACTTTGAAATAATCAGCCTGCTCATTAGCCACGATATGCAAGTTCAAATCAAAAGGAAAGTCCTCATACTGCCGCAACCCCAAGGCCATTTCCTTAGCCTCATACGTAGGTGTTCCTTGTTTTGTCACGAAAACGCGGGTGTGTAGTCCGTAGTTTTCTCCTCGAAACACCAGCGTCCCGTCATCATTCTCAAAAACTTTACCTACATTATCCTCAACAATTTTCTTACCCGCAGCCGCAACTTGAGTCTCAAAATAATACTTATCATACCGCGTGTCCATGCGGGCATAGATTTCCCCAAAATAATCCAGACTCCACTGCCTCGTTCTCTGATATAAATCCTCAATCTGTTTGTCTTGAGCGTACAACTGCTGATTAATCGCGTCGATTTGTTCTTTCTCTTGTTCATAATCCTGATTTCCCCGCACATAAGCCTCACCTAAAAACTTGGCTTTTTCAGCCAAAGTCCTTGACTCAACTTCCTCAATTTGGAGGTTAGCTTCTGCTAACAAAACTCTCACTCCATACAGAGCTTTGGCCACATGAGGGCCAATATCCCCTTGGTAGTTAGCTCTCATGACTGTGGCGCCGCGTTTCTCGCCCAACCGAGCCAAAGACTCGCCTGTAATCAGAGTCCGCAAATGCCCTACGTGCATTTCTTTATGAGTGTTAGGATGGCCATATTCCACCATCACTTTTCTTCCATCTGCCTTTTCCACTTCCAACA
This sequence comes from uncultured Gammaproteobacteria bacterium, assembly GCA_964464795.1. Lineage (GTDB taxonomy): Bacteria > Patescibacteriota > Microgenomatia > CAYXHB01 > CAYXHB01 > CAYXHB01. The sequence goes on from CAYXHB010000024.1 coordinate 9,855, forward strand.
AATTATTTTCACTTGCCAACAGTTTCTCCCAGAAAGAATTTTTTAGCCTGATATTAATATGCCCAGGTGCGGCCACACTGATTTGCTCAATATTGTCGCCCAAATTAACTTCCTCCAGTTCTTTAACCAAATAATTCGCCAAATCCATAGGCCCCCTCAAAACCAACTCTTCACTCTTTCCACTCACCTGTACTTGCTTCCAAATTGCCAGAGCTACCGTCGTGGTCAAATCACATAAATGCTCCTGAGTCGGGCTAGCCCAGGAAACCAGCGGGTTAACCTCCAATCCTAAGTTTGCGATAATCTCCTGCAGCTTTTGGCTTATTTCTTTGTCCATGACTGCAATTGTACCAAAAAGTCTTGCACCACCTAACTTTTTCTTAATTGACCAGATAACAACTTCTCAATTTAAGTTTACAAATTTTACTGATTTTGAAATCTGAAAAAATAAAACTCAGCTTCTTCATCTGAATTATTTTCGATTTCATGTTTGGTGTTAGAAGGGAATATAAATCTGTCTCCTGCAACAAAAACCTCCTCATTGCCCTCCAAATCTCTTACAACTCCCTTTCCTTTAGTAACAACACAAATTTCAACGATATTGTCATGCTCATGCATCTCCCACTTCACCCCAGCGGGCAGAAATCCATATGTATAAGCATCAAAATATTTGGAAGTTGTTTCGTCTTTGCTTACCAACATTCTTCTTGACCCTGAAGCATGCGAGGTTCCTTCAATTGGTATGTCTTGGATATTTTTCTTAGAAAACATATTCCCTTCTTGTTTCTTTAGTACATAACTTTCTGTCAAATCATAACATAAATATACGAGGGGGTTATCTCATTGCCAGCACCTGCTGATAAATTGCCCTGGTTTTATCGGCCGTTTCCACCCATGAGAAACGTTTGGCCTGCACTATCCCAGCCTGCACCAACCGTTGTCGATTGGCATCACTCAACGACATCACAAACGAAATAGCTTTAGCCAGACTCTTGCTATCACTTTGAGCATAGATTGCCGCCTCACCACCAACCTCCGGTAGGCTACCATTTTTTGTTGTCACCACTGGGCATCCACAGCTAAAAGCTTCCAATACCGTCAACCCAAACCCTTCGTATAACGACGGTAGACAACTACAGACCGCTAGTTTATAAATTCCGGCCAAATCTTCAGTTTCCACATATCCCAGCAACCGCACGAATGGCGACTCAGTGGCTTTGTTTTGCAGCCAAACCAAATCTTTTGTTTCCGGATGATTTTTATCAATGTTGGTATTGACTGCTTGTTTGCCGACCACTAACAGGGGAATTTCCAATTTCTCGCACGCCTCCACCTAACTAGGGACGTTCTTATTAGGATTGATATCGCCTACATAGACCACATACCGAGCCGGTAGCTTATATTTTTCACTTATTGTTTTCAAATCCTCACTCACTATGCCCTCAAGTCCGTCTTGCGCCGCTAAGGGAACTACGAACACTTTCTCCAGTGGCGCCCCCAGAAAAGACACGATGTCATTCCTACTGGCTACCGAGTCGGTCAAGATGGCCTTGACCGATTTCAGGGCTGCCTTCTGCCTAACCAGATTCACTTTCCCTTTCACTCCAGCTGGATATAAGTGGGGTAACACCAACGGGGTCACATCATGGATGGTCACAACTGTAGGCTTACTTTTCCACAGAGGCAGAGTAGGGAAGAATAAATCAAAAAAAGGATAATGGATTAACTCAACTTGTTTAGGAGTTGCCCCCTGCTTGATTTCAAACACTTCCGTGTCCTCAATCTCAGCCAAATGCGCTATCAAATGCTTGGTATACATTCCAATACCGCGTGTGGCAGATTCGTTTGCAAGCGGCCTGGTATCAATGCCCACGACCATATGTATAGTTTATCATG
>CAYXHB010000025.1:0-11716 GCA_964464795.1 uncultured Gammaproteobacteria bacterium
CCCCGCTCTCAATTCTAATCAAGTCACCTGTTTTTATCTGTTCGTTCATATCAACTCGCCTGGCATTTTCTTGCGAACATAGAGCCCTGGCACTAGTGCGGAATCTTTTCGCGTTAGCTGGGTTTCCCCCTGCCGTGGGTATTATCCGGGTCTCCCAGTCAGTGTCGCCTTTCTCGACCGACAGTGCCTTGAGCATGGCAAAAGCCAACCCTGAACAATCAACTCCGATTTTTCTTTTCTTCATCCAATCAAACAGCTCTCCAGGGGTTCTCGGTCGCTGACTTTCCTCAATCAAACTCAACTGTTTCTCAACTTCCTTTTCTATTTCTTCAGGTTCTCCTTTCCCTCCCAGGAATCCGCTTACCAATGTTTCCCCGTCACTACTAAGTTTATCCCGCCAATAAGGAGTGTGAGTTTCTAAATCTCTAAATCTAATTTTCAAATACCCACTCAATAGAGTTTCAGTATTTCCCTCCAGACGCAAATTTTTGATAATGTCATTTAGCTCCATATTTATAAAGTAGCCATCCACAATCCCAGTATTCCCAACATCATCCCCGCCAGCCATGCCCGCATGACAATTTTAGGCTCTTCCCAACCATGTTTTTGTAAAGTTAAGTGCAGAGGAGCCGCTGGAAAGACTTTTTTATCAAACACTCGTTTACTAAACATCTGAATCACACTACTACTTGCTTCAATAATAAAAATCCCGCCGATAATAAATAACACAAAGATTTTTCCTAGCAACAATGCCACCACCGCCAAGGTAGCACCAAACGACAGTGAACCCACGTCACCTAACCAAATCCTCGCCGGATAAACGTTGAAGTACAAAAACGCAATCAACCCTCCCAACCACAAGGCGATAAACAACGACAGCACTGTATCAAACGAAGAATGCGCCATCGCCCAAAACACAAATAAACAAATCATCAATAGTCCGCTCGAGAGCCCATCAAGCCCATCTGTAATATTAAACGCATTGGCAAACCCCACCACAATCACAGCCACCAATGGGACGAAGAACACTCCCAAATGCAGCACAATTCCGGTCGAAGAAATATGCAGAATATCAATTCCCAGCTTTGAGTACAACATCCACCCGATTATTAAACCCAGTGCCAGTTGAATTGCCAGCTTGTGAATCATTCTCAGGCCAAAAAAGTTACTTTTCTTAACCATAAACACTTTCCTCACATCGTCGTACAAACCCAGCACTCCAAACGCAATAAAGGTAAAAAACAATGCCCCAATTTCCCAGGTCATCGGATGAGCCGAACTGATGTAGACCCCGAGTTGGTCAAGTGATGGCAGCAACACCGCAAACAACACGCACACAGAGATAATAATTAATAGTCCACCGCCTACAGGTGTGCCTGCTTTCCAATTGTGAAATGTATCAAAAATCGGTGTCCGTCCACCTGTGGGAGCAGTCGTTTTCTGCACCAGCCGCTTCATTTTCAATGCGTACAAAGCATTGATAAACGGCACGATTGCCAGACTGTTGATGATAAAAGAAAAGATTAAAAATCCAAGGTATGAAAACATATTATTATTTTTTCACGATTGAAAATACTTGTTAGATTGTACCGCACTCCTGCCAGTTACAAAACATTTGAAATCCCTAAACAGTATAACCTTACTCAATTCTGAATGAACTTTCCCATACAAAATTCAAGTAAGCTTTTAACCAAACAAACCAGACAAATGCGGCCAGAGAATAGCTAATCCAATCACGCTTGTAGCCACTGCTGTTAACAACATCGCCCCAGCTGCCGTATCTTTGGCTGTTTTTGCACTCTGACGCCATTCTCCTGTGACTAGGTCGACCACAGACTCAATCGCAGTGTTGACCATTTCTACCACCAACCCCAAGACTATGCAAAATATCAGCACCACTCTTTCCCAAGTTTCCAGGGGGAAATAAATCATGGCAATAATGACCAACAGACTCACTCCGACATGAATTTGGAAATTAGGCTGCGAAGCAAACGAGTAGATAATTCCCCTCCAAGCATGCTGGAATCCAACTCTGTGTATTCTTTGCCCCACTTTCCTAATCATCAATTGTTATTGTATCCCAAAACTACATATTTTATTAGATTCGTTGTATTATTAGTCTAATGTATACCTCTCTCAATACCGTCCAATCTTTTGTTCGCACATTGGCTTTTGTCGTCACTTTTTCTCTTCTGTCAGTGTTCACCTTGCTACCGCTGCTTCCCAACTTAGGCGACAACCCTGGCAGCACTCTCTTATTTATGGTTCTGTTATTACTCAACGGGTGGGTATCGGTTATTGTTTCCGGCACGTTCTACGTTTTGCCAGAGTGGGAAAGACTGGTTTTACTTCGTTTAGGTAAGTATTCAGGTGTCAAAGGCCCGGGATTTTTTATCATTCCGCCGTTCATTTTTTCCGCGGCCAACATCGTTGACATCCGAATTATGACCCAACAAGTCGAGGCCACAGCTACATTGACTCAGGACAACGTCCCCACCAAAGTAACAGCAGCTATAGAATACCAAATCGAAGACGCGCAGAAGGCTGTAGTCAATGTCCGCGACTATCTCTCAACCGTCATTTGGATGTCCACTGAAGCTCTCAAAAATACCATCGGTAGCTTAGAGCTCAAAGAACTCTTGAGCAACCGTGACGAAATCGCTAAACAACTGCGCGAACAAATCGATACTCAGGCAGCCAATTACGGTATTAATGTTTTGGCTGTGCGTATTACTGACATTGACACCCCCAAAGAATTGATTGAAGAGCTGGCCGTTATCGCTCGTTCTAATCGGACGGCTCAGGCAAAGAAAATTCAGGCTCAAGCCGAGCTAGAAGTGGCCAAACTCACCACTGAAGCCAGTAAGGTTCTGGAGCAATCGCCCTACGGCATGCAGCTGCGCGAACTCCAGAATCTAGCCGAAATGTCTAAAGAGAGCTCAAACATGATTATTATCTACCCTTACGGCGACCCCAAAGCCATGCAAATAGCCAGTGCCGCAGTTTCGCACCATCCAATAAGTCGCTCCGCCTCGCGACATCATGACGTAGGCCATGACAGCAACTTCCCCGAGAGCTAGGTATGAAAAATAACCCCCGCCGGTTCAAAATTTTTCTATTATTCTTGTATTGTATTTTAACTTTGGTTTATAGCGGCATGCATGTGTTAAACCAAGATGTTAAGCCGTTCTCTGATACAAACATTTTTCTTTACTGGCGGTCACAAGATATTCCCATTATTGATGTAACCGATCGTGTATTTCTATCTGACGCCCAAATTCACGAGTCATCAGGCTTGCTCTACGTCCTGGGCTCTAGCCCCAAAATATACAATTTCCAACATCCCCCGCTAATCAAATATTTGTACGGACTTAGTATTTATTATTTCGGGAGTGCAAATTATATACAGTTAGTCTTTGGGTTATCTTTAGTTCTCTTGACTGGTACGTTAGCTTACTTAATAAGTTCTAACTTATTAGTTTCGTTCCTGGCTCCATTTCTGCTTATGTTGGATCCTTTATTCACAAGTATGATTAACCAGTCTTTGCTTGACTTAGGAATGGCAGTCTGGATTATGATTTTAACTTTGGCGCTCGTTATTTATCCACGCAACTGGCTGCTTCAAGGCCTAGTAGTTGGTTTCATTGCCGCTAGCAAATTTTATGCCACAGCGGTTGTGATTATGATGGCGGTTGTGTTTATTTTCTTCCGTAATCACAATGCCAAAACTTCTTTCATACACAGTCTTAAGGTGTTGTCAGTTTCTTTTGTATGTTTCTTACTAATCTATATTCGATTGATTATCGATGGAGACAACTTTATCCAGTTCGTTATTTATCAACTAAAAATTGCCAAGTACTGGTTCACTCACTCTACAAGCAATTTAGCAGGCAACAGTCTGATAATGTTTTTCAGCGGTTGGTATAAGAACTGGTGGGAACCATATCAGTGGCTCCGAACTCCGGCTTGGACTTGGGTTTGGCCAATTTCCTTGTTTTCATTTATTTATGCTGCTTACAAAAAACTGCTTCCGCTCGCCGTCGTCATAATCCCAACTTTTATTTTCTTAGCCTTGGTTTTCCAGACCCCATTTGACCGTTACTACATTACCGTCTTGCCTTTCTTATACATAGGTTTATTAGTTTCCTCAACTCAGTTACTCTCTACCTTTGCCCGTCGCAGCTAGACTCGCTCCATAAACCTCTGTTTTCCAACTGCGCTCTAGCTTGGGCATTTTTGAACTCATCTTGGAATTGATATGGGAGTCGGTATGTATATTCATACGCATATCCTTCTTCAATCATCTTCAGATTCACTAACACATCACCCAAATAAATATATCCCAACATCCGTCCATAGCGGTCGTAAGCATCCTGGGTCAGGTCATTTTCCACGACAACTTGTTGGTTAAGTATCAAGTCCTCTAAGTACTCTTTGGCTTCCTGTCCATAACACTCAACTTCCTTGCGCGGGTCAACGGTTTCCGGCGTATCAATACCAACCAACCGAAACTTAATAGTTTCCTCGCCTCGTAATAAATGCACTGTATCGCCATCCACAACTCGGCTAACCAAATAAGTTTCATGTTCATTTTCTCCAATTTCTGTTTCTGACAAAACCTGTCCCTCAGTGCTCATCCAAGAGATGAAAACACTCAAGAATAAACCACTGATAACGCTAATCACTAGAGCCAACAGACCGGCAGTTTTTGCTGACATATAAGATAAACTTAACATATTTAGATGAGAGGAGTTTCCTTTGTTTTACAGTTATTGATTAAATAACTCATCTGCAATACTATGGTTTAGTTACCAATGGACAAGCAGAAATTAATCGCAATTGAAGAGCAGATTTTTAATCGCAAAAAACAACTTAGGGATTCAATCGTCCAAGGTGCATATACCCCGCAGTCATCCAGCGCCAGCATAATTTTCCCGCCTCTTAATTTAGCTCCCAATCTTTCGCTCAAGGTAGGAAAGTGGTTTCATCAGGGATTTTTCCTTCAAATCAACGACCATGTTTTAATCATTGACCCAGGAGTTGGCCTCTTTAACAGATTTAATATGACCAACCTTGACCCTACCCAAATTTCTCTGTTGTACGTCAGCCATAACCACACAGACCACGTTGTTGATACAAGCCCCTTTACCGAAGTTTTGCTTGCAGGTCCTCTTACACGAAAATGGTTTTTCATGCCCCAAGCCCAGTCTCACGAACATCTGTCAACTTTTCACCACCAGCAGCTTCAGAACAGTCCTCACGTTACTTACACACAAATGACTAAATCGCTGGAAATGGAATTACCTTTCGGAAAATTACAAACAATCTCCTTAGCTCATTCTGACCCATGTTTCGGGTTTAAACTTACTTTACAAGACAAAACATTCGCCTACATTAGTGATACGGGATTTATCAAGCATCCAGATTACACGAAACTTGCTCCTCGGTTTCAGGAATTTTGTTCAGACATTGATACCGCGGTTGTCAACGTCCACAGCTTAGATCACCGGCGTCAAGCTGCTTTTCATTTATCGGCCTGGGATATTATCAACCTCTTCAAATCAAGTAAATTAACCAAACTAGTACTTCAACACCTTTCGCCTATTGATATAAACGGAGAAGACAGCCGCTATTTGTACAAGTTATTTCTCAGTGACCAGCCTTACGAAGTTATTTTGCCTCATGTCTGGGGCATGCAAATCAGTATCTAATTTTCTAACTCAATAATCTTCTCACCTGATACAATCAACCTATGCAATTTTTCAGTACTCTAGTGGTTAAGTATCTCCGCTTTTTTGCTCGCCTCCAGCTTGCCAAGAACCCCAACGCCCAAGTCGTCGCCGTTACTGGTTCATCAGGCAAAAGTTCCACTCGTCAAGCTATAGCCGCGGCGCTCCACGGTCAATTCAAACTCAAAAACTGCTCATTTGGCAACTCACAGACCGGAATCCCGCTTGATATCTTAGGCCTCAAACCGCACGACTATTCCAAACTTGATTGGCTCAGACTGATGCTTTTATGTCCATGGCAATTACTTACCAACTGGGAGGGATACGAAATTCTGTTGCTGGAGATGGGTATAGACAGTCCTAAATATCCTAATAACATGGACTTCCTACTAACAATCGTCAGGCCTCATATCGGTGTGTTCACCAGTGTTTCCACTGTGCATGGCGAGAACTTCGACCCACTTGTGCCAGATAACGTCAAAGCTTTGGCTCGTCACCAAGCCGTTGTGAAACAAGTCGCCGCCGAAAAAGCCAAGCTTGTTTTAGCATTACCGTCAGATGGCCACGCCGTTATCAACAATGATTCACCAGAGATTATCCAATCTACTCGACAGACTCAAGCGATGATTACTACTTTCGGGACTCACTCACAGTCAACTGTTCGTATCTCCAACTTCCACCTTTCTCCTAAACAAGGTACTCAGATTACTTTGGACTTCCAGAACACGAAAATGAAACTTTCCTACCCCAAACAACTGCTCAGTCCGGCCTATGCTCATAATCTCGCCGCGGCACTGGCAGTCGCTACTGCTTTGAAAGTTTCTCCCTCGATAGCCATTGATAATTTACAAACTTATCTTACTATTCCTCAAGGCCGCATGGGTTTATTCCAGGGCATAAACAATACCACTTTAATTGACTCAACCTACAATGCCTCCTTTGAATCAATGAAGGACGCGCTTCAATTATTGAAACTAATCAAATCCAAACATAAAGTTGCGGTATTGGGCGACATGCGCGAAGTCGGCCAGTCATCTCCACACGACCACACCCAAATCCTCAAGCTCGCCAAGACAGTTACACCGCACGTAATTCTAATCGGCGCGCAATTCCAAGCCATAGCTGCCAAGCAAGATGTTTCATTCCTCAAAGCCAACCAGGCAGTTTCCCAAGTTTCTGTTCTGGCCAAACCTGATACGGTTTTCCTGTTTAAAGGCTCGCAAAACCAAATTTTCCTCGAATATCTGCTTGAGCAACTCCTCCAAAACCCAGATGATAAACAATTCCTCTGCCGCCAATCATCCTACTGGCTTGATGTCAAAAATAAATTCTTCAATTAATTCTCTTCAATCTCAGCTCCCAAATCCCGCAATCTCGCGGCAATATTCTCATATCCCCGCCTAACCAGATGAGCATTATCAATTACCGTAGTTCCCTCAGCAATCAGGCCTGCTAATACCAGGGCGACTCCAGCACGGATATCAGGACTGGCAAGTTTCTTGGACCGTAGGGGAGTGCTGCCCGTAACAATCACCCGATGCGGGTCACAAGTAATAATGTTAGCTCCCATAGCTACCAGCATGTCAGTAAATAGTAACCGACCCTCGTACATCCATTCATGAAACAATGTCATCCCTTGCGCTTGGGTCGCCAAAACTATTAGCGGACTCAACGCATCCGAAGGGAATCCCGGCCAGGGGCGGGTTTGGATTTCCTTGATATTCACCGGTGCGTGCAAGGCAGCCGGACGGACTTGCAAAATATTTTTATCAACAAAACTAAAGTCAGAACCAAACGCCTTCAAATACGTATTAATCATATGCAAGTCGTCGGCCATTGCATTGTGAATTGTAACCACTCCTTGAGTAACTGCCCCCATAAAGGCAAACGTAGCTGCTTCAATGAAATCATAAGAGATAGTATGTTCGCCGCCTCTTAGCTCACTTGTGCCTTCAATTTCAATCCTGTTAGTACCGGCTCCTTGGATTTTAGCTCCCATCTTGATTAAGTATTCGGCTAAATTCACCACATGTGGCTCGCAAGCCGCGCCCATAATCACGGTTTTGCCTCCCATAGCCGCGGCCAAACACATAGCATTCTCTGTAGCCGTCACCGAAACTTCATCTAAGAAAATCTCGCTTTGCTTTTCACCGTTCAACTTAGCTTCATAATTATCTTCTGTCGTCATTACTTCCCCGCCTAGCATTCTAATCGCTTCAAAATGCGTCCCTACCGGCCGCCTCCCGATAATGCACCCGCCCGGATGCCGCATCACAGCTTGTTTGGTCCGAGCCAGGAGCGGCCCTAGGAAAAGTATCGATGCCCTTAGTTTCGAAACCAACTCCGGATTGAGTTCATACTTATTCAAGCCTTCGGGATTTACTACCAGAGTCTTGGCATCTGGTCTATCAACTTTCACTCCCAGGTCCTCAAGAATTTCCACACAGACTTTGACATCCTCAATTTCAGGCACATTCCGAAACACAGAAGTTTCTTTAGTCATGATACTGGCCGCTAAGCAGGGCAGTACCGCGTTTTTGTTTCCAGCCACCCATATTTCTCCATTCAAAGTTTTACCGCCGTTTATAGTTATCTGATTCATAAAAAGGAGCTTAATTTTTCCCTACCAAAATTTTCACCAACTGCATCCCTGCAATGGCCCCGATGAGCGGAGAAATCATATAAGTCAGCGACTTGGCACTCAAAGCCATTGCTACTGCCGGGTTCAATACTCCGGCCGACGTTGAGCCTGCAACTACAATTCCAATTAACAGGCTCGTCCCAATCACCAGCCCGCTAACTTCCTTGGATAACTTCCCCATTACCACAGATCCGACTCCAAATCCCAAAATAGCTGTCCCCAATATCTCTCCCACACCGGTTAACATTCCATGGGTGGCTGTTGGTGCGGCCCACTCAAGATTAAGCAAGTTTACCGCCAATAAATAAGCCACTCCGGCCCCGGCAAACTGACTGATGACATATTTCAACAACGTCCTTGTGTTAATCGCTCCAGCCCACCACAATCCAAAAGAAACCGCCGGATTAATATGACTCCCAGAAATCCAACCAATCGCATACACCATCATTCCGAGTGTCACACTGGCCATCACCGGAGTTGGGAGTATTCCATTATACAGACTGGATATCACCACCAGGGTCAAAACCATCGTTCCCACCATCTCAGCCAATAAAGGTCTCATAATCCCAATATATCACGTTCTAACCATTCTCGACAATGGTTTTTAGTTTTTTCATTTCAAGGTACTTTTTCCGTTCCTTATCTTCCATTCTTTCAATCGCGTATCGCAACGCCGTCCGCGGCATAGTATCAGCATGCTTATCAAGGAAAGTTCTCAATATCCTCACGTCCTGTTTTCCGATTTCCCGCAGCATCCAGCCTACTGCCTTGTGCATCAAGTCATGTTCGTCATTGACCAAAATGGCGGCAATTTCCACAGGCTTATCTAACTGACCTTTTCTGATAAACGAGAACATCGCCACCATCGCAATTCTTCGCGACCATAGATGCTCAGATTTCGTCAATTCTTTAATTTCACGATACTTATCCTCATGTTTAACCAAGTATTCCCCCACGATTTTGTAAGCTGACGCATCCACCAAGTCCCAGTTGTTTACATGTTTCCTGTTTTTCAAATAAAAATCGTAAATTTCCCTTTGCTCTTTTTCGTTGGCTTTAGGGAACTTGTAAGTCAAAATCAACAATGCGCATAATCTATGCTCGTGAATTTCGCTTTTTAGTAAATTTCCAACTTCATCAAGCGGCAAGTCTTTGTAGTTCTTCGCAACTTGCCTGACTTGGGGTACTGTTAACCCTATGAACTTATCTCCCTCACCATAACCAGCTTTCCCGGTTTTAAAAAAAATCCCAAAAAAGGTTGCCTTTTCTCTGTTTGCATATTTCTCCAAGGCCTGCTGCACATCCACACTTCTCATTTCTGCCATAGTCTAGAGTATACTCTAAGTTCTTGTCACACTTAACCTGTACAGTGCGTTGTGGTAAGAGGGCGTTTTCCAACTCAGAGTTTTCGGTTCGATTTCGGATTCTGGTCTTATATTCCCGCGGCTGTCTCGCAATCCGTAGAAGGAAACCTCTGTCTGTCCTCCTCCAAACAAACTTTTAGTATCACTTATTCCCACTACAGACTCACCTGTCCACGGATGCCTAATGATGGCAGAGCCGCCATCCCGAACTCTCCCGCTTACAACATCGTTATACACAGTACCATTTCCAGGGGAATCTTCGCTTAGAAAAGTCATTTTGTATTCAGCGCCCATATTTTAAAATTAGATTAATGAGTTTAATACTTATAATTAAATCCTAGTAACGACAAATGGACCTATGGGAGTAGGTACATCTTTACGGTTTATTTCAACTCGACTAAAAAATCCACCTTCACCATCATCCGTTGCCTCGACACCATACGTTACGTTAGTTTCGCCCCCTCCAAACATGCCTGTTTGATCTCTACACACTAATTTCCAATCACCATGATAAAAAGACCGCCTGTCATTTTTCACAATTCCCAGTGAGCGACCATCACATTGTACTTCTGTAGTCATATTTATTATATTATAAGTCAGAAGTATATCAATAAATATCAAGATGTCAATACATATCAATTATGAACTTGTATCGGTCATCGTAGTCGCCAACTTCCTAACAGTATTACAATTCCTAATAGTCATTTGTTTATACAACTTCGTTCCCACTAGTTTAAGCATTCCACTTCGATTAATTTTATCTCTATCAACCCGCCACAAGATTGCTCTTGGTACATACTTTGCCTCATCAACTCCAGGCTTTAGCAGGAGTTGTGCAATCACCTCCGGACTATCAACCTCAGGCCATAGAAACATTACATCACACTTCATACTTGCATCATTTACCCAATCCGAGGGCAGGGTAGTGACCACTTTGTTGATATTATCTCTATCCCGAACCAACACTTTTACCTCAAATCCGAAGTCTGTTTTAATCGCCTCTTCAACTAAATTCACTAGTTCACTTTCAGACTTTCCCTCATCCTCAAAAATTACATTTCCTGAGTTAATGTACGTCTTTACTTTAGCAAACCCGACTCTCTCGAAAGTAGTTTTCAATTTTTTCATGTCTACTTTGTTGTTCCCACCCACATTTATGCCCCGCAGCAAAGCTACATAAATCATATAAATATTTTAACTCTCAAACTAACCGTTTTCACTTCCCATTTTCCTACTCAAACCAGTCTATGTCCCATAATTTTTACTTATAAAACTTACATAGAGTATACTGTACATCTATTCAAAAAATTAAGCCTACTATAGTTTTCATGGGAACTTATCCTCCTCGTGAGTGTGGAATTGCAACCTTCAACCAGGATTTACTAAATTCAAGTCAAAAGTTTTTGGGTGATGATATCTTGTGTAAAGTCGCGGCTATGAATTTATCTCCGCTTGATACCTACATTTATCCCCCGGTTGTAGAATGGAAACTTGACCAAAACAACAAAAAAGAATATGCAGATTTGGCCGGTAAGTTCAATCGTGACCCACAGATAACAGGCGTAATAATTCAGCATGAATACGGAATCTATGGCGGCGTGGATGGAGAAAACATCCTTTCCTTTATCGAAAACTGCCATAAACCAATGGTTATCTCCCTGCACACAGTTTTGCCCAGTCCCACTGCCAAAATGAAAGCCATCACCCGAAGAATCATTGAGTGTGCCAACGTCATTATTGTCTTAACTCATCGCTCCAAGGAAATTCTCGAGACTGTATATCCTCAAGCCGTTGATAAAGTCCATGTAATTCCCCATGGAATCCATGACACTAAGTTTGACACTACCAAAGAGGCCAAAAAAAAGCTCAAACTCCAAAACGTAACCGTGCTATCAACCTTTGGCTTACTAAGCCGAGGTAAGGGAATTGAATACGTCCTCCAAGCCTTACCTAAGGTAATCAAAAAACACCCCAGTATCCGC
>CAYXHB010000026.1:0-9211 GCA_964464795.1 uncultured Gammaproteobacteria bacterium
AAACTTAACCTAATATATATTTATTTTATTATTCTCTATATTTACAGTATCATCTCCTCATGCAGACCATTTGCCCCCATTGCCAGAAAGAATTCGAGCTAACCGAAGCCCTAACCCAACACCTGGAAGAACAGGTTCGCCATAGTGAACACCAAAAGTACACCCTTCAACTTGAGAAACAAAAAAATGAATTCCGCCAAGCTTTCGACAAAAAAATCGCCGAAGAACAAACCAAAGCTCGCCAAAAAGCTGTGCAAGAATTCCAGCTCAATTTACAAACCAGCCAAGAGGCACTATCTGACGAAAAGCAGCGCAACCAACAGTTGCTAGAGCAGCTAACCGGACTCAACAAACAACTGCGCGACTTACATACCAAAGATGAACAACGCCAGCTGGAAATGGAAAAAACCCTCCTTGCAGAACAGGACAAAATCCGCCAAGAAGCGCGTGTCTCAGCCGACGAAGAACATCACCTCAAACAACGTGAACTAGAGAAAAAACTCCAGGACATCAGCCGCGTCAACGAAGACCTGCGCCGCAAACTGGAGCAAGGCTCGCAACAGACCCAAGGCGAAGTCCTGGAACTCGCCATCGAACAGCTATTGGCAAACCAATTCCCCCATGACCAAGTCACAGAGGTCCCCAAAGGTGTAACTGGAGCTGATGTCATTCAGGTGGTTTGCGACGAGTCGGGTAGGGTAGCCGGCTCAATCATCTGGGAAGTAAAAAACACCAAGGCTTTCTCACCTTCATGGATAACCAAGCTCAAAGACGACCAACGCACCCTCAAGTCAGAGTTCGCCGTGCTTGTGTCCACTGCTTTACCCGAGCAAATCAAACACTTTGGCCATCGTGACGGGGTCTGGGTATCATCACATAATTTAGTCGTGCCAGTGGCTACAACTCTACGCAACCAACTATTATCACTTGCTTCCATCAAACGTAGCCAAGACGGTCAAACAGACAAAATGTCCCTCATTTACCAATACGTCAGCAGCACAGAATTCAAACACCGCATTGAGTCAATGGTTGAGGCTTTCTCTGGATTACAAGTAGAAATAGAAAAAGAAAAACGCCTCTTCGCCCAAAAATGGGCTCGGCAGGAAAAATATCTGCGTCAGGTTCTCGACAACACCCACGGCATGTACGGCGACTTCCAAGGCATCATGGGCAACGAGCTGTCTGCCCTAGAGTCAGAGGAAGAACTTTTGCTGGAGGGTGGGAAAGAGTAGGAGAGGTGGCTTTTTCTCGTCATTGCGAAAGCACAAATTATCCAAAGTTTCTATTAATTAATTTGTGCATATGGCAATCTGGTTTTAGTTTTTACATCCGCTTAAAGTTCTCAGACCTCACTATCGACATGTGGAATAACGTTCAAAACTACCTACTCTTCAACACCACCGCATTAGGCAGCAACCTCCCTGGCCCGACTTTATAACCCCCATGGTACAACGCGCTTGACCCGCCGCCGTCCAGATTGAGTCCGTGCTCAATTCCCAATGACTTCATTACCTCCGCCGCGTCACCCACAGTCGCACTCCTAATCACCAACAGATACACACTCGACCCCCGCACCCCAATCCCGCCCCGCAACCCCTTGGTCTGCGTCAGAGAGGCAGGCAAAGCGCTCTCACTTACCACCACATTCCCGCCGCTAACCAGCGTCGGATAATTCACAATCCCGGCATTGATAGCCCCGTTATCACAACCGCTGGCATTCATACAAAATCTAGGGCTAGAACCAGAAAACGCCGCCATTCCCCGTCCATCCCAAAACAACTTCTCAGGATTAATCCACCTCCCATGCCGAGTAGAGTAGACCGGGAAATCATACGAATTAACTTTATCACCGCATGCAGCATAATCAGGTGGACAGAAATACGTCCCGTTTATCCCTGCGTACCCGCCTTCTTCAGCCACATAATCAGCCAATGATTTCACATTACAATTAGCCCCGCAGTCTCCATCATTGCCAGTCACAGTCACCACTTGAGTCGAGCCTAAATCAGCCATAATAACGTCCGTTACGAAACTTCCCCGGCTTGTCTGCACCGTAATCCGGCTGTACCCGCCCGCAGGATTACTGGACACCGGCGCGCTTACTGCCACGGCTGTGGTAGCTAACTTCAAATCATTTTCCTTCTTCAAAGCCAAACTCTTCTCCAGTTCGCCATCCAGCCTAGTCACTAACTCCCTCAACTCACTACTTTTCCCAGATAAGAATAACCTCATTGGTTCAGACGCTTGTTTCTCAACGTCACTCACATTGACACCTGCCCGCTTATACTCACTGATTTTAGCAGTTAGTTCATTAATCAAATCTCTATCTGCCTTTAATTCCCCCAACTCAAGCGCCGCACTCTCTGTTGCTAACTCCACGTATGAGTCAAGCAACCGACTGTTTTCCATTTGCAGCATGGAGAGCATCATTTCCTTGTTTTCCAGACTTTCACTCAAACTTTTGGCATCTTCATCATAAACACTTACCAATCTGCTTTTCTCGTCACGGTGCCTAATGTTTGCCAGTTGCGCACCTAATACCAAACCCACTACCATAAACACTAAAGCCAGGCCAATCATCGGCCATGGAATTTTCCTCACGTATGAATTCAGAAACATCTTTTTCAAATCGACCATCTCACTCTACTGTACCATTTCCTCAAGCACCTATCGAGGGAGACATCCCGCCTGCTCCTCCCAAACCTAGCCTCTGGCCCAAAATCAAATCATTCGCTTCCACCTCCTACAATGTCGGCGGCAAAGTCCTCAAGAGCGCCTTCTACATCATGCTGTTTTTCGCTTTGTTGGGCGGGTTCTCTCAATCATCAGGCCAAGGGTACAAACATCTCTACGGCTCAGGCGACAACCAAATCGCGGTCATCAACCTCCAAGGCGTGATTATGGAATCATCAACTCCCACGGCTTTTGCCCAGGAGCAAGTTATCACTCCAGATGGAGTAACTAGAGTCTTTGAATCATTGCAAACCAACGACCAGGTCAAAGCCATTGTCCTGCGTATCAACAGCCCCGGCGGCAGCGTCACCGCCACAGAGGAAATATACCAACTAATTCTCCACTACAGGCAGCGCCTGAATATGCCCATAGTGGCGTCGTTCGGTGAGACAGCCGCTTCCGGTGGTTACTACATCGGCCTAGCCGCCGACCAAATCGTAGCTAACTCCACCTCTCTCACAGGCTCCATCGGAGTCATCCTCCAGACCATCAATGTCAGCGAATTAGCCAATCGCTACGGAGTCCAAAATGTAGTTATCAAAAGCGGGGATAATAAGAACCTCCTTGACCCTCTCGAGCCCGTTGACCCACAGCAGATAGCCCTTCTCCAGCAGACAGTCGACGAAGCTTATGGCCTCTTTACCAACCGCATCTTGGAGCGGCGCGAAATTGAGTCCGCGGCCTTAGCCCAAGTGGCTGACGGTCGCGTCTTAAGCGGCGAGCAAGCCAAGGCCAGAGGCTTGGTGGACTCAGTCGGTACGTTCCGCCAGGCGGTTGATACCACAGCCAGTTTGGTTAACCTCAGCCACTACCAAGTTGTTGAATACGGCCAACCTGGGCTCTTGGAATCGTTCTTCTCAGCTTTCCTCAACAATTTCCGCCTCAATGTTTCTCTCACTCCGGACTTAGTCGGCTCCTCACTACGCGGCAAACCAGCGTATCTGTATCAATACTAAATCGCCATCCCTAGGCTTGCATTATTCATCGTTAGCCCTATTTCAAAGTATTCTTCAGCCTTATCCGCCGGTAGATTTTTAGCACCGGCTATTCCTGTTAGTTCTCGGACTTTTCTTTCAACTCCAAGGGTAACTGTGCCGCTTTCTCTGGCTACAAGATTACAAGCTTCACTAAGGTTAATGTTGGTCGCAGGAAAAACAGGTCCTACAAAATCAGATAACTTCTCTCTCAACTCTCTGTAGTTTTCAACTCCTTGCAAAAGTGCTCGCTCAACTTCATGCAGTGCGATTCCAGCGGCAATTGTAGCTCCCGCTTGGTTAAATCTCTCTGCTTCATGAAAAGCAGCCGAGCATAACAGAGTCTGAGCATGTCCATCCAGTTCTTGAGGGTGTTCGAAGACCCAAGCCAAAACTTCATTAGTATTTCCTCTATTTGCAGCTTCAACCGCCTCTAAAAACACGGTTGAATCGTCAGGGACTTGTATTGCCCCAGTCATGTACCCTGACAGTTTATCGGCTGCTTCCAATAGCCCCCAGGCTTCTTCGCCCGAAATATCCGTTCTGAGAGATTTCCTGGCCATGCCTAACTTCAGTAGAGGTGAGGCGAATGGATTATGGGCATCAACTTGTGTATCCTCAAATTTCCCTCGCCTGGCATTTTGAATATCTCTTTGTAAGTCAGCAAACGAAACGGGCTTAAATTCCTCTACAGGAGGGAATTCTTGCTTGGTTTCTTTCTTACGCCAGAACATAATTTCGTATCATACCACAAAAAAGACCCGCCTTTTTTCTAAAAAGGCAGGTCTTCTTCTTAAGATGTTATCTCAATAACATCAAACTAACTCCCAAGAACAAAACTGCAACCGCCACAAATCCAAAAGCAAACACCTCAATGGCGGCTTGCTCACGTGAGTGGATAGTAGGGCGAGCTGATTTGGATGAAACTTTTTTTGATTTCACTTTTGCTGCCATATCTATCACCTCCTTAGAGAAATGTGGGTTGTATATTCAGCGTATAGGTTTTATTACCAAAATGCAAATTATTCCTTACACAATTTACATTTTCATAATGACACGAAAAAATAGTCTATAATCACCCCATGGCCACTCTCTACATCGTCTCTACACCAATCGGCAATTTAGACGACATTACCCTGCGCGCTATCAAGACTCTGTTCTCTGTTCCCATCATAGCCGCCGAGGACACCCGCCACACCGGCAACTTGCTGGAAATGCTCCGCCGTCAGGGAGATTTACTTTCGGCACTCCTGCCGGACTTCAACCCCAGCACTAAACCGCAATTTGTTTCTTTCCACGAACACAACGAGCAGCAACGCATTCCCCAAATTCTCAACTATCTTATCCAAGGACAAGACGTGGCTCTGGTTAGTGATGCCGGCACGCCGCTCGTTTCTGACCCAGGCTTCAAACTCGTCCGTGCCGTCAGAGAAGCCAACGTGAAGGTTGTGGCAATCCCCGGAGCCTCGGCATTACTGACCGCCCTGGTCTCAAGCGGCCAACCACCAGCCAACCATCTTTTCCTCGGCTACTTACCCACCAAGCAAGCTGCTAGGGTTAAATTTATTTCCCAACTCCAAAAAGTCGTCCCCACCCTCCCCAAGAAACCCGCACTCATCATTTACGAATCGCCCTATCGCTTGCTTCAATGCCTGCGGGATTTCGCCCAAGTCCTAGGCAGTGACCATCCTATTACTGTGGCCCAGGAACTAACCAAACTGCATGAGAAAGTAAACACCGCCCCTCTGGACACCTGGATCAAAGTCTACGAAAAAGCCAAAATCAAGGGCGAGTACGTCCTAGTGCTCACTATTT
This sequence comes from uncultured Gammaproteobacteria bacterium, assembly GCA_964464795.1. Classification (GTDB taxonomy): domain Bacteria; phylum Patescibacteriota; class Microgenomatia; order CAYXHB01; family CAYXHB01; genus CAYXHB01. Next base: position 5,523 of record CAYXHB010000026.1, read on the forward strand.
AATTTTTAGAGACCTTTCCTTCGGTTTCCGCCGCCAGCGCACCGTTACCTCTTCCTCACCAACATCAACTCAGCCTGTCTTAATTCCCCGGCCAAACTTTCCCCATCTCCTAACTCAACTTGCACCCTGCTTAACCCAAATTGCAACAACGTAAGTAGAGTGTCATGACCAAACTGGCTATTCACGACCAACCGGTGGTCAAGTTTCAACTTCCTAGTCAACTGCACCGCTTTACAAAGCAGAGCAACTGTTTTAGGATTTACTTCCCATTGAATCCTGCCGCTGTAGTACCCAAGCAACTTATCGGTTTCAAGCGTCACTCCATCTATCCCCAACTGTGCCACTTCCTCAAGACTCTCTATCATTTCCATGGTTTCCAGACTGAAACTAATCCGCAAGCTCACACTCCGAGTCAACCCATGAGCCGATAAATACTTTTTCATCTCCCGCAACTGTTCCACACTCCTCACTCCTGGAACCTCAATCCACAAATTAGTCATTCTTTTCTTATGCCTGACCTGCTTGATGGCCCGTAGCTCTATATCAAGTTGAGAATTATCTATCAAATACCGCTCGGCCCCATAAATATTATTATCTAGATTTGGCAACTCATAAGCCTTGCCCATTTTCATTCCCCGCCAGTCTTGGCTCGTCAATCGCGACAAGCAATACACAACTTTGCTGGGCGCTTTAGTCAAACATAAGGTTGTCAAATTCTCCACCAATGGCTCGATAATCAAATCAGTTTTCTTATGCTCTTTCAAATACCCAGGATGAGTATCCAACTTGCGCCACAAACTATCCCCATCCACCACCAACCCGCTTATGGAGTCCAGGTCAGGCAACGCCGTTGTTAACTCCGGTACAGCCAGCCACATTTGTGTGGCCAGAGGTTGTTTGACCAGGCTTTCGACTTCCAATGAATCTACAGTCATTCGTTTAATCATCTTTGGCTCGCCCATTCGATGAACCAAATCCCCCTCATAAACCACTCCTCGTCCGCTGTCCAGGGTAACAACTTTAGGTAATCGCCTCACATGTTCCAACCGCGCTTGTAAACTGACAATCCCCAAGTCTGTTAACAAAGCCTTAATCTCCAATAACTCATGATACGCCACCCCGCCCACAATCACGCCCGCTGACTTAGCTATTTTCCGCGCATATTCTTTTTTCCAATTATTCACATACAAAATCATGTTATGACCCAAGCCTGTTCCCAGTTTGTCGACAAACGCGATTTGCCCAGCCGCCACTCCGCGCACAATCGTATCTCCATGCACTAGTGGATTTAGGACTCGATGGCTGACTTTGGCTTTCACCTCAGGGTTATGCCAAGTCACGGCTGTGATTTGCAACTTCTTATTGACTATCTGCCAACTAACCGAAATCGGACGTGTTAATTTGGATTCCATCAGTTGCACCGCTTTGCGTATTTCCTCAAGTTGTTCCTCATCAAGCAACAGTTGGCTTACAGATTGCTTAACCTTCTTAACCAGCACCTCATCTTCATCCCATGTAACTTCGTATCCGTGCTCACCTTGTTTCATAAGCGCAATTTCACCGCTGTGCTTATTCACCACATATTCATCAGCCTTGACCTGCTTGGCCAAAGCCGGTTCATATAAACCATAATGAGCCGTTACCCGTAGCCAAGGTTTTTTCCTCCGGCTATCTTCCTCAACCGTCCCTGAGACACTTACTTTGGTCACCGGATAAACATAAACCGCCATCCGCGGCAGCTTGACTCCCACTCGTCCAGTTAAATTATGGGAAATCCAAAACAGCATCCCCTCAATCCACAACTCTCTTACTCCCCAAGCCATAGCGCTCTCACCCAACAACGGCCACTGCGCCCGCAAGAAATTACTTCCCTGGTTCAAACTATCTATCACCATCCGCGCACCCAAACACTCGGTTCTATAGATTCTCTTCAACTTCCCAAACGTCTCGATAAACATTTTCTCAAGCACTCCTGGGAACCCGGCTTTCCCGAAAACATTGCGTAACTCAAGCTCCAGCTCACTCATGCTCATATGCCCACCGCGATACCTCAACACCAACCGATGCAGAGCGGCACCCAAGTCTTTGTGTTTCAATAGCCTCTCCCAACTTCCATTGGTAACAATCCCCCCGCCGGGCGTGTGTAGACCCCAAGTAGTTGCTCTATGCAAAAACTGGATTATCTGCCCATCGTCCTTCCATCCGTCATATCCTGCCTCATCAATCATCGCAAAATACTTACTCATAACTTAAGAATAGCGGGAATGGGGAGGGGGATGCAATTGGGTGAATGATATACTACCGAAAAGTTTGCAGTTTAAATTTGCAGATAGTCCCTTATTTGCCTACCGTAGCGAGCGATGAATGCTTTATCTACTTTTTCAATAGGGTTGGAACCCAGGAAAGATAAGAGGTCATTGAGTTTAGCATTTTTCTCATCGCTGTTGGAAATTTCCTTAAGTCCGGCGATTTGATCTTCGATTTCAAAATATTTCAATTTTAAGTCCAACGGCAACTGCCAGAACAACAGGAAGCCGCGGTCCGGAAAATCCACTCCGATAATTCTGTAACAATACAACATGACTTCTTTTTCTAATTCTCCCATTAACTCAACAACAGACTGTTTCACACTTTCAAGTCTATCTAAGCTGACGCTCTGACTACCGATTTCAAAGTACATTTTTATTTTGGGTTCAGTGCCTGAGGGACGCACTGTAACTTTGATTGAACTTGTACCATCAACTGGCGCGAGGCTAAACACCAGGACATCTTTGGCGCTTAGATCAGTTTGGGACACGATTGGTAATCGCAACTGACAGTCTTCGAATTTTTGGACTACAAATTTGCCAAACTGGTTAGGGGGACTGGTTCGCAGCGTGTTTTGAATCAAATCGATTTTTTCTTTACCTACCGCGCCTAGCATACGGACTTCAGTTAGGTAATTGTTGAAAAACCCGTACTTACTGTAAATTTCATCCAGCTTATCAATCAAAGTCTTGTTTTGGGTTTTGAGTTCGCCGGCAAGTTCTGCCAACCACACGGCCGCAAAGGCAGCATCTTTATCACGGGTATAGTTGCCGGCAATATACCCGTGGCTCTCTTCGCAGCCCATCAGGAATCCCTCATATTTATTATTTTTTTCAAGCTCGTTCATGACATCCGCGATGTATTTGAATCCAATTAACAAATCGCCAATAATTTTTACATTATTGGCCTCACATATCGACTTGACCAAATCAGTGGTTACCAGAGTTTTGATTACTGTTTTCTCCACACTCAAATCCTTCTTTTTCTCAATTACATATTCCGTGAGGAGCGCGGCAATTTCATTGCCGTTCACAAACTTCCATTCGTTGTGATGCTTAACCATCAAGCCAATCCTGTCAGCATCAGGGTCACTGCTAATAATTAAATCAACCTCTTGCTCAGACGCGAATTTAAGCGAGGCATCAAAAGACTGAATGACTTCCGGGTTAGCAATATTAAAAGTTATATTCTCAAACCTGCCACTGGGGCTTCCGGTTTGTGGGTCAGTCTTCACATCGAATCCCAAGGCAGCAAGCGCCTTACCTACAGAAGTCCCGCCGCAGCCATGTAGAGGACTAAAGATGATTTTAGCCTCCCTATTTGGCGACATGGATAACTGGAAGATGGCGTTGATAAACGCGTCATCAATTTCCTGGCCAACC
>CAYXHB010000026.1:9221-11036 GCA_964464795.1 uncultured Gammaproteobacteria bacterium
ATTTCTACTTTGCCTTCATCCACAGCTTGTTGATATGACATCTGGTTTATCGCGCTCACATTCTGGGTTACTTCCTTGACCAAAATTTCGTCATACGGCGGGATTAACTGTCCCCCAAACTCGTCATAGACTTTTTTGCCGTTGTGTTCGGGTGGGTTATGCGAAGCTGAGACCATGACTCCGGCGATGGACTTAAGATGTCTAATGGCAAATGACAACTCAGGGGTCGTGCGCACATCATCAAACATCCAGACCTTGATGCCATTAGCCGCATAAACCCCAGCTGCGTACTGGGCTAAATCGCGGCTTGTTAAATTTTTGACAGGGTTGTCCAGTTGGTCATTGAGATATTGGTTACCGCCGAACTCGCGCACATCATAAGCAAATACAACGCCTCGTTCTTTGGCGCTCTCACCATAAGTTTTGATTAAGTACTGGCTATGACCTTGGGCGCTAGCCATGATAGTCCAGGGGTTAATTCGATTAGGACCAACTCCGACTTCGCCGCGGCGTCCGCCGGTGCCAAAGGGAATTATTTGATAAAAAGAGTCCAATAGATAACTCCAATGATTATTGTTAAGCAAATGTTCAATCTGGGCACTATATTGTTGAAATTCTTCTTCAATAAGCCACTGCTCTATACTCTCCAGTGCTTGTTTTTTGTATTTGTCACTAACATTCAACTGCCCAAATCCACTTTGTACTTTTTCCAATAAAGTCTGTATCTCAACCATAAATTTTTCCTAAAATATCTGTCTATGAAAATTATCACACACTTTGCCGCCCTCACAAGGGCAAAAAAAAATCGGCTCTAACTTTATCTTAAATTTACCACTGTCCAATTTGAGTCTGGAGGAATTGCTCTGTTGAGAAAAAAGTTTTCCCACTCTTGCGGTTCAGGTCATACTGGAAGCACTTCCTGTATTCATCAGTGATTTTTTCCAGGTCAACATTTTTTGTTTGACTGATTAACTTTCCCAACTGCCAACCTACAATCCGCTCAGCTTTTAGCGCCGCGTCAGCTCTCATTTTGCATAGCATCATGTGCCGCACTCGCCGATGATAGAGAGCCAGCACCATGTCAGGATTCTGCTGTTCTAATAACGAGAAGAGCAGTTTCAATAATTCATTTTTACCTCGTACTCCGATTCCATCTAAGAAAGTAAACAACAACTGCGGCAGCTTAAACTCCTGCGCCTTAGCTCGGACAAACAACTTGGCTTGTGCTGGAGTAATTTTCTTCCCAACCCATAGGACTATGTCTTTTTCTTGATTGGTTTGCAGATACTCCAATTCTTCTTTTTGCCCAGGTAACCCCTCGATGATTATGAATTTTTCCGTACCGAACAACGACCCTGACTCAAAAGATTGTTTCAAACTTGTCAAACTCAAGTTACTCGCGTTTAGCTCAAACACTTCTTTCCCGCCCTCCTTGGCCTGGGCGACTAACTCAACTAACCGCTTCCGCGAAGCGCTGATATCTTCTCCGTGTAACAACCACATATGATTTATATCCTAACCTACTTTGGCAAAATTTATGAAGCAAAAATCACAAACAACCATCACTCCACACTCCTTCCCGTCATTCCCTCCCAATTCTGCCTCTATTAGTCGTCTCCCGCATTTACTTGTCCGACCCTTGGCGGAGTGCGGGGTCTGGGACTTGCGGCAACATTAGGGCATGAACACCAGATTGCCCCGCCAGCAGTCGGACAGGCACATGCACAAATTGATTGAAAAAAGTATGGATAATTTGTGCTTTCGCAATGACGGAGAAAGGATTAACATCTCTAATTTATGCTACAATAATTTTGT
>CAYXHB010000026.1:11046-11445 GCA_964464795.1 uncultured Gammaproteobacteria bacterium
TGGCCACAGTAACCACTTACCTTAATTTCCCCGGCAACACCGAGGAAGCCTTTAACTTTTACCAATCCGTCTTTGGCGGTGAGTTTGACGGCGGCATTACTCGCATGGGAGACATCCCCCCGCAAGAGGGGCAACCTCAGATGAGCGAAGCAGACAAAAACCTGGTCATGCATGTTTCTTTGCCCATCCTCGGCGGCCATTGCCTAATGGGTACTGACGCGACTGAGTCCCAAGGTCTTCCCAAAGTAGTGTTCGGGAACAACATCTACATCAACCTCCAGCCCGACACCCGCGAGGAAACAGATAGATTGTTCGCTGCCCTCTCCGAGGGAGGCAAAGTGGGCATGCCGCTGCAAGATATGTTTTGGGGAGATTACTTTGGTGACTGCACCGACAAAT
>CAYXHB010000027.1:0-10248 GCA_964464795.1 uncultured Gammaproteobacteria bacterium
ATCCCCAAGGTGGGTTAGGGGAGACTGTTTTAGCAAGTCTTGCTAATCTCCCCCATCCTTTCCATTTTACTCACTTGTCCGTCAATGTTGAACCACGCAGTGGCACTACCAAAGAACTCTTGCACCTTGCCGCCATTGATAGTGACGCGATTGTCGCCTCCGCCCTTGACATGATTTCTCAACCATAATTTCCCCTCTTCCCGTGATAAACTTGTGCCAATGGACAAAATCAAAGTAGGCACAGTCATTTTGGTCGGCCGCCCAAACACCGGCAAATCCACTCTCATCAACAATCTCATAGGCCAAAAAATAGCCGCTGTTTCTCCCAAACCTCAAACTACTCAAGAACCTATTCATGCTTATTACGAAGATGAACGCGGGCAGATATTTTTCCTTGACACCCCTGGTTTGTATCAAGGCCAGTCTCAACAACTCTCAGATGACATCTCCAAACTCTTGTCACAGGCCGATGTTATTGTTTATGTTGTTGACCCTCACAAATCATACGGGCATGAAGAACAACTCCTATGGAGCCGTATCCAGCAGAGTCGTATTCCTGTTCTGTTGGTCTTCAATAAACTGGATTTAGGTGCGGGACATTACCAACAAGAATACTTAAGTCGAACCCAAGGGGATGTTGAGAAAATCATCTCCATATCCGCCTCCAAACAAACCAACCTCGAAGAACTCAAAAACTCCTTGTTTGATTTATTAAACTACGGCCAGCGTAACACAGCAGTGGATTCAATGACAGTGCCGCTTCTTTCCCACAACAGTCGTGAATACCTCTCGGAGATTATCAAAGAAAAAATATTTATGTTCACAGACGAAGAAGTTCCTTACCAGACTCAAGTCAAAGTTACCAGTATTAGCCAAAAAAAGACAGACAACTCCATGACCGTAAAAGCCCAAATTCATGTTACCAAAGACCGTTACAAATCTATCCTCATTGGCAAAAACGGCCAGATGATAAAAAAAATCGGCCAAGCCGTCCGTCAGGAACTGGAACTTGCCACCAATAAGCACATCACTATCCGCTTAACAGTTGTTTCCTAGTCAGGGTAATTTATCGCCGACAGAAATTTCGCCTTCCAGTTAAGTAACTGTCTTCGTCTGTTGTCTGACCAATTAAACATCTGATATCTCATTTGGTCGATGACCAAATCTCGGCTCTCAACAAACTTAATCGCAGTCGGACCAAAACCGAGTTTAAATTTATGAAACCCAAACCACGGGTCACTTTCATCCGCCTCCGGTCCTAATGTCCCCCATAAATCAAACTGTTCTTGTCCCCTCTGTTTCCCTAATCGAATTGCCTCCCACATCATCAGATTATTAGCCATCACGTCTTGATGCTCGCGTGAGGAAGCCCCATATGGATAATAAAGTTTCCTGCCCCACGCAAACAGCACCCAGGTACTGATAATCTTGCCTTCATATTTAGCCACCATCAGCCTGGCAATCCCTGCCTGATTCAGAGTCTGCCACATTAACTTGTGATAGTGTTCGCTATGAGCGTAAAATTTTTGTCGCCTGGTTGTTTCCCTCGTCAATTTCAAATACTCCTCAAAAGCAGCCTCTGAATTATCTTCTTCGACCACTACGCCTTTTTTCTGAGCCAGGCGCAGGTTATAGCGGGTTTTCTGTTTCATCCTGCCCAGTAATTCTTCCTCACTCAAATTCAAATCAATCATCGCGCTGTATGGAGCAAACGAGGTTTTGCCTTTTTTCAACTGCGCGTCGAGAGGCCAATTCCAAGCTGCATGCTTTATTTCCTGTCCACTACTATCAATCTCGCTCCACACATCAGGTTCAATCTTGGCAAAAATGACTCCATTTTCCATGGCTATGTTTTTCACTCCTTCTATCATTTCTCGACTTAGTGGGGTACACCTGGGAATATTCATAACTTTATACCCACCCAAGATTGGTAACTTACCGGGAATTTCATGAACTGTCGCACTCAACCCCTCCACCAACTCATTTCCATCAAACAATCCCAACCTAATCACTTCTATTCCGCATTTAATCCGAAACTCACCCCATTCCCAACTCTGCACTGGATGTGTAACCAGGCTGTCATAGCGATTTTTGTCATCAGGAACCAGTTTGCGAACAATCATGTCTTTTTCTCCTCAGTTTATAGTACATAGACTTCGACATTTCTCACACCCCAACTTCTATCAATTTTATCAAACCCCAAATCTATCTTCTGCCCCTTCACCGAGCCCCCAGTGTCCCCAGCAATCGCGACACCATATCCAGTTATATATAATTTCGTTCCCAGAGGAATTACTTTAGGGTCAACCGCCACCACTCCAAAACCTGCTTTCATCCCAATCGCGGTTGTCCCGCTGCACCCGCGGCAACTCGGGTCATAGGCTGTGGCTCGAAAAGTACCCAAATGGCAAGTATAAGTTACCTCAGCTTCCGCGGTCTTGAGAGTTTTGCTCACTGTCTTAGTCCCACGGGCAATCTTTTCCGCCTCCGGCTCGACTCGTCGGCTCTGGATTTCTCTCTTTCCGTACTCCTCGCCATCATAATAAGTCACTTCAATTACTTTCACCTCTTTACCTTTGACCCCAGACTGAACTACCTCCGGTTCGCTGCATTTGTCTTTCTCACTATCTTCGACATACTCAACCGAGTAGGGGAGTTCGCTCTCAATTTCAACTATCTCACTGTTGAAACTACTCACAGTCTTCAGGCTGGGCAACTCCTGATTTTTTAATTCCAGTGCCTCGGCTTGATTAACTTCCAGTTTCCCGGTACTTGCCATTAGCGCCCCGCTTGTAATTAAACTGCCGCAAATCAAAACCACCAACCATCGCCTAGGAGCTGTCCCGATAGACTCGTTACCAATCATCAGCTGATTTTACACCCGAAAAAGGTAAATCGTCCAACTCGGCCAACTTATACCCCCAGGAGTTATCATCCTCGCTTGAGATAATCGCGTCTTGCTTTTTATCGGTCAGTTCTTTGGGAATTTCACTCAAAAATCTACTTGGACTAAAAACTTCTCGCCTGCCAAAGAAATACCTCCGGCTGGCATAAGTCAGATGCAGCTCTTCCCGCGCTCGGGTCATGCCTACATAACAGAGCCTCCTTTCTTCCTCCATTTGATTAGGGTCAGTCAAACTGCGGCTATGCGGGAACAACCCTTCTTCCATGCCCAGCATAAACACCACCGGAAACTCCAACCCCTTAGCCCCATGCAAAGTCATCAAAGTCACCCGGTCTGGACTTTGAGCAATATCGCGAGTAGTTTCTTGCTCCACCAAAGCCACATTCTCCAACAAATCTTCCAAGTTAGAAAACTTTGCCGCTACGCTCCGTAACTCCTGAATATTCTCCAGTCGCGCCAAGTCCTCCCTATCATCAGGGTCAAATTGGTTTAAATACCCGCTGGCGTTGATAATAGCATCCAGAATTTCCAAACTCGTCAAATTTTCATACAAATCTTTCCATTCTTCCCGCCAGGCTTCAAAAGCCGCGTATCTTCGCTTCCCCACTTTCGTCATCCTCTCTCGCGAAACCACGTCCATGGGATTAACCGTTAATCGCAGGAAACTAAGCAAATCCTTAATTTCTTTCCTCGCATAAAACCGCACTCCGCCAATCAACACATACGGCAGCCCCTCACGCAGCAGCGCCTCCTCAATCGCCCGCGACTGAGCATTAGTCCTATACATAACTACAAAGTCACCCAAGCGCCGCTGTCCCAGATTGCTCTGCGACCGGATGACTCCAGCTACATAACCAGCCTCAGCCAGTTCATCATAGGCTTCATAGACTCGTACGGCTTCCCCTTCTTTGCCTTGAGTCCACAGTGACAGCACCGGATGTCCGCTGTTATGGGCAATCACCCCAGAAGCTGCGGCCAGGATAGTTTGCGTCGAACGATAATTTTGTTCCAATCTTACCGTGGTCAAGTCAGGATAATCTTTTCCCAATTGTTCCAGATTGCGGTAATCGGCTCCCCGCCACGAATAAATTGCCTGGCTGAAATCTCCCACTACCATCAAATTTCTTAACTTTCCACTCAATATGCGAGTCAATTGGTACTGAGCGTTATTAGTATCCTGATACTCGTCCACCAGCACATGTTGATACTGCTTACTGTATTTTTCCCTTAACTCTTTCTCCTGTAGCAACAACTTCACCGGCAGCATAATCAAATCATCAAAATCAACCGCCTCCGACCTGCGTAACACTCGCTCATAATCACCATACAACTGGGCTACAGTTTCCTGCCAGGAATTACTGGCTCGCTCAAGCAGAGTACTTGGAGTGAGCAACTCATTCTTGGCAAAAGAAATTGCCTGCAAAACTGTTTCCGCCTTGTATTTTTTGGGGTCCAATCCTCGGTCTTTAATCATTTGTTTCATTAATGACTTTTGGTCATCGTCGTCATAAATTACATAATTATTCGGGGTTCCAATATGCTGTCCATGGCGGCGAAGTAACAAAGCTCCAAATCTATGAAAAGTACCCGCAAACGGTAAGTCTTTTCCCTTGACCAACTTGGCCATCCGCGAGAGCATCTCTCCAGCCGCTTTGTTAGTAAAGGTTAGCAACAGAATTTCCCCCGGATGGATATTCTGCTCTTCAATCAGCCACGCGGCTCTATGGGTCAATGCCTTAGTTTTCCCGCTGCCCGCGCCAGCCAGCACCAGCAACGGTGTCCCCAAATGAGTCACCGCCTGCATCTGAGCTTCGTTCAATCCACTGGTTACTTTTGACATGACTGACATTGTACTAAGTCTGCTTACCAAAACAAAGTTTTATTAAGGTACAATTGTCTATAATTATGCCTCGCTTTGTTATTGCCTTGGTTATGGTGGTGAGCTTGCAGATTTATGCCCTCCTGACAGGTTGGCAAATAGTTACTGCTGTCACGACTAAGTATTTACACCTAACACCGCAACAACTGTACGCTACTTTCACTTCCCAATCCGTAGCCAGTCTACTATATCAAGACCAAGGCCGCACCAATATTCTTCTCATCGGCCAAGGCGGGGAAAATCACTCAGGAGGCGATTTATCCGATACTCTTATCTTGGCTTCTGTTCCCCATCAAGAGGGCGAAGTTTTTCTTATCTCTATCCCTCGCGACACCTGGATTTCCCATCTCAAGGCCAAAATAAACTCTGCCTACCATCATGGTGAACAGTTGCAATCAGGTTACGGAATTATCACTCTACGCCAGGCAGTTTCCACTGTCACCGGATTACCGGTGCATTACTATCTCCAAGTTGAGTTTGACGGGTTTGCCCAGTTAATTGATACTTTAGGCGGTATAGATGTGGAAGTTACCAACTCGTTTATAGACGAAAAATATCCCCTCCCCGGCCTTGAAGACGCCGAACCTGAATCATCTCGCTACGAAACCATCACTTTCCACCAAGGCCGCCAAACCATGGACGGACAACAGGCTCTCAAGTTCGTCCGCTCTCGTAACGCTCCGGGGATTGAAGGTACCGACTTGGCTCGCTCCAAGCGCCAAACTCAGGTCATTGATGCTATCAAGACCAAAGCCACTAATCCGGATACCTGGCGCGACCGTAACCGTCTGCCTCAGTTGCTTTCTCTTGCTCAAACTATGATTAAAACAGACTTCCAGCCTCAGCATTTCTCCAGCCTCCTGAAGTTAGGGTTAGTTCACTCCCAACCCCAACTAACCTCTATTGCCATCCCCTCGTATATCGGAGCCGAGCTAACAGAATATACCCCAGAACAGGCTCTGCTTATCTATCCCGGCACCACCGCTCCCTACGCCGGCCAATGGGTGCTGGCGCCCAAAGATGAAACTTTCCAGTCAGTTCATAACTACATCCACTGCCAAGTTTTCTCCACTAGTTGTGAGTGATATTTTCACCTGCGTCATGGGGAAAAAGGTTGCCCTCTTGAGTCACCACCCGCCTTGTCATTCTGATCGGAACGCAGTGGAGTCGAAGGATCTCTTGGTTTGGGAAAAACAAAAGTACACAAGCGATCTCTCCACTCCATTTCACTCCGGTCGAGATGACAACCGCTGCGCTGCCCTTTCTGACTCTGGATGACAGGAAACGGAGTGAACTGACAAGTCCAATAATAACCTCATACATCTTTATTCTTCATTCCTACTTCCCACCCTCTCCTCTTCCTACAAACTCCCCTCAATCTCCTCCAACTCCGTACCCATAGATTCAAGATTAGTATTCTCCGCGTCAGTGTTAATATCTTCTATCTCATCAGAATCATTTACTTGCTCCAATTCGGCCTCTATTTCATCAGGTTCCACTGTAGGAACCGGCATTTCTGCTTCATCCGGTAGAGGAGATACCAACTCAACATTCTGGTTACTCGAGAACTGCGTAAAGTAATACACAACTCCAGCTCCCAGAGCCAAAATCAACAACACCAATACTACAATCAACACCACCCATTTAGATTTCTTGGTATCAGGTTCTGTTTCATCATCAATTAAATCGTCCACAGCTTGCACCGCAGACGGAGACGTGAACTGCACCACTGTATCATCACCGTTTGCCATCTGGCTCCCTTCCACTGCTTGAGGTTGCTCCGCAGAAGCACCGCTTGGCATCTGGCTCACAGCCTGCTCTTGAGTTATAGGCGGTTGGGAATTTTCTACTGCACTTGCGCCAGTCTCAACAGTGGCATCCACTGGTTCAACGACTTCCTTTTCCAAGGGAACTTCTGGTGTAGATGGTTTATCGGCAGGCATACTCTAATTACTATCTTAACTACTGCAATGTTTCCAGGTCAATAATCAATGCTCTAATTTCAGTTAGCAAGTCTTTCAATTCGTCCCAGTAAGCTTCTAACTCGACTTTCAATACTACAAACATAGTTCTCGGGTCATCTGACTCTAGCACCAAATCTATCCCTTGAGATTTAGAACTGATTTCCTCTTCTAGAGCTTTCAACTCAATTTTTAACTCACTAACTTTCATCTTAACGCTTTCGTTATCCGCACCTGTCTCTTCGGCTATTTTCTCAGCTCGCGTGTCGATTCGGGTGAGCAGATTATCAAGTCTACCTACGGCTGCTATCAGCCTACGCACCACTCGACTATACATAGATTTGATTCTCTCTTTAACTCCGCCCTCCATCCTTTCTTGCATTTCAGCCTGGCGGCTGGCTATTCTCTCTTTCATCTCGTCCTGCCTAACTCGCAACTCTTGCTGCTGGGCATTCAGGCGCATTCGCAATTCTTCTTTCTTGGCGTCAATTTCTTCCCTTTGTAAATTATCTGTTTCCGTCCGACTGGTTGTTTCTACTCTCTGGGTCACATTGACGCTAGAAGACGTAGCCACTCTGTTGTTTACTTCCACGCTCACACTCTGAGCCAGCACAGGTTGCGCCGCTATCAACAATCCAAACAGACTCACCAAGGTAATCTTCATATATTCAGGTTATAAGATGAACGTGTCACTTGTCAATTATTTGACTCCCATCTTTGAATTGCCGCCGGTTCTTTACTATTAAATTCTTCTTCACTAATAATGCCTGCTTTCGCGCCAACTTGCGAAATCACTCCGACTGAGTTGGATTGTGCCAACTGCAATGATTTCATACTATCCCAACCCCGGATTAACCCGCTCACGAACCCGCTCCCAAACGCGTCCCCCGCTCCGGTTGACTCAATGGCTTTTTCCGTTCCGGGTGGGCAAAACCACGTTTCATCTCCCAAAATTAATATGGCGCCCTTGTCCCCAGCTGTGACGATGGTCTGCCGTGCACCCAATGTTTTGGCCAGCGGCTCCAGAGTGGGTAGTTCATGGTCTGATGCTCCGGTTAAAGAAGCAGTCTCGCTTTCATTTAACATCAACACTTCCCAATAAGGCGCTAATCGATAAATTACTTCCGGATGCTTCAATTCTCCTGCTCCGGGGTTAATGGCAATTTTAATTCCATGTTGCTGTGCGTGACTGGTCAGGGCCTCAAGCAGTTCCATCTGTCCGCCCAGCGAAGTGATATATAACCAATCTGTATCTAGACTATCCCAAGGAATATCTTTGACTTCCAGCATTTTACTTGCTCCCCGATAAGTAACAATTGACCGCCCTCCTGTGGGTGCCACCAGCACAATTGAAGTTGCTGTTTGCTCGTCATCTTCCCGCACCAGCATTTCAGTCCCAATCCCCAGACTTTCCAGCTCGCTCACCAGGGCTTTTCCTGGAGTATCATTTCCAATCTCAGCAATCAGACCAACATCAAACCATTGTCTGACAAAACATGCCGCTGCATTAGTCGCCCCTCCGCCGCTCACCCAGGTCAGTTCATTTACCTCCAGCTTACCTCCATAAGCTTCACATAGAACCACTCCCTCGCTAGTAGGTATCACTCGAAAATCATCTGACCTAACAAAAATATCCAAAGTGGCAGCTCCAACACATATTACTTGTCTCACACCCAAAATAGTGACGGTTTTACTAACTAAAGTCAAACATTTCCCTTTCACATCAGCTATAATCACTCTATGTCACCTAATTCTTTCCTGCCTCCCCGCCCCAAATTGACCATCCCCAGAATTCTTGTTCTCGTCTGGCTAACCACCGTCGGCTTAACTGCCCTGACTATCTGGTATGCAACCCGAGTCCTTCCACCTGAGTTTCCTTTGTTCTTTAGTCTACCCAGTGGCACCCAAGAACAACTGGCTACTATTGGCGATTTATACTACGTATCTGCCGGTGTGATAGCGATTGCTACTATCAACTGTCTAGCTTCTTTCCTCTTATCCGCCAAATACGCCATTCTGTCCAATATCCTCACTTCAGCTCAAGTGGTAGTTTCTTTGGTATTCCTGCTGTCAGTTTTCCAAGTCATCAGCCTAATTACTTAATTTCCCACCCATCCAACAATGCTGCTATCAATTTTATGGTTGCCTTTTCTGATAGCTACTTTCCTTGCTTTAGTTATTGCTCCTTTGGTCATCCGCCTGGCTTGGAAATGGCAAATGGTCGATGACCCTCAACACCACAAACACGCCAAGGTGGTGCATACGTATCCGGTCCCACGCGGCGGAGGATTGATTACCACTATCGCGATTATTATCCCGGCCTTATTTTTCCTCCCGCATGACTCGCATCTACTAGGAATTTTATCAGCCCTGATTATTGCCACTTTGGTTGGACTGGCTGACGACCGCTGGAATATCTCGCCTTACTTCCGCCTGGGGGCTAATTTCGCAACCGCCTTATGTATTGTTGGCGTCGGGATTGGGATAGCCTTCATCAATAATCCTTTCACCGCCAGTATCATTGACCTATCCTGGTTGCGGTTACCTTTTGCTTTCGGCGATTGGCAAGGGGAAGTCTGGGTGCTATCAACTGTGTTCGCTCTTGTTTGGCTCGTAGCCATGATGAACATTGTCGGCCAAGGCGCAGGCGGGGTAGAGGGGCAGTTACCAGGGGTCGTAGTCATCGCGGCAATCACCGTGGCTATCCTCAGTCTGCAGTTCTCAGCTGATATCACCCAATGGCCGGTGATTACCTTAGCGGCGATTACGGCAGGGGCTTACTTGGGCTTCCTGCCTTGGAATTTCTTCCCCCAAAAAATCATGCCTGGTTACAGCGGCAAAAGCACCGCCGGTCTGATGTTAGGCCTGCTGGCGCTCCTCTCTACAGCCAAAGTCGGTGTTCTGCTCGTCGTTCTTGGTGTCCCAATTATTGACACTCTGTGGACTTATCTGCGCCGTATTTATCAGGGAAAACTGCCTCTCTGGGGTGACCGTGGTCACTTGCACCACCGGTTACTTGACGTGGGCTTAAGTAAACAAAAAGTCGTCTATCTCTACTGGGGAGCCACCGCCTTGCTGGGTTTAATTGCCGTCAATCTCAACAGCCAACAGAAAGTCTACGCTCTCCTCACATTAGCTCTGCTTATTGGTGGCCTTCTCCTGCGGTTGAGTAATAGTAAGAAAAAGTAAGCCTTTTCCACGTCATTGCGAAAGCACAAATTATCCATATTTCTTTCAATCAATTTGTGCATGTGGCAATCTATTTCTGTCTTGGGTTGGCGCAAGTCCCAGACCCCGCATTAAATGCGAGGAGACGAGGAAAAATGTATTGAACACGCAGTCTTAATTGGTAGCAAAGAACTTCCGATAGTACTTAATTCCATTCTCCCTCTTCTCTATATCTTATCCGCATACTGCCCCGCCACCCAGCCTTCAGTGCCATCGTCGAGCTCAATCTTATACCATCCAGAACTTTCATCAAGTAAATCAAAAGTATCCCCTGG
>CAYXHB010000028.1:0-10053 GCA_964464795.1 uncultured Gammaproteobacteria bacterium
AAAGATTAAGAAATTAATTTGTACATGTGGCAATCTGGTTTTTAAACTAAGCTGGCAGAAATACCAAATTGTCACGTCGTCCGCTGAATAGACGGACTCCTCGCAATGACGAAAACCGATCTCCTCCCTAGTCCTCTTGTGAAAGTGGCAGGATTAAGATAGGGTGGGGGTATGGCGAAGAAAAATAATACGATGTTTGTTTGCAGTGAGTGCGGGAATGAGTTTGCCAAGTGGCAAGGGAGTTGCAGTGCATGCGGAGCTTGGAATAGTTTGCGAGAAATCGAGATTGTAACCAGGCCCGGGCGGGGGGGGGGTAAAAGAGTGGGGCATTCGACGAGAAGTCCGGTGGAAGTGATATCTGCGGATAAAGTGAGTCGGCAGGTAAATACTCGTATTAGTACCGGAATTGCGGAGTTGGATAGAGTGTTGGGAGAGGACTTGGCTGGAGGCAGTAAG
Organism: uncultured Gammaproteobacteria bacterium; assembly: GCA_964464795.1. Lineage (GTDB taxonomy): Bacteria > Patescibacteriota > Microgenomatia > CAYXHB01 > CAYXHB01 > CAYXHB01. Next base: position 457 of record CAYXHB010000028.1, read on the forward strand.
GGGCTGGTGAGCGGAGCGGCCATTCTCTTGGCTGGTGAACCTGGAATTGGTAAGAGTACTTTGTTATCACAACTGTCGCTGAGCTTGGGAGCAAAAGGTGAGGTACTATATGTATCGGGTGAAGAGTCGGTAAATCAGATTGGCATGAGATTGCAGAGGTTGTCAGAGGGAAGTGAAAGTTCCCATATTAAAGCCGTAAACTTACTATCCACTGATAGCGTTGATACGATTGAAGCTCTGATTGCTCAAAAAAAGTGGGCATTGGTGATAGTTGATTCAATACAGACTGTGGGCTGTGAGGATGTAGATGGAGCAGTAGGTTCGGTGGCTCAAGTACGAGAATCTTCGGCTCGGTTGATTAGCAGTGCCAAAAAACAAGATGTGCCACTGGTGTTGGTCGGGCATGTGACCAAGGATGGAGCAATTGCTGGGCCGCGATTATTGGAGCATATGGTGGACACTGTGTTATGGTTCGAAGGTGACAGAAGTCAGGGATTGAGATTGCTGAGGGGAGTGAAGAATCGATATGGGACGACTAACGAAATCGGAGTGTTTATGATGGAGTCGCAGGGGTTGGTTTCTGTTGATAATCCATCAGCACTATTTATATCCGAGCGACAGGATTCTGCTCCTGGCACTGTGCTGTCTCCAGTGATTGAAGGGACTCGGGTGTTGTTGGTGGAAATCCAGGCATTGGTCAGCAACTCCGACTTGCCAATGCCTAGGCGGGTGGCGAGTGGTTTTGACTATAATCGCCTACAAACTTTGTTAGCAGTTATCAGCAGACGTATGAGAATACCCTTGAGTACTATGGATGTGTTTGTTAACGTTGTAGGAGGGTTGCGGATTAATGACCCAGCTGTGGACGTAGCAGTATGTGCGGCGGTTGCTTCTGCTTATTATGATAAGCAGATTAAGAAAGGAACGGTTGTGTTTGGTGAAGTAGGACTTTTGGGTGAGATTAGACCAGTGCGAGACCAGGATTTGCGAGTACGCGAGGCTGGCAGGTTGGGTTATGAGTATGTGATAGGACCGCGTAGGGCTGTGGGGAAACAGAATAAAGGCAACGAGTTGGTTGTGAGTTCATTGGGGGAAGTTTTCTCGGCTTTAGGATTGAAAAAGTAGAAATGCAAGAATAAAGATGTAAGTTTACAGATGTAAGAAAGACAGGGGTTACTCTGTAGTTGCATGGCGCTGGGGCTTTGAGAGTTTTCCACAAAGTGTTGAAAGTTGGTATATCTATGAGTTTTTGTGCTTATCTTTACAAAAATTTAATTGTATAGGACATTGATAAAAGTAAGCATTTATTTCTATAGGATTGACACTTGTTGCAGATTGTGTTATATTTCCTTGTAAGTATGCGGAAACTGCTATCTGTCATCGGTATCCGGAACAATTTCTTTTTTCACCAACGTGGAGAGAGAAAGTTCGACAAGAGCAAAATAGGCGGGATGAAGAAAAATATGGACTCCAGAAAGCAGTTTGAAGCACTCGTCAGATTAGGACAGTGTCCGGTTCTGATGACTAGAAGCACTTTATAATTAAATCAAAAAAAGAGCATTCCTAGCGTAGTTCCCGGGGGCGAGAATCTCGAATAGCAATGCTCTTTTGAAATTTGTTTAGATATGATTTGGACAGGAAATCATTTCTTAACTGATAAACAAATTAAATTGTTTTGTCTTCTCTGTCAAGAGCTAAAACGAAGTTTGAACAATTTTTGTTTACATTTATTTGTCCCTAGAGCGGAGGATAGTACGTAGGGCAGGCTTACTATCCTCCACTTTGGGGACATGTTTTTTTAATATCAAAATTGAGATAGTTGACAGAAACTGGGGGTTCGTGGTTTACTAACAACTGCTGCAAGAGGATTTGGAATATTAAAGATACATGACTCGCAACTTATTTAATTAGTTTTGTTACATGTTTTGTAATCGTGAAGACAATTAGTCTTTAATTAAAGAAAGATAGGCTTTGCTTATAAACAATATTGGTATGACTGTTACAACTAAACGGACTACTGTTACTAATGATGTTCCTGAAAAAATTGAGGAACCAAAAGGGAAAACTAGTATCGTCTCTCAGGTTGGGGTGATTGATGACCTTAATCCACCTCATCCTGCTGAGGTGGGCAAATCGACTTATATAGTGCGTGGTCAAAGGAGAGCGCCTGTGGCCAGGGGAGAAGAAGTTAGAAGAGGAGGAGGAAGAGGCCCCATGAGATATGGGAGCGATTTGGTGCCTCAGAGGGCTATGCGTACAGTGGTTAATCCTGATGGGATTGATAATGAACCTCTCGCTAACGAAGCTGGTTTTGATGGGGTGGTTGATAACCGGGTTATTCCTGATGCTGGTTTGCCGACTGAGTATTTAACTGGTGTTTTGGAGATGATGCCTGCCGGGTTTGGGTATCTGAGACCTAAATTCCAACCTTCGGAAATGGATGTGTATGTGTCGACTTCGCAAGTAAGGAGATTTGGACTGCGACCCGGTGATATGGTGGGAGGTCAAGCTAGGAGTCCTAAGCCTAATGAGAGGTATTGGGGATTGTTGCGGGTGGAAGAGATTAATGGAGTGAAAGTTGAGGATGTGGGAGTACGGCGTAATTTTGATGATATTGTGAGTGAATTCCCGGATTCTCAGATTGTATTGGAAACTGCCCCTGAAGTCTTATCTACCAGAATGCTTGATTTGCTCGCGCCTATTGGGAAAGGGCAGCGGGGGTTGATTGTTTCTCCGCCTAAGGCAGGTAAGACATGGTTGTTGAAAGATATTGCTCAAGCTGTTTCAAAGAACTATAAAGATATGCATTTGATGGCAATTCTGATTGGAGAGAGGCCTGAAGAAGTTACTTATTTGTCTTCTGAAGTCAAGGGCGAAGTGGTGGGGTCTAACTTCGACCAAAGTCCAATCGAACAGGTTAGACTAGCTGAGTTGGCATTAGAAAGAGCAAGGCGTTTGGCGGAAATGGGTAAAGATGTGTTTGTCTTGCTGGATTCTATTACCAGGCTGGCACGGGCATATAATATGGCTGGTCAGGGTAGCGGTAGGACTATGAGCGGAGGGTTTGATGCTGGAGCTATTTTCCCGGCCAAGAAGTTCTTGGGAGCCGCACGTAAGTTTCAAGGCGGTGGGAGTCTGACAATTGTGGGAACAGCTTTAATTGACACAGGCTCTCGAATGGATGAGTTGATTTACGAAGAGTTCAAAGGCACCGGTAACATGGAAGTACATCTTGACCGGAAGTTGGCTGAAATGAGAATTTTCCCGTCGATTGATGCCCAGAGGTCTGGAACCAGGCAGGAGGAGTTGTTGTATAAGAAAGAACTTTATCCTAAGGTTATTGTTCTGAGGCGGATGTTGGGACTATTGGACGCTAATGAACGGACACAATTATTGGTTGATAGGTTGGGGAGATATAAGACCAATGAGGAGTTCTTGAAAAATGTGGAGAAGTCCGATTAGGAGAACCTGGGAGGTTTTAATGTCTGGGGAGTTCAAGTTTGCGTTTGGTGTTTGGAGTGTGATACAAAGTAATATTGCTAGGGATTTTTTTTCTGGCAGATATGAATATGCGTAAAACAGTTACAGGTAAATCATGGCGGGTTTATGAGAAGAGAGGTTTGGGATTTGAATTGCGTCAATATGGACGGTTGTGGTTGAGTGTGTGTAGCAAATGGATGTCTAGTAAGGGACGGAGAGTAGAGGACTCTAAAGCTTGGATGGCTATCAGATTGTATGGCCAAAGAGGTAAACATGCTCGGTCTGTATCTCATGCTGGGATGGCTGGATTAGCCATGTCAGGATTGCTAATGGCACCAGTTCTGGCCTCAGGATATGCAGCTTTGTTTCCTGAACAAGCAGTGGATTGGGAGTGGACGCACTCGAGTAGTTTGTTGGCCGCTGAGAACAGTTCGATGACGACAACTATCTCTGACAAACCGCGAGATCGAGTTATGGAGTATGAAGTACAAGATGGAGATACTTTGAGCGGGATTGCGAAAAAGTTTGGGATAAGTGTGGATACTATTGAGTGGGAAAATAATTTGACAACCAATAGCAGACTGAGGCCAGGACAGGTTCTGAGAATTCTGCCGGTTACAGGGGTTAGGCACAAAGTTAAGAAAGGCGAAACTATTTATTCTATCGCCAAGAAGTATGAAGCTGAGCCTCAGGCAATTGTCGATTTTCCGTTTAATACGTTTGTAAATGACGAGACCTTTGGTTTGGCGATTGGTCAGGAGGTACTGGTGCCGGAGGGTATTGTACCAGCACCTGTGGCGGCTCCAAGGCCGCAGCAGACTAGGCCAAGCAATATAGCCCAAACGCCATCAGGCGGGGTAGTGTCGGGGTCTGGGCAGTTTGTGTGGCCTGCGAGTGGTCGGCTGACTCAAAACTACGCTTGGTATCACCAAGCTCTTGATATTGCTAACCGAGATGCGCCTAATATTTTGGCCGCTGACTCGGGTAGAGTGGTTGAAGTGGGTTGGCCTGATAAGAGCGGATACGGTAATCGAGTGGTAATTGACCATGGTAATGGGTATGTGACGTTGTATGCTCATTTGTCAGCTATGTATGTGTCCAATGGACAATACATTAACCGTGGAGAACCTATTGGCCGGATGGGTACTACCGGTAGGAGTACTGGAATTCATTTGCATTTTGAAATTAGGAGAGGCTCGGAGAGATTGAATCCCCTACAATTCTTAAATTAGGGTATAATAACTTCATTCTTTTGGGCTCGTAGCTCAGCTGGCTAGAGCGCTTGCATGGCATGCAAGAGGTCAGGGGTTCGAATCCCCTCGGGTCCACTAAGACGATATAATATATAGCATGGCGGTGTTTGAAATTAAATTTCCTCATATTAAGGACGGCAGTGAGCTTAAGGCAAAGGTGTTTACCCGGGGAGATTTTGGTAAACAAACTACAGATATTGACGACAAGCGTGTTCCTCGGCTTAGTGTAGGTATTATTCCAGGATGGGGAGTGAGGCCAGAAGCCTTGTATCCATTGGCTCAAGGAATGCTTGATGAGTTGTCAGAAAGAGAAGCTGTTTTGGTCACAGACCCGGATTATTCGGTTTGGAGGCCGGTTATGGATTTGGATAAACTGAGGGTTTGGCATAAGGAGCGGATGGAATCAGCTCTAGGGGTGATGGAGGAGGGGAGTTTGTTAATGCCGTATTCAAAAGCTTGTGTGAGTGTAAGCGATGCGGTGGTTTCACTGGAAAAGAAGGAGTTTGTGGTGGCTTATTTGCAGGGTCCGTTTTTTTCTCGTCCGATTTCTAACGTGGAGTTAGCAAAAAGATTTTTGCAGGAGGGTTTGTCTCGTGCTATTAGTCCTGGAAATTGGATTGCTTTATTTGATTACTCGGCAGGGTTGTTGCAAGGGGCAAGGCCAAAGGAGTTGGTAAATGAGTTGATGGATAGTCAGTTGATTGCTGGGGGGGTTGATTTGAATCGGATATCAGATAGGGCTTTGGCGTTTCAGTCAGAGCAGGATTGTTTGTTTCCGTACTCTGAGGCCAGAGAGTCTTGGGATAGAATTGGACGAGCTGGAGATGTGGTGGAGTTGGAGCATGCCACTCAGGCTGGACATTTGCTGCCCATGCGTGAGCCTGGGTATACTGCGGTTTCGGTAATCTCTCATCTTCGTAGACGATTTGGGCAACAGGTCATATAATTAGCAATATGTTTTTCGGGCCTGTAGCTCATTTGGTAGAGCGCTGCATTCGCATTGCAGAGGTGAGGGGTTCGAATCCCCTCAGGTCCACATATGTCTATAAATATATACAATCATAATGAAGTAGATGCCAAATGGCAGACAAAGTGGGATAGTGATGATATTTACAAAACAAGTATTTCCCATGGTGAAGAGGAAAAGTATTATTGCCTAGATATGTATCCATACCCCTCTGGGGCAGGTTTGCATGTGGGTCACGTCGAGGGTTATACAGGGACTGATGTGGTAAGTAGATATATGAGAATGAAGGGATATAATGTGTTGCATCCAATGGGATGGGATGCTTTTGGACTACCAGCCGAGAATTATGCAATTAAAACCGGAATTCATCCTGCAGTAACAACACAAAAAGCCATAGATAACTTTAGAAGCCAAATAAAAAACCTTGGCATGTCCTACGACTGGACTCGTGAGATTGGTACACACACACCTGAATATTATAAGTGGACTCAGTGGCTGTTTTTGAAGCTTTATGAGAATGATTTGGCTTACAAAACCTGGGCTAAGGTCAATTGGTGCGAGAGTTGCCAGACAGTGCTGGCTAATGAGCAAGTTGTAAACGGTAGATGTGAGCGATGCGATAACTTGATAGTTAAGAAAGACCTCAATCAGTGGTTTTTTAGAATTACTAACTACGCAGAAGAGCTATTGAGCGGACTTGATAGCTTGGACTGGCTTGAGTCAACCAAGATGGGGCAGCGTAATTGGATTGGCAAGTCAAAGGGAGTTACTTTTGATATCAAAGTAGAGTTTGAGAACGGTGCTGATGATATGTTGAGTATCTTTACGACTAGGATTGATACTTTTACGGGAGTGACGTTTGTAGTGGTAGCTCCAGAACACGAGTTTTGGGCTAGGAATAAAAACCGAGTTACTAATTTTCAAGAAATATCTGACTATATAGATAGTATTAAGATGTCTAATGATATAGATAGATTGTCAGATGAGAAAGCAGTTACTGGAATAAAAGCTGAGGGCATATGGTACACACATCCGATTACTAAAGAAAAAGTTCCAGTGTATGTTGCGGACTATGTTTTGGTTAACTATGGCACAGGAGTCGTGATGGGAGTCCCTGGACATGACACAAGAGATGCCAGATTCGCCGAGAAGTTTGGATTGCCAATTGTGCTAGTAATAGAGGCTGAGCCTGAAAATGACAGGAAAGGAGCGCTGATTAATTCAGGCAACCTGAACGGTTTGACAATTGATGAGGCAACTGGTGAGTTAACTAAATTGCTAAATGGGAAGAATGAAGTTAAGTACCGGTTACGTGACTGGTTAGTGAGTCGACAGAGATATTGGGGAGCGCCAATTCCAATTGTCTATGACCCTGAAGGTAACCCTCATATGGTACCAGAGGAATATTTGCCGTGGTTGTTGCCTGATGACGTGGATTTTAAACCTACAGGGATTGCGCCTTTGGGTAAATCAAAAGAGTTAGTGCAAAGAACTGAGAGAATTTTTGGTAAAGGCTGGAGGCCTGAGATTGATACTTTAGATGGGTTTGTGTGCTCCAGTTGGTATTATTTACGATTTGTTGACCCAGGTAATGATAAGGAGTTTGCCAGTAAAAAGACACTCGAGGAGTGGTTACCAGTAGATGCATATGTTGGCGGGGCTGAGCATACGGTGTTGCATTTACTATATGCGAGATTTGTCACGAAAGTGCTGCGTGATTTGGGGTATTTGGATTTTGATGAGCCTTTTTTGAAACTGAGGCATCCAGGAATGGTTTTGGCTGAAGATAGAAGAAAAATGAGTAAACGCTGGGGGAATGTGATTAATCCTGATGACGTGGTCGCTAAATATGGAGCGGATAGCGTGCGGTTGTACGAAATGTTTATGGGGCCATTTGCAGATACGATTCCCTGGTCTAATCAAGGGTTAGTGGGCTGTCGGAGATTCATTGATAAGGTTTGGCAAATGGCTGCAAACCTAGAAGAAGGCGAGGTAGATAGCCAGATTAGTTGGTTAGTTGATAAAGTATCTGAGGACATAGAAGAATATAAATTCAACACAGCTATTGCTGCAATGATGAAGTGGATTAACTCACAGAAAAGTAAGAAAATTAGCAAAGCAACATGGCAAGTGTTCTTGCGGTTGTTGGCACCATTCGCGCCTCACATTACAGAAGAGTTGTGGCAGGCTTTAGGACAGAAGTTTTCGATTCATCAATCTAGATGGCCTGTGGGTGAGGTAGAAGCTATAGATCAGGGAGTGTTTGAGGTCCCTGTGCAGATTGACGGTAAGGTGAGGTTTGTGATGCAAGTTGAAGCTGAGAATATAGACAAATTGGAGCAGTTAGCTTTGGACAGTCCACAGACTCTTAATTGGGTCAGTGACTTGTCTAAGCTGAAAGTGATTGTTATCCCTAAGCGATTGGTGAGTTTAGTCAGTCAAAAGTAGTAATTGACCGAGGGCGAGTTGATTTTTTATAGTTAAAGAGTGTCGCTAGACTTTCGTGCGTATATAAGTAACTTTGATAAGAAGGTGTGGATTTTGGGTCTGATTGGCAGTGGGATGATTTTGGTGGGACTAGTTAAAGAGCTAGGCAGGTCAGGGATGTTGGCAGTTAGTTCCGGTCAAGGATTGGTGATTGATGTGAATAGTTCCTCTGTTTTGGGAGAGACTGATTCGACCGCCAATAGTGAGAGTCAGTTTCTGATGGTTGATGTAGGCGGGGCGGTTACCAAACCAGGAGTGTATAAGTTGTCGCCTTCGTTGCGAGTTATAGATGCTTTGGAAAGTGCAGGAGGGCTAAGGACAGATGCGAACGAGGCTTGGGTGGAGAAGTCCTTAAATCGAGCCGAAGTGTTGCGGGATGGAATGAAGATTTATATACCATTTGCGGCTGAAAATGTTGCTGTTGGTTCTGTTGCAAATCTTAGTAGTGATAACGAGAGTTCGATGATAAGTATTAATTTTGCTACCCAAGCGCAACTTGAAACCTTGCCTGGGATTGGTCCGGTAACTGCTAAGAAGATTGTTGACGGCAGGCCTTACTCCAGTGTGGAAGAATTGAGAACCAAAAAGGTTGTAGGGCAGAAGCTTTATTCTGATTTATTTGAACGGTTTTCTTTGTAATATTTAGACTTTAGTTTGCGAAATATTTGGTGGTCTGGATGAAGCAAAACTCCATCCCATTTCATCCAGTGCTTCGTCAGAGATATAAATTGGTGTGTAATTTTTTTTGGGAGATATTTTTTGGCTTCTATCCAAAGAATAATAGTTAGATATAGTGAGGTAAAGATGAAGGCAACTGGATGCTCAAGTAGATTTATTGATTCGTTAGTGGTGACTAGAGCTATAGATATTAAAGTAACTATGGTAATTTTGGACATTAAGTTGCTGGTGTAAGTGATAATGAAAAGAAAGGCAAACAATGTTCCCAGCACAATTCCGCTTATTAGACTAAGTCCAATTTGGACTGAATCCATGTGGGTGGTTGTACCTCTGAATAAGTCAAGTAGTGTGAGAGTGTATGTAATGAGAATTAAACTTGTAAAAGGTAGCCTATGACCGAGGTTGCCATGGAAGTAATGTACTGTTTTGCTTATGTTTGACCATTCTGGAATAGAGAGCTTGTCTCTGAGAATTTTTTCTAAGCTAACTCCAGCGATGTGAGTTCCGATGCCGATACCAGATATGAGAGCTAAAATAGTGATGAAGGCATGAGCCAAGAATTCCCATCTTAGAATGCTAAGTGGATATAGGTTCAAAGTATACGCGTATAGAAAAAGAGAAGTCATGATACCTAGAATCCCAGTCATAATATTTCCTATGATGAGGCCTTGAGTGATTTGGAATTCTTTTACGGTTAAATCTTTACGAGAATTGTAGAGACGACTTAATAGA
>CAYXHB010000029.1:0-9899 GCA_964464795.1 uncultured Gammaproteobacteria bacterium
AATTAAAAGACAATATTGTTATTTTACATGCTTTCTCCTCCCTTTCAAGAGGGAAAAATGACTCCTTCCAACCCAGACAAAAAGAAAGGCCACTCCTGCACTGTTTGTGCATTCGTGGCCTAGGTAGGAGATTACTCAATCCCATCGAATCTTTTCCAGAATTCGCTGAGATTGGTTAACTCATAGATATAAGTAAGAGGAGATTCGATATCTAGCTCAGGCGCATTGACTACAATGTTGCCACCTGGAGTCGGTTCAAAAACAACCTTTGCGCTAGTAGCTAAGTTAAGCTCTTCCAGCCTGGGAAGATCGTCGATCGGAATAGGTGGGTGTTGCGGGAGACCCAAGAAAGTATTCGCGACTCGTGTAGCCAAAGCGGGTTTGCTTGTTATCTCTTCCCTCACAGCAATCATCTGATTAAAGGCTGCCGTTAGGAGTTTATTCTTTTTTACTTCTTCGGAGTTGGCCGCCCTAGCGACCAGAAGTTCATTGTGCGACGCTTCCTTTCTCTTTTTCGCTTGGCTCAGGCGTCTTTCAGCTAAGCCTAGATTAAATAAGTGTTTCAAATCATCACCTATGTTTCCCATGTTCATATTCTCCTTGTTTAATTGTCAAACTCAATAGCACGCGATTGTGCCTAGAGTGCATCAAAGTATATCACAAAAATCGCCGATTTAGTTAAATATTGGCTACGAGAACTTCTTTTTCTTCCTTTTTCATCTGCTTTATCTCGTACTCCCTTTGCAGTGCCTTGGATTTATTTTCCACTTCTTCCTCATACACCAACTCAAACGACTCAAACATCTGTAGATACTTCGCACCTGTACCATTCTTATGTTTCTTCAACCTCTGCTCAAGATTATTAGTTATACCTGTGTAGAATGTGCCGCCCGAGGTCAGCAGTACATAAACAGTGTATTGTGTGCTATCTTTCATAGAGGTAATTCCTAAATTTGGATTTAATTTTTCAGCTAATTCTCATTTTAGCTCACATACAATACCTCGAGTGAGAGGAGGTGATTTTTTTATGAACGACAACCAAACTAACTCAACCGTCAAGACAATTCTACCTATCGCGCTTATCGTTGTAGTTGTGGTAGCTGCGGTCTTGGTCTATACCAACCGTCAAACTAACGAGCCGGGTATAACCACGCCTACACCAGCCCAAACCACTACTCAACAAGTACCTGCCCCCACCGGGACTGATGTTCTCATCCAAGAGGGCACATCTGCTTATGCCGATGGAGTCTATCAAGCCAGCGGGAACTATGTATCGCCCGGAGGCCCGCGCGAAATCCAAGTCAGTCTGACCTTAGAGAACGGCATCATCACCTCCAGCACCTTCCAGGGTGGAGCTAATGACCCTACGTCCCAAAGGTTCCAAGGTGAATTCGCGAATAACTACCAAGCCCAAGTCATCGGTCGTAACGTCGATGAAATCAGCTTAACCAAAGTAGCCGGCTCATCACTCACGCCCATCGGGTTTACTGACGCTCTTAACAAGATTAAACAGCAGGCCAGGTCTTAAGTCGTGAATTTCCTTCGACCAACTTACATACCACCCTCGCTACCACATGGTGTTAAGTGAGGGTGATGTGTGAATTCCTAAACAAAAATGAGTCCAAGTGTGTGCGGGTTCACAAATCCGATAACAGATTATTTATTACAAGACTGCATACCACTAGCCGTCTTCCCGCATTTAGTGCGGGATCCGGAGAGTCCTCAACCGCTTAATTTACTTCCCAGACCCCGCATCAAGTGCGGGGAGACGAAGAAAAAAGTTATTGTTGAACATGTACTGATGACAGGGGAGAACGACCCTTATGTGACGCAGTGATTAAGGTGAAGTAAGTACAATACACCCAAGACTTGCTAAAATAAGCACCATCGCATGTCAAACAAACAGCTTATTTTCCCAGGCATCGGCACACAATGGACTATTGATTTCCTTGATGAGCAATGGCCTCAAGATTTCGAATATATTTCCAAATTAGTCCAAGACCGAGTAGAACTCTTCGAATCTACTTACTCCCGTTTCCGTCCTGACTCTCTTGTTTCCCAAATGTCCACGCACACAGGCCAATATGATTTACCCTCCGACGCCCAGGCTATGTTTAGCCTGTACCAACAACTCTACCAACTCACGTCAGGTGCTTTCACTCCTCTCATCGGCCAAACTCTAGTCCAAGCCGGCTATGACGCTGATTACTCATTCGAGTCTACCAACCTGACTCCCATTCCTGATTTGCACTCAGTCTTAACGTACGCTAACTCCCGCCTCACTATCCACCAGCCGCACCAATTGGATTTGGGCGGTTTGGGCAAAGGCCGCCTGGTGGATATCGTTGCTCAACTTCTTCTGGATAGTGGCTTCCAGTCATTTTGCGTCGACGCCGGCGGGGATATTTTCTACCGTTCTGTCGAGAATAAATCTTTGCGTGTAGGCTTAGAACATCCACACAACCCACAACAAGTCATCGGGGTGACTGAAATCTGCAACCAAGCCCTTGCCGCGTCTTCAAGTAACCGCCGCAACTGGGGCAAATTTCATCACATCATTAACCCTCACTCCTTATCTTCACCAAATGAAATTTTGGCAACCTGGGTCTTAGCCGAGCAAACCATCATCGCTGACGGACTAGCCACATGTTTGTTCCTGGTTCCTCCGGAGAAATTGGTCAATCACTTCCAATTTGAGTACTTAATTCTGAACCAAGATTTCACTATTACCAAGTCGCAAGCATTCTCAGCCGAAATTTTCTATAATAAATAAACCCATGAATTTCGTTGACCGATTCCTCAACTCCATCACTATGTATCGGTTGTTGCTCTATGGGTTGCTAATTTTAAGTTTCATTTCCATTGCTTTTGGATTTCTCAACTTACTGCCATACTCAGGCTGGCAGTTTATCAGCCTCTTGTTTCTCCTAATTGTGTCCTGTTTGGTTACTCAGTTGATTTTGGTGTTTTTCTTCAAAGCCATCATGAACGTCGAATCATTTCTGATTACAGCGCTCATCTTGTTTTTCATTCTCTCGCCGATTATCACCACTCCGGACGTCTATATCAGCCTTGCCGCGGGCGCAATCGCTATGGCCTCCAAGTTTCTCTTGGCCATCAGCCGCAAACATATCTTTAACCCAGTGGCGATTGCTGTTTTCCTGCTTGGGCTATTTGGATACGGTAACGGCATCTGGTGGGTAGGCAGCCAAATTCTCTTGCCTTTCGTTATTATCGTCGGGTTCCTGGTCGTGCGCAAAATCCGCCGTTTCCAACTCTTGTTCACTTTCCTGGCCGCCTCGGTGACAACCATTGTTCTGGTTAACGTCAATAATGGTTTGACCATCCAACAGTCGCTCAGTCAGTCCTTATTCTCCTGGCCGGTAATTTTCTTTGGCACCATCATGCTTACCGAACCACTTACCACTCCGCCTAGCCACAAGCTTTATTTGCTTTACGGCCTCATAGTCGGAGTCTTATTCGGCTCTCAGTTCCACTTCGGCCCGATTTTTGCCTCGCCGGAGTTGTCACTGGTTATCGGTAATATTTTCTCCTACCTAGTTAGCCCAAAAGGTAAATTCCTCCTCCAGTTCCAATCGCAGCACGAAGCGGCTTCTGAAGTCTACGAATTCTCCTTTTCCAAGCCTCGCGGCTTTAACTTCACCCCCGGCCAATACATGGAATGGACTCTGCCCCAAAGCCAAACCGACGGCCGCGGCAACCGCCGGTATTTCACTCTTGCCTCCTCACCCACAGAACCTGATATAAAACTGGGTGTCAAAGTCCCCAGCGGCAAACCCAGCAGTTTCAAACAAATCCTCCTAGCCGCCAATGGCCAAATCCTCGCCGGTCAGTTATCAGGTGATTTCCTTTTGCCCTCCGACACTAAACAAAAATTAGTCTTCATCGCCGGCGGCATCGGGGTAACTCCTTTTCGCAGTATGGCCAAATATTTAACCGACCAGCAACAAACCCGCGACGTTGTCCTTTTCTATGTTTGCTCGAGCGCGGATGAATTTGCTTACCAAGATATTTTTACCGCTGCTCAGTCAGTCGGTTTCAAAACGGTCTACGTAGTCTCCCACCCAGAAGATGCGCCCGCAAACTGGAGTGGAGAAGTCGGCCGGCTCAATCAAGAAATGCTTAGCAAACACGTTCCGAATTTATCGTCCCGTATTTTCTACATCTCCGGACCAAACGCTATGGTTGAGGCCTACAAACAGCTCTTGCATTCTCTCCGCGTTCCTCGTTCGCGCATTGTCACTGATTATTTCCCTGGGTTTTAGATAGCAACTCAATTGATCATAAGCACCAATTCAAAACAAAAAATAGGGACGCGCAAGATGCGCGTCCCTAAAACATAGGCTAGTTCCAGAAGTTATCGAAACATAGCCCCTCTGATCCAAGACCTCCATAGTACCCAATCGAAAAAGCGTGCCGCCTTTCCTCTGGGGTTCCATGGTGACCGCTTGAATCAACATTGTAATCACCAATAACGGCAAAGCCGTCAATGATATTGCTGATTTGCTTAGCTGTGAGTCTCTGGGTGTCGTTCATAATCCCCATGAAACTCCCTGCAATACAATCTGCAATCAACTCGTTGTTAGGATTCTGTAGTCGCAATGCTCCCCACTGAAGGGTGAGTTCGTCAACAATGTGATGAGCGAACTCATGAGCGGTAATCGCAACTACCATGTAAGAGCCTTCTTCGATCAGCCCGACTTCCCAAAGGTTACCAAAAGTTGCCAGTGTCGCCATCGGCATGAGAGGAACTATGATTTCTCCATGCTCAAGCGTCTGGAACATTTTCCCACTTGGCAGAGTCCAGGTGTAGGACCAGTCCTCTATTGGACAATAGAAAGCGTTATTGGACGTTCCGAACACCAAGATGCCACAGTCACTCTGTCGATACTGCAATGGCCACAATGTGGTGATGTATACCATTGGTTCTCGCAATCCCAATTCCTGGAATTGAGCCGACCAATAAATATCCATGGCTTCAGTGGTCAGAAGAACCACATCCTGAACCATAATCAACACATCTTCGAGGGTCACTTGTGGAGTCGGAGATTGAACAGGAGATTGCACTGGGGACTGGGCTTGCGCTGGCATGGGCAACAGAGTGCCAGCAATCAGCATACAAACGATCATCAAAATGCTAAGGTGCGACTTCTTCACGGTTGCCTCCTTAGGGCTGTTCCGCAAAAAAAACAGTTTTGCTCGGTTGCAAAACCTAAGTTGGTATTGTACCTCAAAAAATATTTTAATCAATTAATTTGTATTTAAGATTTTTTTCACGAAACCATCCACAGGAGTCTGTTATTCTTATTTATTCATTTATGTATGATTTATAGTAATGTTACTGAGTAAATGAGTTAAATTTAATTTATGCTTAATCTAAGAAAATACTCCGACCTGCTTGCCCTCATATTTATCATCGTCTTTTCCCTAGTTATCTGGTGGCCATATCGTTTCCTTCCGTACTTTTGGGATAGTTCTGGTCTCATTATAGATGCAGCTCATGACTTGGCCAATCGCAACTTCCTTCCCTGGGTAATTGGGATTAGTCATGACTTTGCTCGTCCTCCTTTGCTGATGACTTTTTTAGGATTATCATGGAAAGTTTTCGGTCAAACCCCGCTTGCTTCCCATTTGGTTATGTGGCCATTCTTACCAATTTTGCTTTACTCAACTTACCTGATTGCTAAGAAAATTTCGCTCCCTCTCCCCATCGTCCCAGCAGTGATAGTTGGTTCAATGCCTTTTGTGTTAGCCGAATACCTAAATATCCAGTTGGACTTACCCATGGCTGCTTTTTCAACTGCGGCTATTGCTGCCGCAGTCTACTCGCAGTCACTTGCTATGAGTATCCTCTTATCTATAGCGGTTCTCACCAAAGAAACAGGCTTACTTGTTATTCCTGGGTTATTAATTTTCTTCGCAGTACAAGTCAAACAAGAGTCACTAATGCCTTGGTTAGATTTATTAAAATCAAAAGTTTTCCTCACCAAAGCGATTTACCTTTGTATCCCAGTGCTTGTTTTCACTCTGCATCTCATCTATCACCAATGGGTCTTAGGCTGGTTTCTGGTATCTCCGGACCGTCCGATGAGATCTTCTTTGAACTTAGGATTCCTGTCTGAATCTATACAGTTTGTTTTACACCAAATCATGTTTTCCCAAGGTCGCGGTCTGATTTCTTGCCTTGGGCTGGGGTCTTTCATTTGGGGCTTATTCTCCTTCCGCATACGTCGCCACTTAACCCATTCTATTTACATCCTCAGTATAGCTATTGTTATTACCGGAGTTCTTTTCTTCGCCACCTTTGGTGAGTTCGCGTTAAGGTACGGGGTTTACCTCATGCCCTTTTACATTATCATGCTTCTTTACCCCATTTTCCTTGTCTCTAGACAATATCTACGCCAAATGCCTTACTTGCCAACCTTGGTGATTTTCCTTATCCATCTTTTCGTCAGTTATTCCCATATCCATCCCACCCAGAGCGATATGGACAGGGGTTTTATTTTCTCCCCGCCCGATGACATGCAAATGCTGGACATGACTAGTGTTAACCAGCAAGCCTACCAATATTTATCTACTAACTTCCCCGCGGCCGCCATCTACGGTGCTTTCCCTGAGAACCTGCAGTTGACTCAAACCTACCAAGGATATGTGTCCACACCACTACAATTTTCCGAATGCCCACGAGAGACATCTCTACCAGAAACCCCAACCTCCAAAATTATCTACTTCCATCTCTATTCACCTGTCCAGCGTAACTGCGGGAACCTGCTCCTGTGGCATGAGCATACTTTGATTAAACAATTCGTCCAAAACGGTAAATGGGTGGCAATCTTCCAACTGGGCAACCAACTCGAGGTACCTAATGAGGTGATTGACTTGTAGAGTTACGGACTAAGAGTTTGCTGCCGGACTAGGATTCGAACCCAGATAACAGCGTTCAGAGCGCTGCGTCCTGCCATTAGACGATCCGGCAATTCGTTCACAATTGTACCATTTCAGCAAATTTTTATCTTTCTCTCTTCCTTGCCGACATCACGATATAAGCACTATGCCGTTTATCAACTCGCGCCATCAGATTAGCCGATGCACCTGCTAGCGGATAGTAACCTGCCCCCTGGGTGATTTCAGGTTCAAGTCCATGCAGTTTACATAAGTCAGATAGTGAATAATGTGTAAACACCCGTAAATGTGCCTGAGGCTCGTTGATTTTCAGTTGATACTCGGGGTGGAGCGGATTGCCGATAAACTTCTCATCGCTCACCTGAGAAGAAAACGGTTGATACCCAAGCATGAGAGCACCAATATTGTGCCATGATGACAGATTGGGTGTAGATAGCAGCAATATTCCACCTGGTTTCAACACTCTATGGATTTCCTTGATAAACAAATCTGTTTTAGCCAGATGCTCAACCACTTGATTAGCCATCACCAAGTCCACGCTATGGCTTTTTACTTCCAGTTTTTCGTTCAAATCTCCAGCCCAAGTTCTGTCAAAATTCCGGGCAAACCTTTTCAGAATACTAGCCTCGTGGTCGACGCCGTAGAGTTTCTTGGCTCCAACCAGTTTAGCAATTTCCTTACTAAACACCCCGTCCCAACAACCAAGGTCAATCATAGTTTCCGCTTGGTATTTGCTCGCCAGCTTTTTCAATACCTCACGGTAGGAAATTTCATTGTAATAGGTAATTCTATTTAACTTACCCATAAATTATGTATAGCCTCATTCTCGAATATTCTCTCCAATTATGATACAACCAAATGCATACATGGCCACTAACCGCGTCACGATGTCAGTTGGAGTATTCGCTTACAACGAAGCCCGCAACATCGCCAAAGTCCTCGACTCGCTGCTCAAGCAAAAACTCGACTACATCCAAATCAAAGAAATCCTGGTCATTTCCTCAGGTAGCTTTGATCGTACCAACGAAATAGTCCGACAGTACGCGCGCAAACACAAGCAAATCCAACTGATAGACCAACTGCAACGCGAAGGCAAATCAGCCGCTATCAACGAATTCCTACATCGAGCTAAAGCCAATGTCTTGACCATCATTAGCGCAGACCTCCGTCTCCACACTCGCGCCCTTGAGGAATTGGGTCTACCCTTTCTCCACGAGGATGTGGGCATGGTCGGATGCCGTCCTGTCCCGGTAAACATTCAAAGCAACCCCTTAGGAGCAGAAATCAAGCTCCTATGGCACTTCCATCATCTGGTCTCACTCCATAGTCCCAAATGCGGCGAAATGGTAGCCTTCCGCAAAGTCCTCAAATCTATTCCTAAGGAGTCAGCCGTAGACGAAGCTACCATCGAGGTAATGTTGCATTTAGTTGGGTACAAAGTAGTCTACGCGCCCCGCTCCATTGTCTACAATCGCGGCCCCAAGACAACCTCCGACTTCATCAAACAACGCCGCCGAGTGTACGCCGGTCACCTTTGGGTTCAAGACCATTATCACTACCAAGTCTCAACTCTAAAAACGGCGTCCACGTTCGCAATTATCAGGTCATATTTGCTCACTCACCCTCAAGACTTAATCCCTACGCTAAGGCTCATGTCACTTGAAGCTCTCAGCCGTTTCCTTGGTTGGTTTGACTACACGGTTCTCAACCGTAACCCATTCATCTGGAACATGGTTGAAAGAACCTAAAAATCCAAGTTTGCTCATCAATAATCGTCTTAGCTTACATTTATGATAGACTGCCAATATGGAATTTCTTTCGCCTCACATTCTGCCTCAATACGCCCGTGTTTTAATTAACTTCGCCCTCAATAGTGGTCAAGGTATCAAGCCTGGTGAAGTTGTTTTACTCTCAGTTCCGACCAGCGCCAGTCCTTTTCTCCCGCATTTAACTCGAGCCGTTTTGGAAGCGAACGCTCACTATATTGTTAATTTAATTCCTGACTTCTCAGAAAGCTCGCTCCAAACCGACAGAGTTTTCTACCAAACCGCTACTGATACACAATTGTCTTTTTTCCCTGACAAATACTACCGTGGTCTGGTTGACCAATGCGACCATGCCATTAGTATCTTGGCCGAGTCTGACCTTAATCGGCTTGAAGGCATTGACCCAGTTAAAATTATGACCCGCCAGCAGGCTTTCAAGCCATACATGGAATGGCGCCAGGATAAAGAATACCAAGGCCGTTTCACCTGGACTTTGGCTCTGTTTGGTACTCCGGCAATGGCCAAAGAAGCCAACCTATCTCTCCAGGAGTATTGGCAGCAGATTATCCAAGGCTGTTTCCTCGACCAGAGTGACCCGATTGCTTCCTGGATTCAAGCCCAAAGTTTAATTGATGAAACTAGATCCAAATTAAATTCTCTACCGATTGAGCAACTTCACATCAAGGCTCCTGACACAGATTTAACAATTTCCTTAGGCTCCAACCGCCAGTGGCTCGGAGGCGGCGGCCGCAATATCCCCAGTTTCGAAATTTTCACATCCCCTGATTGGCGGGGAACTCAAGGCCATATCGCTTTCAATCAACCGCTCTATATTCACGGGCAGCGCGTCACCAATATTCATCTTGTTTTCGACCAGGGCAGAGTAGTCAAGGCTTCGGCCTCTCAAGGCGAGGACTTCCTCAAGCAAATGATAGCAACTGAGAATGCTGACAAAATAGGCGAATTTTCACTCACGGACTCAAGAGTTTCCCGGATAACCAAATTTATGGCGCACACACTCTTTGACGAGAACATCGGCGGCGAGCAGGGCAATACTCACCTTGCCTTAGGCCAAGCCTACAAGGACACCTGTACGCTTCCATACGATCAAGTTTCCGAGACACAGTGGACAGACCTTGGTTTCAACAACTCAGCAGTTCATACCGATATTATTTCCACACTGCCTCGCACTGTCACAGCCATTCTCCA
>CAYXHB010000030.1:0-9789 GCA_964464795.1 uncultured Gammaproteobacteria bacterium
GTTAAAGGGCAGGTCGCGGTAGCTGATTTGGAATTTGCGTACTAAATCGACAATCATTTCCTCGGCGGTGCCCCCCAAGGCAAACTGGGCACCGCGGCGGTCGGTAATCTGCATGAGTTCGAAGTTAGCGGCGTTGACGCGGTTTGTCTCTTGCCAGAGTTCCAGAGGATGGAGCACGGGAGTGACGAGTTCCTGGGCACCTGCAGTATCCATTTCTTGTTTGACTACGGCGATGATTTTTTGCATGACACGCATTCCCAGGGGCAAGAAATAGTAACGACCGGCAGTGGATTCGCGGATAAAACCGGCTTGGTAAAGGAGTTTGTGAGATATTGAAGTGGCGTCGGAGGGCGGGGATTTGACAGTTTTGCCAAAAAGTTGAGAGTAGCGCATATTTTTTAGATTGTATACCAAGTGAGGGAAAAGAGGTAGGAAGCAAGACGTGTGTTTGTCATCTCGACCGTAGTGGAGAGATCTAATAAATGGATTACTTCTTATTTGTTAGATCTTTCGGCTCCACTTTGTTACGCTCAAGATGACAAGTTTGGGTGATTAGGTGGTGGATTATTGGTAAATTATGGGGATTCTTCGCTTCGCTCTGAATGACGGAGAGGTGCTGGGTATGAAACTTATAGTAGGCGGTGCGGACTTGCTTTTGGGGAGGGAAAAATCGTATACTAGGAATATTATTTATAAATTTTTACGCTTGTACATGGGAGGCTTTTTATCTTTGCCAGAGGATGAGTAAAAACAACTTTGGTTGAGTTGAGAGACTTGATGTAAGGCGTAAGATTTGGAAGGAGGTGTTTTTTTATGGCAGTCGTTGTAAAACGCAAAGCCAATGATACAGATGACAAAATGATTGCGGAATTCCGCAAAATGGTTATCGAAAACAATCTTATAGAAGATTACAAAAGCAGAATGTTTCATTTGAAGCCGTCGGCTCAGAAGAATCTTCTTAATAATAGCCGGAAGCGTGGCAAACACCAGCCGAGGCGGAGTAAATAAATATGGCTTTGTTAGAAAAACTACAGGGCGATATGGTGCGGGCAATGAAGGCTGGAGATAAGCCGTTATTGGGCGTGTTGCGGATGTTGGTGAGCGAATTGAAATATAAGCTCATTGATAAAGCCGAGATTACGGCTGAGGATGAGGTGAAATTCTTGATGAGTGAAGCTAAGAAAAGACGTGATTCTATTGAGGCTTATCGCAGCGCGAGTCCTGAGCGGGCTCAAGCTGAGGAGGGCGAACTTAGGATAATTGAGTCCTATCTGCCTGCACAGATGAGTGACGAGGATTTGAATACGATTGTTAGTAGTGTGCTGGCTGCTAATCCAGGATTAGATAAAGGGCCGTTGATGGGCAAAGTGATGGCTGAGATTAAGGCTCGAGGTGGAGTGGTAGACGGAGCGCGGGTGAAGTCCGTGGTTGATGGTCTGTAAAATAAAAGTTTATGCATCAGATTGATATTAAAAGTGATAGCCGGTATCCGGTGGATAGAGATAAAATCCGGCAGGCGATTGTGGATGTGTTGGAGCAGGAGAAGTTTCCTAATAAGGCTGAGGTGAGTGTGTTTATCGTAGGGAAGCGGAAGATGCATGAGCTTAATCTCCAGTGGCGGAAGTTGGATTACGCGACCAATGTGCTGTCTTTTTGTCAGATGGAGCAGACCGAAAACGGTGGGCAGTTCGTGTATCCTGAGAATGAGGTGGTGTATCTGGGTGATATTGTAATCTGTTATCCGGTAGCACGAGGACAAGCGCGGGAGTCGTGGCTGATGGTGGATGACTGGATTGAGACGTTGGTGAGGCATAGCATGGAGCATCTGTTGGGTAGGCACCATGAGTAGAAAATTGGGTGATTGATTCTGGTAAATATGGGAGTAAAATTTAAGTTACTGATTACGAATCAGTATTGACAATTCATTGGTAAAGGAGGCATCAAAATGTTGCGTTGGGTCGCGAGTTTTTTTGAGCATGTTAAGGGGCAATGTTCTTGCTGTCAGTGGAATTGTGGATGCCACAAGACTCCGCAGCAGCATTGCAAAAACCGGACTAACGGTTGTCATGTGATGTAACTTGAGCCTTTGGTTGTTTTCTGGGTATGGCTAATTACTAGCTGTACCCTTTTCTTTGCCTGTAAAGACTTGTGGTTAGCTTGCAATCAGTGGCGATGACGGTTAGATTAAGAGGCAATGGCTTTTTATTTGAAATATCGACCACAGACGATTGGCGAGTTGGATTTACCGGAAGTGAGAGAAGTGTTGAGCGGGTTGTTGAAATCCAAGTCCTTGCCCCATGCGTTGTTGTTTACAGGGGTGCGGGGAACGGGTAAGACCAGCAGTGCGCGGATTTGGGCTAAGGCGGTGAACTGCGAACATAAAGATAAAAATGGTGAGCCATGCAACAAATGTGACAACTGTAGAGCAATTACCAAAGGCAACAGTGTGGATGTGATTGAGATGGACGCAGCGTCCAACCGAAAAATTGATGATATCCGGGAATTGCGCGAAAAAGTCAGGCTAGCGCCAACGAAACTCAAGTACAAAGTCTATATTATCGACGAGGTACACATGTTGACCAACGAAGCGTTTAACGCGCTGTTGAAAACATTGGAAGAACCACCGGCTAATGTGTTATTCGTGTTGTGTACCACGGAGACTGATAAGTTGCCTGATACGATTGTGTCCCGGTGCGTGCGGGTAAACTTTCGGACGGCTGGACTGGCTGAGATTGCGGCTTCGCTTGGGCGGGTGGCGAAAGGTGAGAAGGTTAAGATTGATAAAGAAGCCTTGGAGTTATTGGCTAAGCTTGGCGAGGGGAGTTTTCGGGACGCGACCAAGTTGTTGGAAGAAGTGGCTTGGATGGAAGGAGAGATTAGTAGGACACGGTTGGAAGAGCATTTCCACATGGGGCAGGGAGAGATGGAGACATTGGAAGAATTGCTGAATGAAAAGAATAAACTTGGGGTGATGGAGTTCGTGGAAGAGCGAGCAGCGGCCGGAAGGGATATGAAATTACTGGCAAGCCGGATTGTGGATTATTTGCATGAACAGTGGCGGTTGGCGTTGGATGGGAATGGAAGTTTGGATTATTCGGACGGAGAAATTCGGCAGTTAATTGACCAGATTGATGAGTATTGGTGGCGGTTTAACACAGCGCTTAAGGCTCAGTTGCCTCTGGAGATTGCTTTGCTTAACTGGATGGATAAGGATGAGCCAAAGTCTGGCTTGGAAAAAGTAAGCGAACCGAACGTGAGAAAAGCAGTTAAAGTTGAGGTGACAACAGCGGTAGTGTCGTCAGATACGGTTGAACTCCAAGAGCAAGTTGTGAAAGTGACCAGCAATGCGGCACGCTCGCCCCAAGGAGCCGGAAGTGTTGAGAGGGTGGTGGGTGCGTGGGAGGATATATTGGGAGCCGTGAGAGCGCGCAATATTTCGGTTGAGGCTTTTTTACGTGCGGCTAAACCAGTGAGGTTGGAGGGTGATAAATTATTTTTGGAATTGGCGTATTCTTTTCATCGGGA
The DNA here is from genome assembly GCA_964464795.1 of uncultured Gammaproteobacteria bacterium. Taxonomy (GTDB): domain Bacteria; phylum Patescibacteriota; class Microgenomatia; order CAYXHB01; family CAYXHB01; genus CAYXHB01. The sequence goes on from CAYXHB010000030.1 coordinate 3,526, forward strand.
TAAGTTACTGGAGCAAGAAAATCGGAGATTAGTTGAGGATGTGATTAGCAAATTATTGGAGATGGAAGTGAAGGTGGAGTGTCAGCTCAATCCTAACGGCAAACCACAAACAAAGACCGCAAATACAGTGAGTGCGCCAGTGGCTGCCCCTAGAAGTCCTGCTCCTCCTGTGCCTTCTGCGTCCTCTAGTCGAGGCGCTGGTGGTGGATACCGACGGCGGACGATTGCTTCGCAAGCTCCGGTACCTACAGAAGAGGATGAGGCGTTGGTGGCGTTTGCTGAGGAGATTTTTGGTAAGTGAGGGTTTTTCATAAAACTTGCGGACTAATGGGTTATGGCAATCAGAACAGATGTTAGATTAGGAGTGAGATTTGAGGTTAGAGAAGAAGTTCCGACTCCGGATGCTTCTAGGCTTATTACGGCGTTAGATTGGGACGGAATTGATAACAAACCATATACTCCCAAAGGGAGTCGGCCTCAATGGCCAGAAAATGCAAAGAATAACCCTTATAAGGGTGTTGGGTCATTTGATTTGATTGATTAGAAGAAAGTTTATGAATGTCCCTGAATCATGGAGGACGAATGGGCAAAGATATCGCTTGGAAGCTGAAGTTTGTCGTAATTGTGATGGTGCGAATTTTCCGCCTAGGCCCGTGTGTCGCTATTGTAACCAGGAGGTCAATCAGTTGCCGAAGATGGAATTGGTTCAAAGCGAGAGAGTAGGTCGTTACTTTTTTCCTAGAAAGGCAGCGGAAAGAGCGAAGCAACCTAGAATTGAAGTTGAAAATATGGCGGCGGACTAATACAATAGGGGTAAGATATGTTGGATAAATTGAAACAAGCTGGGCAAATGGCCAAAGCCATGAATGAAGCCCGTAAATTACAAAAGGCTCTGGAGAGCGAAAAAGTAGAAATTGAAGATAATGGGGTTAAAGTAGTTGTAAATGGAATCCCTCGGATTGTGGATTTTAGCGTCAATGGGGTGAGCAACAAAGCTGTGATTGATGTGTTGAACAAAGCCTTGGAAAAAGCACAGATGGCTTACGCTCAGAAGATGAAGGAGATGCCCGGGATTGAGGATATGTTGAAGAATTTCATGAAGTAAGAGGGTGTTGAAGAAAGAGTTTTGTCCTAAGTTGGAACAATTGTCATATAATAGGTTTTATGAGTCATACACCAGATGCAGGTTTGGGAAGTTTGGTCAAAGGAGTGGTTAAAGATGTGGTGGGTGATTTGGCGTCAATCCCCACAGAAGCCGCGCGGCAGGCTGTCGGTTTACCAAGCCGTGAAATCAAGCGCACTACTGAGGATATACGAGAACCAGAAGTTGAGGAAAAGATCCAAGACGCGCCAGCGAGTGAGGATGTAAAGCAAGTAACTCAAGAATATGGAGAGAAGGAAAACTTCCATTCTGAATCACAAAGTGGCCAGAGAGGAGAAGTTGAGAGGAAAGTGGTATATCAAGACGTGTCTGGCGATCAAGTACAAAAAGAACAAACTGTTCAAGGCCAAACTCAAACGCAGGTAACCCCTGGAGTTAGTAGTGATAATGGTAATGGGCAGGCTCAGACTGTGCCAACGGTAGCGAGTGTGGGAGTACGGGATACTGGAAACGGAGTGAGGTTGAATTTGGGAGTTCCTGAAGTGTCTTTGCGAGGCTTGGACAGGGATAAAGAGGAGAGGAGGCAGGAAGAACCGGATTTGGTGAGCAGTGATGAAGTCCTGGAGTGGTTATCCGAAGCCGTGTGGTATGGATATGAGAAGTGAGGAGGAGAGATGGAGGGATGAAGAACTAAGATGTAAGAGAAAAACCGTCAATGTGGAGATTTACGAAAAATAGATTTGGCTCTATGATGGGAAAGTATGAAAACGCCTAGGAGTATTCTACGTGTAAGTGAGGCATTTGAGAGGTTACCGGGAGTGGGACCCAAGACAGCCTCGCGTTTGGCGTATTATCTGCTGCGGATGCCGCAAAACCAATTGGATATGTTTGGGGAAGCAGTTGTAGCGTTGAAGCGGGATACTAAGCTGTGTGGTGTGTGTATGAATTTGGACGAGCGTGACCCGTGCAGCATTTGTGCCAGCCGTGAGCGAGACAGGAGTGTAATTTGTATAGTTGAGCAGCCTTTGGACATTGTGGCACTTGAACGGACGGGTGCTTATCGCGGGTTGTATCATGTGCTGCATGGAGTGATTGCTCCGCTTGAGCATATAGGCCCTGAGCAGTTGTACATTTCGCAGTTAATGGGGCGGTTGGGAGATGGAGTTAAAGAGATTATTTTGGCTCTTAATCCCACTATGGAAGGTGAAGCTACATCGCTGTATATCAGACAGGAGATTGAGAAGTTAGATGGGCAGATTGTCATGAGTAGGTTGGCTCAAGGGTTACCGCTGGGGGGAGATGTGGAATATGCGGATAGTGTGACATTGGGCCGAGCATTGGAAGGACGAAGAAGTTATTAAAGTGTGGTATAATCCTTAAGCTATGGCATCGAAAATGCGTGAACAAATTGAGGAAGATATTGCCATATATGAGCGAGCCGGTGGAAGACGGGAAAAGCCACTGAGTAATGACTCAGCGTGGGTTAGAGCTCTAGAAGGGATTGAAGTGAAATATAATTATGTGTGGATAGAAAAGGGAGGAGAACGGCACAGAGTTATTTCTTTTGAGCCAGGGCCTGTTTTTGCTGCTAAAGAGGGGACAACTTGGGAGCGATTGGGACTCACAGAAGAGGAAATAGCAAAGAGACGAGAGGTGGCTTTGGCTAACACGGTTGCAGCCACTGGTGAAGACGGTGGCAAAGGGCGAGTGGCATTTACACCAGACAGACCTGAAAATGATCCACGACTTAATAGGTTAGGTAAGGTGCAGATTCATCGTTTGTTTGGTCAGCATGGCTCAATTAGATAAGGATTACAATTGAGATGGGTTAAATTTGTATTTGATATGGATTGAGATTTGGGTTAAAATAGCTTATGTTTTGGGAAAAAGGAGGTGAGGATAATGAGTAAAGAATCAAGACCATCTTGGGCTACTCCTGAGGAGATTTTGGCGGCGCAATTGGAAAAGAGTGATGGAGATAATTATGTTGTAGGTTTGGGTTCTAATGGAAGGCCGGAGTTTCGGAGTCAGTTTCATAATGGTACAGAGAGAGTTACTAGTAATAAGCCTTTGAAAGTTACAAGTTCAAATGGTTTAACGATTTCAAGGAATGGGTAGCGGGAGTTTACTTAAAAGGAGGTGTTTATACCTCCTTTGCGGCCGATTTTGTGGTAGATTAGTAATATGAGTGATGGAACAGGGTTGGGAGGAGTTGCTAAAGATGTGATGAGTCAGGTGGATGATTTGCCCAAAAGTATCGTACAGGATGCTGGCGAGCAGATTGGATTGGTGAGTGACCAGGGACAAAAGGCAATGGAACAAGGACAGAGCGGTGATGATAGTAACGCGGGCGGAGGCGCGGTAGCGGACGGCAATAAGAATGACGTGGTGGCTAAAGCGAGGGCAGAGGAGTTGCGGGCGCGGTTGAAATCAATGATTGAAGGGGAGATACAGGAACATAAGAAAAATAGAGAAGAAAACGAACAGCAACGGTATATGGACTGGGAGGAACAAATGCAAAAAGACGAGCAAGAAAAAGTTGTGGAGCAGAAGAAAGCCCAAGATCGGGTAGCAGAGATGATTTATCAGCAGCGGGCGGGTAGTGGGGAGGCGGGGAAGAGGAAGGGATAGGGAAGTAATAAGCATGGAAAGGCTCAGAGTTGTTATCTTGAGCGTAACGGAGTGCAGTCAAAAGAATCTAATAGGTAAGATTGAGGAGAGTTTATTAGCTAGATTTCTCCGCTGCGTCGGCCAACGGCCTCCTCCGGTCGAAATGACAAAGAGTTAGGCTTTATGGTTGACATAAATTGTTTTTATTTGACAAATTGGGTCGGGTGGATGAAAATACAAATTAACAATTTAATAAAAGCGATTGAGACGGTTTGCATCCGTCGATGCTGAGAGAGGAAAGCGATTTTTTCGAAGTAAGTAGATCTCTCCGGGGAAGGCCCGTGATAGCCGGTAACTTGAGGGTTAATTTTTAACCGAAGTAAGGTGGAACCACGGTAGAGCCGTCCTTTTGTAAGGAGGGCTTTTTTTGTACCTCGTTTACCTTTATGTCACAATGAAATATATGAAAACAGCAAAATTAAATTTAACTAAAATTACAGGCAAGAAGATTCTTGCTATCGGCGCGCACAGTGATGATGTGGAGTTTGCGGCGGGAGGGACGCTCTTGCAGCTTGGGGTCAATAACGACCTAAGGATTATTGTAGCCACAGATGGGCGGCTTGGAGTGCATGAGTTTGATGCTGATGCTGAGGCGTTGGTGAAAAAGAGGATAGAAGAGTCAAGAATGACAGGTGAAAAAATGGGAGCGAAAAAAGTGACTTTTTGGTTATATCCTGATTGGGGTTTGGAAGAGAGAAGAAAGCATTTAATTAAGAAAGTTGTCAAAACTGTGTTGCGGGAGCGGCCTGATATTATTATTAGCCTTGACCCGTGGGGAAAGTATGAGTTGTATGTGCATCCTGACCATCGGACGTTGGCATGGGCTGTGCAGGAGGGGATTATGTTGGCCACGTTGCCGCGCTGGGTGCAGCTGCATCGGTTGGGACGGCGGATGCTGCATCCTAAGCCGCAAACCTGGCTGATGTGGCCTGGTGAGGTTAATGGGGTGGCGGATGTGAGCGGGGTATGGGAGAGGAAGATAGATTTGATTGGGACTTTTGTATCGCAGTTTGATGACCATTTTCAGAAAGAAGAAGTTTTGGCTTGGGTAGAGCAAATGGCTCAAGAGAATGGTGCGGGAATAGGCGTGGAGAAGGGGGAGGCTTTTCGGATTCTTGATTACAAGGGTGAATGGAATTCTAGTGAATAATATGTTGAAAGTTTATAATTCTTTGACACGACAGGAGGAGGATTTTTTCAAAGACAAAGACGAGGTGGTGGGCGTATATACCTGTGGTCCGACGGTTTATAACTATGTGACGATTGGGAATTGGCGGACTTATACGCTTGGGGATTTGTTAGTTCGGGTGTTGGGGATTAATGGCTACGAGGTGGATTATGTGATGAATATTACCGACGTGGGACATTTGACTGGGGATAATCTAGGGGATGCAGACACTGGAGAAGACCGACTGGAGAAGGCCGCCAAAAAGGAAGGTAAAACAGCTTGGGATATAGCTGAATTCTATACCAAAGATTTTTTGCATTGGTACAAGCAGTTGAATTTAACAGAGCCAAAGATTTTTTGTAAGGCAACTGACCATATTGACGAACAGGTTGGATTGGTGAAGAAACTGGAAGAGCGGGGGTTAGCTTACAAAATTAATGATGGAATTTACTTCGATGTGGCGGCTTATGAAAAGGCGGGATTCGTGTATGGCGAGTTGTCGACTCTTGATCAAATCCAGGCTGGGGCGCGGGTGGAAGTGAACAAGGAGAAACGAGATGTGCGGGACTTTGCGCTGTGGAAATTTTCTAAACCAAGTGAAAATCGTCATATGGAATGGGAGAGTCAGTGGGGTAAAGGGTTTCCTGGGTGGCATCTTGAGTGTAGCGCTATGGGGATGAGATACCTTGGGGAGCAGTTTGATGTGCATGTGGGAGGCGAGGATTTGCGCAGCACTCACCATCCTAACGAAATTGCCCAGAGCGAAGGGGCGACCGGCAAGCATCCGTTTGTGCGTTATTGGCTACATGGAGCGTTCTTATTAGTTGATGGCGGGCGGATGGGCAAGAGTCTGGGGAATGCATATACGGTGGCGGATGTGGTGGAGAGAGGATTTAGTCCTTTGGCTTTGCGGTATTTTTATTTAACTGGTCATTATCGCAAGCAGCTTAACTTTACCTGGGAAGGGTTGGAGGCGGCCGACAAGGCACTGGCGCGGTTACGGGAGCGGGTGGGGAGGTTGGAGGTTGCGAACGGGGAATTCGATATGGAGGCTTACCACGAGTGGCATGAACGATTTATTCAGACAGTCAGCGATGACTTGAATATGCCGGAGGCATTGGCGGTGGTGTGGGATTTGTTCAAGTCAGACGTGAGTGATGACTTGAAACATGAGTTGTTGGTGAAGAACTGGGACTTGGTGTTGGGGTTGGATTTGGGAGTACAAAAAGAGCGGGTGGTGAGTAATGAGGTCTTGGAGTTGGTGAAAGTAAGAGATGAAGCCAGGGCGAATAAAGACTGGGACAAGTCCGATGAAATTCGTAAG
>CAYXHB010000031.1:0-8089 GCA_964464795.1 uncultured Gammaproteobacteria bacterium
ACCAGCAGGAGTTGGTTTTGGATAAGCGTGGTCCAGTAGTGGTCGTATGAAGCGGTGAGGAAGATAAAAGTCAGAAAAATAAATAGATGTTGAGGGAGTTTGTCTGGTAGGGAACGGTAAAGAATAAGGAAAGTAAGGAGAGAGAGAGGAATACCTAGTTCAATAAGGAGAAGATAAAAAGAATTATGAACAGGCTGGAGGAGTTCGATAGAGGGCGATAGGTATGAGGGCATAACTCTGAGCGACTGTGCTGGGCCTGTGCCTAGGGGCGAGTCTTGGAGGAGAGATGGGATAACTTGATAGCCGGCTACGCGGTTGGCGAGACTTGGGTTTGAGCCTTGGGAAAAATAGCTGAGAAGTATGGGTGCGAGGGCGAGAAAGAGAAAAGGGGGAAGGAGAGTTTTTTTTGAATTGCGTAGAGTCTGGAAAATCCAAAGACAAGGAGCGAGAAAAATAATGGCAAAGTAGAGGTTCTGGGATTGAGTGAGGATGAGAATAATTAAACAAAGAATGGCACTTATGAAAGTGAGAGGGCGAGAGCGGGAGGTGGGGCGGGCGAAGTAAAGGATGAGAAAAAAAGTCAGAGCAGAAAAGGCCGCTAGGCTGTTGGGGTGGGAAAAGGTACCGTAGGGGCGGAGTCTGAGCTGGTTGAGGAATTGGCCTTTGGCTATATAGGGAGTGGATATATTAAGCTGGCGTTCGCCTAGGTAGTAGGCGATAGAGTTGAATGATGAGCCAGTGTGCCACTGATAGACGGCAAGCGTGGTTTGGATAAGGAGAATGGCAAGAAGAAGATAGGGCAGGAAGCGGGCTAAATTGTTTTTTTTGACTTGGAGGGCAAGAGAATAGCCACCAAGAAGAATGATTGATAATTTGCAGATTGAGAAAAACAAAGATAATGCTGGGGAAGTTGAAATCCAGACAAGGAAAGACGTGATAAAAGTAATGATAAAAAGAAGTCTGGGACGAGTGAGGGTAAAATGAAAATCCCTGATTGAAACGGCGATAAGAAACAGAAGAGGAAAATAGATGGCGTATAGAGTAGGGGAGAGGTAGTCGAGGCGGAGGTGGCTTACGAAAGTGTAATCAGGCCAGAAGTGAAGCCCCAGTTGGGAAGGCAGGAGGAAAACTGTCAGGAAGGTAATAGTCTTGGTCCAGAAAGAAAGAGAAAAGAGTCGGGAAGTCATTAGGTATAGAGTATCAGAGGCGGGGCGGGAGGAGGAAGGTTGTATGAATGTTCACAAATTTGTTGACAGATTATTTATTACAAGACTACATACCATTAGCCGTCTTCCCGGACTTGATGCGGGAACCAGAGAGTCCACCATAGGCTACTTAAATTCCCATACCCCGCACTAAATGCGGGGAGACGTGAAAAAGAGTCATCGTTTTAATGAACCTGCACGAGGATGAAAAATCTTTTTTTGAAACTTACTTCCTTGAAGAACCTTTACTTACGCTTGATGATTAGCTGGCGGTGTTTGCCTTCGCCTTGAGACTCGGTGATGATGTTGGGATTTTCCTGCAGGGTCATGTGGACAATGCGGCGCTCAGGTGGAGTCAGGTTAGAGAAAATATAAGGTTCGGAGGAGAACTCGACTTTTTTAGCGGCGTTTTCGGCTAATTGGATGAGGGTTTGTTCTCGCTGTTCTCGATATCCGCCGACATTGACAGTCAGGCGCTGCCACTCACCGGTATCGTGTTTGAGTTGGTGACTCAAGACTTGTTGAATAGCTCCTAGAGTTTCACCCCGGTAACCAATGATTAAACCTGTAGCTTCGGTGTCGATTTGGAGATGAAGATAGTCGGTATCTTTGTCTTGGGTGACGGTAATATTAGCCGGAATTCCCAAGTGGGTGAATAATTTTTCGGCGTGGGTTTGGAGAACTTTTTGGGTGGATTTGGTGGCCATATTTTTTTACCGGATTGATTATAATGATTTTGGTTCAAAAATGCAAAAGGAGGTTGATTAGGGTTTGACTTTTAGGCCTAGTTTCGCCAGCCAAGGAGCAAGACCTCCGGCTCCGGAAATCTGATATTGCTGGATGAGAGCCGTGATAGTGGTGGCTGTCCAGTAAATTGACAACCCCGAGGGGAAGCGGTATCCAAGGACGATAAACATGAGAGGAAAAATGTAAATCATACTTTTTTGGGCTTCGGCCATGTCCTGCATGAAGTCGGCTTTTTGTTCGACCTCTTTGGGTTTGTCCTCAGGGTTCACAGGCACAGGAGTAGGAAGCATCATTTTGGAAAGCAAGAACTGACTGGCGGCAGCAGCAAGAATGAACGGGCCAGGAAGAGCAAAAGGAATGCCTGCTAAATTGAAAGTATCAGGGAGAGATAAATCCATCCACAAGAAAGAAGTATCAATACCGCGGGTTAAGAGTTGGCTGATGGCGTTGTAGAGAATAGCGAAGATGGCAATTTGGACGATGAGCGGCAAGCAGCCGGCAGCTGGGTTGACACCAGCTTCTTGGAAGAGTTTGGTTTGGGCTTGGGCAAGGGCGGTTTTGTCGTCTTTGTGTTTGGCTTTGAGTTTGTTAATCTGAGGTTGAAGTTCTTGGATTTTTTTTGTGTGGGCGAGTTGTTTTTTGAACAGAGGATAGAAAACAACTCGGCTTAAAATACCGATGGCAATCAAAGTTATCCCGAGTTCACCTGCGAACAAACGGTTAAATGAAAGTAAAAGATTTACAATAGTGTCAATCATATTTGAGAAAAAGGATGACAGCGGGCAAACTGGGACAGACCAATCTTGAGCCCGCGAAACAAACCGTATTTCATTATACTCGTAATTGTGAGTTGTGAACAGGTGGGACGGAAGCGACATCCTGAGGAAGGAGACAGAGTGTGAAGCAAAGGGGAAATAAGCAATTGATAAAGTTTGATAGTGGAAATGGCCAAATGTGAAGGGATGTTCATGACTGGAATTGGGAAAGGCATTTATCTAATTCCGAAAGCAATTGTTTGTACGGGACAGTAAGAATGTCTTTGGACGCTAAAATAACTAAAGTGCCTAATGGCAAGGAAAAGCTCTTGAGGGCGTGAGTGATGCGTCGGCGAACACGATTGCGGTCTACGGCGTGGGGAAGTTGTTTTTTAGTGATGACAACAGTGTGAAATGTTGTGTCTGAAGCAAAAAATTTAGCGCGGAACAGAGGTGAGTAATAAGTGCGGCCTTGGGAAAAAGCTTGGTCGATTAGTTGTTTGGAAGAAACATTCACAAAGATAATTGTACTCTCTTGTTTATGCCGTTGGGGTTAGACGCTGGCGGCCTTTGGCGCGGCGGCGGCCAATAACATTAAAGCGGGCTGAGAGAACGCCTTTTTTAAGACGGGTACGGAAACCAATGCGGCGAACGCGTGATTTTTGGCTGGGGTTGAAAGTTCGTTTTGGCATACTAAGTAGGTAAGTATACGGCAAAAAGGAGTTTTTTAGAAGAGGGTGATTGGCGCAAAGTGAGTCTTGACGGTTTGTGGAAAACTTCATACATTGAATAGACCTATTGTTTTGATGATGGGGAAAACTGCCACTTATGAAGTTATTAAAGCTATGCTTACTGAAGAATCCACCACTAAACTTTGGAAACAGGTATTAGGTGAAATTCAGGTGATGGTGAGTCCTTTGACTTATAACACGGTATTGTCAGCCGTGAAGTTAGAAAAGATCGATGAGGGATTAGCCGTGCTATCGTGCCTAAACGCCTATTGGCAACAGGAAATGGAAAGTAAGCACTATAACCTGTTGAAAAATATACTGGAGAAACATAGCGGCCAGTCGCTGAGTTTGCTTTTTGATGTACGCAGCATAGCGGTGGATGAAAAAGTGGATGATTTGCCGCTGTTTCGCAAAGAAGAGCCACAGACACTAGAGGAGAAAAAAGAACTCCCTGATTCTCTCTTGCGCAGAGCGAGGTTGCTTAAGGATTACACGTTTGAAACCTTTGCGGTGGGAACCACTAATCAGATGGCTTTTGCCGCAGCGGAAGCTGTAGCCCAGACTCCGGGTAGAGCGTATAATCCGTTGTTTATTTGGGGTGGAGTCGGGGTAGGGAAGACTCATTTAATGCAAGCTATTGCGCATCAGTTGTTGACTGAGAATGAAAATTTGAAAGTAATCAGCTGTCCGGGAGAGGAGTTTACCAATGAAATTGTGGAAGCAATTAGAGCCAAAACCACACACGCGTTTAAGGAGAAGTATCGGAAGATGGATTTGTTGCTGCTGGATGACGTGCAGTTTTTGGCTGGTAAGGACGCGGCTCAAGAGGAGTTTTTCCATACTTTTAACGCTATCTTGACCTCTGGCGGGCAAGTGGTGATGACCAGCGATAGGCCGCCAGAGGAGATGGCAAAGCTGGAGGACAGACTGCGGAGTAGGTTTACCGCTGGATTGATTGTGGATATTTCTAAACCAAGTTTTGAGCTGAGAACTGCGATTGTATTAATCAAAGGTCATCAGGCAGGAATCGACTTATCCATGGAGTCAGCCCAAGCCATTGCTGAGAAATACGAAGGGGCGCGGGAGATGGAGGGATTCTTGAAGCAGTTGCGGTTGCAGCAAGGGCAAGGCGGTAAGATGATTGATTTGGAAATGGTACATGAGGTCTTGGGGGTGGTGGGGAGTGAAACCCGACTACGAGTGGGAGTGAGGCCGGCTGATATCGTAAGGGTGGTTTGCGAGGAGTTTGGAGTGAAAATGAGCGATATTAAAGGCAAGCGTAGGCAAGCGAGGATTGTGTTGCCGCGGCAAGCGGCGATGTTTCTGATGGTTAGTGAGCTGGGACTTACTTATGAAGGAGTCGGGGAGTTGTTTGGGAAAGACCACACTACGGTGATGCATTCAGTGGAAAAAACCCGAGACCGAATGGGGAAAAGTGTTGAATTACGTGAGAAAATTACGGGGATTAAGTTGCGGCTCCGTTGATAAAAGGAGGGAGAAAATGAAGGATTGTGGAATTGTGGAAAAGTTTTGCACAAGGATTTGCACTGGTGGGTAGCGGGTTTTGCAGGAGGACGTTTGTACTTGGTTGCGGTAGGATTTCCAGTTTTGCACACTGACTACTACTACTACTGCTATTTAAGACGTTTACAAAAGACAGGGAAAGGAAGATGTAAGAATAATGATGTATGATTTATGAAGAATTCCTTTGTTGACTACTTTTAATAAGACCATACAAAAGTTAATGTGTTTGGTTGGATAAGTCAGATAAGTGAAGAAAGTCTTTTTCTAGTAAATAATTGACATCTTTAGCAATGAGAATTTGGTTTTTGATTTCTGTTAATGAGCCTTGGGCTAGGTAATAAAAATGGATTTTCTCTTTGTAACTTTGTCTACCAAAACCTTCAGCGATGTTACTGGTAATAGAAATAGCTGCTCTTCTCATTTGGTCTATTAATCCATATTTTTCTTCTTTTGGGAAGTTTTTAGTAATTCGATAAACTGCAAGAACTAATTCATGGCCTTTTTGCCAGGCAACAAGGTCCGTAAAGGATTGGATTTTGGGAAAAGGTTTCATGCTTCTTTCATCATACATCGTGCTTCTATTTGTGTTCTTGCAATGTACTTGATTTTTCGTATACTGAAACCCAGCATGAAAGTGACGGTATTACAGGAAAATTTGGTCAAAGCCTTGGTCGTGGGATCTCGGGTGGTAAGCGGGAAACCACAAATGCCTATTCTTTCACATATCTTGTTGCGGGCTGGAGGGGAAGGGTTAGAGTTGCAGGCAACCAACCTGGATATTGGTTGGAAGACCGTTATTGGAGCCAAAGTAGACGCGGAAGGCGAGATTACTGTGCCGGTTAAGACTCTGTTGGAATTGGTGAATAATTTGGGGAGCGGGAAACTGGAGTTGCTGGCTGAGGCTTCGGTGTTGAAAGTCTTGGGTCATGGATTTAAGTCCAGTGTGAACGGGACGGTGGCTGATGAGTTCCCCCAGTTGCCGGTGTATAAAGAGGAAAAAGCAGCAAGGTTGAAGAGCGAGAGCCTGAAGCCAGCGATTGCCCAGAGTGTGTTTGCTTGTGCTGCTGATGAGTCGAGGCCTGTGTTGACCGCGGTGTTGGCTCGGTTGAGTAATAAATCATGGGAGTTGGTGGGCACAGATGGATTTCGGTTGTCAGTGGTGAAAGGTGCGCAGGAGAGTGAGTTGGTAACGGCCGAGTTGTTAATTCCAGCCAAAAGCTTGCTTGAGTTGTCACGGCTCATTGAAGAGGGTGAGAAAGAAGTGGGGTTTTATATGGTGGAAGGCGGGACTCAGGTGATTTTTAAGATAGGGGAAACTGAGTTGTCGACCCGATTGGTGAGCGGCAATTATCCGGATTATAAGAAAATTATGCCTGAGAGCGGAGAGACTGTGGTGGAGATGGATAAGGAGGAGTTGCATAGAGCCATGAAATTAGCCAGTGTGTTTGCTCGAGAGAGCGCTAACATTGTGAAATTGGACATTGATGCTGTCCGAGTGATGGTGAGCGCTAATGCCCCTCAGGTGGGGGATAATGAAGTCGTTGTGGATGCCAAGGTGACGGGAGCGGGAGGGAAGATTGCGTTTAATTATAAATATGTGCTTGATTACCTCAATGCGGTGATGGGGAATACCGTGGTGCTGCATTTTAGCGGGTCGTTGGCGGCTGGATTGTGGAAAGAAGAAGGTAAGAGTACTCTGAACGAGTTTGTGCACGTGATTATGCCGGTGCGGGTGGAGGAGTAGGGATGTAGGAATAAGCAAAGAAGAAGACAGAAGAGATTTCTCGGCTACTCTCGAAATGACAAAAAAAGCAGAATAACCTCTTAATTTGTGTATGTGGCAATCTGGTCTTTAGAAAGAAAGTTCGCGGGGAAACAGCGGGAAAAGTGCGGAAATTGGTGGATTATTCGGCTGCTGGAGAGGCTATTTCTGTTTCTTCTAGGATATCCATCGGTGGATGTTCGTGGTCGTCATGAGGTTCTTCTTGGGTGTATTCTTGGTCAAAAGCTATGGTGGTGACGAACTGGTTTGCTGACATAGGGGTGAAGTACCAGAGTTGGAAGAGGAGTTCTTGGTCAGGGTTGGCTACCACTGCAAAACCGATGCTTGGGTAGACGTAGAGATTAAAAATAGGGGAGAGCGGTCCATATAAAGTTACAGGAGGGTCGCCGTATTTTTGGGTGTATGTGGAGAGAGTGATGTCTGTTTCCCGAGGAATCATTTGTGTGATAAGTGCGATTTGTTCATCACGGATGAAGATTTGGTCGTCCCACGAGGAGTCACTATCATAGTTGAGAATTTGATAAGAGTGCCAGGAAGCTGTGCTTTTGGGGTCGCCAAGTTGTTGGGTTATTTGGAATGCAGGCGTTTTGCCGGGTTGGAGTTGGCCTTGGTATAAAGGTTGGCGAGGTTGTTGGAAGTAAATCCATATAGCCGCTCCTATTCCTAATAGGATAATCGTAAACAGAAATTTACGGGATTTGAGGGTTTGCTTGGGGATCATAATTAGTTGGAAAGACCGCTGAGATAATCGTAGACAAATTTATAATGGAGGGGGTATTCAGCTGCCATGTTGACATCACAAGTAGACATGTTTCTGCACATGTCACCATACAACTGAGACCAGGCAAACCAGCCAAAGGCGTCGGAGAAATCCTCTCTGCGGCGACGGGGAGTGTCGTAACCGCTCCAGAGAGTGCGGAAGGCATTGGGATAATATGGTAAGTAACCTTCACAGCCACTGGTTTGTCCTGGTTGGCAGTAAACTGTGGTGACGAAATCTGCATAGCCTCTGGGGTCGACTTTTTCCAGTCGATGACCCATTTCGTGGGCCATGAAGTAATAGCGCCAACGATCTAATGAGGAGGACATATTGTTGAATGTGGATCTAAAAATGGATAGAGATGCCGCTCCAGTCCATTGACCCCAGTATCCAGGATTGGATTGCTGATAATAGAGGGTTGAAGGTCCCTTAGAGCATACCTGACGGAAGTAAGCGGGCAAGTTGGTGGAGATTTCTGTGAGTCTCTGGGTTATATTGGTTTTGTATGCTGGAACTTGGTTCCAAGCACTACTGAAGACGAAACAGCTATTAACAGGCGGAGCCTCGCCTCCAGGGGGTAGAGG
>CAYXHB010000031.1:8099-9572 GCA_964464795.1 uncultured Gammaproteobacteria bacterium
AGAGGCATGGGTGGAACTCCGGGAGCGCGAACCGTGGTGCATTGCAAATCGTCGTTTCCACTAGCATGGCCGTCTAGGATGGCGTTGATGATTTCTGGTTTCATCTCTTGGTAAGGCCAGCCGGGGTGATTGTAGATAAACAGAGTGGCTCCGATGATTCTGTTTTCAGCGCTAATATCAGCGTCGTAGGCTTTCATGGCCGCAAGGAGTCGCTCTTGGTCATTGTTGAATACAGTCCTCCAGCCGCTGTCGGCAGCACCTGTAGCGGTGGCTCCTGTTTCGGAGATAATAGTCTGGAGACTGTTGTCAGCGGCGATGCCGTTGTTCCCTAGGTAAGCGTACATTTTTTTGTAGCGGCCCATGCGGATATCGTCGACAGTGGTGGTAGCAGTGGCGTATTCATGGAGGCAGATGACCCCATTGTATTGGACGGCCGCGTTGAAGGCTTCTTGGAAATATGGCCACATGCCGTATTCTCCTGCGTTCTGGCCGTTGTCTGGGTTGCCGGTGGCGAAGTTGCCAATACATCCGCGTGCACCGCGTTCTGAGAGTAGTTGGAGGCGTTCTCTTTCAAATCGAGCCAGCCAAATCATACGCGCTTGGCCTTCTGCACCGGTACCGATGACTGGTTCGTTGATGCCTTCCCAGTAGTCAATTTGGGAGGAAGGACCAATCGCCTCGAAATCGGCAATCCAGTGTTCTGCGGCCTCTAAGGCTGTGTCCAGGTTGGAAACGTCGTACTGGCCGGGGATGCTCTCCCATTTTTCGGTGTAGAAACGGCCGAGGACTTGAGTTGTCCCATTGGCTGCTTTGATTTGGTCGGCTTGGGAGAGTGCTGGTCCCATGACTTTGACCACAGCGGGTTGGAGGGTGCGGATGAAGGTAAGTAATTCTTCATCAACTTGATTAGCGTAGAAAGATATTTTGTTGCTGAATTTGACAGTACAGACTTTGCCTTGGTAGAAGTCTCTTTCTTCGGGAGGTGTACAGCCATTAGGGAATCCGGCGGTAAGACAGTCACGGATAAACTGAGTGGCATCCTGGATAGCGCCTAAGTATGGGAAGTAGAAGGGTTGGTTGATGTCTTGAGCTCCTGAGAATTGGGCATTGGATATAGACGACGTGGCAGGCTCGCCTTGGTTTCTGATACTCATCCAGCCTGAGGCGTCACCGGAGTGGAAACTGTACCAAGGGACAGTGTCTGGCGCAGTATCAGTGCCGCGGTAAGGCGTGAACATGCGGAAGACAGGGGTGTTGTTGGGGTCGAATTGGGTGCTGCCTTCAGGGAAACCAATGAGACGTTTGTAAATCAGGCCAAAGTAAGGTAGCTCAGTAGCGACGTGGATTTCGCGGGTGGCGGGGTAGATGAGCTGGGTATCATCGAAAGGATATTCGCCAACAATGTTTGAGTCGGAGCCATATGGTCGGGCGGCACAGGCGGGACGGCCGTCCTGATGCACACATTGAGGAGCG
>CAYXHB010000032.1:0-9442 GCA_964464795.1 uncultured Gammaproteobacteria bacterium
TCACTTGACAACATTGAGTGATAGCTGGTAAATTAAGTCTCGTTAACTTTACTCTATGACTCAAACCGCCAAATACCAACCAGCCGCCGGATACGTCATGATTGATCCGCAGGAAGACGAAAAAATGACCGCCTCAGGTATTGTCTTGCCTGACACAGTCAGTGCTGATAAACCTCAAGAAGGTAAAGTCGTAGCCTTGGGAGCCGATATGCTCCATGACAGCGGCACCAAAATCTCCGCTCCCTGCAAAGTCGGCGACCACGTAGTTTACAAAAAATGGGGTGGCAACGAATACAAACCCAAAGGTTCTGACATTGAATACACTTTTGTTAAATTCGATGATATTATGGCTATCATCAAGTAGCTGTTAATAAATAATTTCATTAAATATAATATTTTAAATCGACATTCTTTAATTAAAATTATAAAATTGTCGTCCTGAGAGTAGTCCATCATTGATGGACAAAACGAAGGATCCAATCTAATTAAATTTCCACTATGGCCGCCAAACAAATACTAACCGGAGACAAAGCCCGCCAAGCTCTCAAGCGTGGTGTTGATACTCTCGCTCAAGCCGTGACTACAACCTTAGGTCCTCGTGGCCGCAATGTGGCTCTGGACAAGAAATGGGGCGCTCCTAACGTCATCCATGACGGTGTTAGCGTAGCCAAAGACATCGAGTTGCCAGACCCATTTGAAAACATGGGTGCGCAACTGGTCAAAGAAGCCGCCAGCAAAACCAACGATAACGCTGGAGACGGCACCACCACCGCAACATTATTGACTCAATCAATTGTCGAGCATGGTCTGCGTCATGTCACCGCCGGTATCAATCCTATGTTAATGAAACCAGGCTTTGACAAAGCCGTCCAGGTGGTTAGCGAAGAAATCAAACGCATCTCCAAGCCGGTCAAAGACCAAGACCAGATTGCTCAAGTTGCTACCATCTCCTCTTCCAATAGCCAAATCGGCACCAAAATCGCCGAGGCTCTCCAAAAAGTCGGCCGTGACGGCGTGGTAACTGTAGAGGAGAGCAAAGGTTTCGAACTGGAGATTGAATACACCGAAGGTATGGAATTCGACAAGGGTTATGTTTCCCACTACTTCGTTACCGACGCCTCCCGCATGGAAGCCCAAATTGAAAACCCGCTTATCCTCATCACTGACAAAAAAATCAGCTCAGTCCAAACTGATTTACTACCATTCCTAGAACTGGCGGTCAAAGAAACCAAGAATTTGGTCATCATCGCCGAGGATGTGGATGGCGAAGCTCTGGCAACTCTTATCGTCAACAAACTCCGCGGGACATTTAACGTCCTGGCTATCAAAGCTCCTGGGTTTGGTGACAACCGCAAAGCCATGCTGGCTGACTTGGCTATCCTCACAGGCGGCACTGTAATTAGCGACGAAATTGGCCGCAAACTTGACTCCGTCACCCTAGCTGACCTAGGTAGAGCTGACAAAGTCTGGTCCAGCAAAGACGCCACTCGCATCATCGGAGGTAAAGGCGACAAAAAATCTATCACCAACCGCATTGAAGGTATCAAAGGTGAACTCACTCGTACCACCAGTGAATTTGACCGCGAAAAGCTCCAAAACCGTCTAGCCAAACTCGCCGGCGGTGTAGCTGTCATCCAAGTCGGAGCCGCCACCGAGGTTGAGCTAAAAGAACTCCAAGAACGCGTCAAAGACGCTGTCGAGGCCACCAAGGCTGCTATCGAAGAAGGCATCGTTCCAGGCGGTGGAGTCTCATTACTCCGCGCCCGCGAAGTCCTCAGCACCCTCAAGACGATTAACGAAGAAGAGGATGTAGCCAAGAAAATTTTACATAAAGCCTTAGAAGAACCGATTAGAGCCTTGTCAGCCAACTCTGGATTCGACCCTGGTTATGTCTTAAACAAAATTCTCGAATCCAAAGATGCTGACTATGGACTCAACGTAGTTACGGGTGAATACGGCAGCATGCTCAAAGCCGGTATTCTCGACCCCGCCAAGGTCACCCTCAACGCCCTCAAAAACGCGGTTTCTGTAGCGAGTATGATTTTGACCACTGAGGTCTTAATAACCGAACTTCCTGAGGACAAGAAACCAGCCATGCCAGGCGGCGGCGGTATGGATGATGGAATGATGGGAATGTAGTTTTTTACTCTTCTAAAAAACGCGTAGGTGTAGTATTTTTTTATCCCTCGTTCCTTTTAGTTATTTTTCAAAAAAATCTCCACTGCCCGTTCTCCGCTCCGCGCCCCTTCGTCCAGAACGGCAGGGTTTTGTTCGTGAGGAGCAACTTCTTTCTCCCCTCTGGCTGGCCTTAAGAAATCAACTTCAACTGCTACGTCATCAGCCTGTTCACGGCGGCTATGTTCAACAATAGACGCTAGAGTTCTTGTATAAAACTGCGGCAGTTGCATACACAACCGCGCCGCCACCCGATATCCTGCCACAGCCAACGACGCAGCCATTGCTAGTTCTCCTGCTCTTACTGTTTTTTTCAGATGACCTCCTTCTGGCCGGGTCAAAACACACAGGACATGGGTATTACCATCTTGAATAGCTTCCCTGTAGGGAATTCCAGAAGTAGACAACCCGCCGTCAAGCAGCTCTCGCCTATCCGGCATTCCACCGGCCACAGGCATCAGACTACTGTAATAGACAGCATCTACAATGTCTTCACGCGACTCTAGTCTCATCCTCACAGTTTCACCTTCACGAGTACTGGTAGCGAATATATGAGCTTTATCTTCCAACTGTAATAACGATTGAGAGCTAATATTTCCTAATTCATCACTCAATCGCTCGCGTAAATAATCCATCCTCATAGGGGATTTGCCTTTCAATACATTTTTCCAATGGATTAATTTACCGTTCGCAAACGTCTGACAGAATAGCTTTCTTGCCACCTCAGTATTCTCTGAAATCAAGGAAATGATTGAACTCGCCCCAGCCGATACTCCGTAATAATTATCAAAAACTCCACCAATTCCTTGCTTCTCAATCTCCATCATCGCCCCGACTCCAACCACGCCCCGCATCCCACCACCTTCTACAATTAATGCCAGTTTCCAATCATCTTTTTCTCCACTACTTCGTGACGCTAACAACTCTTTTACAGAAGGCTTATGAGCCATAAACACAAGTTATTATATAGCCCAAAAAACTTTTCTTCTACCTATTTCAAACCACCAATAATCGTCAATGGATTAATTTTGCGTCCCTGGTCAATTATTTCCAAATGCAAATGATTTCCAGTTGAACGTCCTGTGCTGCCGACTTCACCAATTACTGACTCAGTCGTCACAATTTCTCCTGCTTCTGTCCTAACTTTGCTCATGTGAGCGTAGAGTGACTCCAGACCACTGCCGTGGTCAATCACTACGTAGTTGCCATATCCACTGCGGCTATTAGTCGCTTCCACAACTTTTCCTTTCATAATCGGATAAATAGGTGTGCCTAGTGGCGCTCGAATATCCAGAGCCAGATGTCCGGGAATATATCCTTGGGACAACACCAGAGGTGATAGTGGTAAGCGTACAGACTCAGTAGTTCTAATTAACAAACTTGCCTCTTGTGATAAAGACAACGAGTTCATGTCCAGAGAAGAATTTTCTGCGTTAATGAGGTCCGGAGAAATAGCTATCATCAAAAAAGCCAACGGCAAAATCAATCCTCCCAACGCCTGTCTGGCAAATCTGTGTTCAAATCTCCTTCTCCACGCCACCGATAGCCGCTTGTAAAACAACCTGAATCTCCAGGCTTTGTATCGAGCGTATTCCAAAACAACTGGCGTTGATTTAATAATCAACTCCAAACTCAAAATGAGCAGGTATGTCAGTGGTTTACCTATTACTGAAAACAGTCGGGAGATACCAGGCAGAAACCTAGTTTTCAGCGAGGGGATAATATCCATAGTACGTGGCTCAATTTCCTGGGATAACCCAAGATAGCCACAAGTTCTGTTAAATTGCCCCTAAGGACAAATTCACATCCGATAAGTATACGAAAAAATCCCCCCAAAGTCAAGATTATCCCCCTACCATGTCCTTTTTCACATTTTCACAAAAATATTTGAGACCTGGAGGGGAATTGAACCCCTGTAAACGGTTTTGCAGACCGCTGCTTGAGCCACTCAGCCACCAGGTCAAGTCACGCCTATTGTACCAAAAAACAACAACTCAAACCTGACTCTTCCAAGTTCAATATTACTCCCACTACCTTAAATATCGATTTATGTTCACCAAATGCTGTTCATAAGTCACCGCATAATGAGTCACACCTGAGTTGTCAGTTAGATAATAAAAGTAATCTGAATCCTGCGGGTCATGGGCTGCTTCCAAACTAGCTCTCCCAGGACTGGCAATCGGCATTGGCGGCAGGCTATTTCCCAAATAAGTATTATACGGAGAAACCAACTCTTTATCATCGGCCCGTGGCGCTGGCCACCAGTTATCACAACTTGTCGCCCCACCACAAGCACGAGTGACGCGGACGTATTGCAAAGTAGCATCAATCTGCAACGGCATGCCAATTTCCAGCCGATTAAACAACACCCCAGCCACCAATTTCCTATCCCGCTCTATAGCCGCCTCGCGCTCTATTAGTGAAGCCAAGGTGGTTAGTTGCAAATCACTATACCCAACCGCCTGATTTCTTGCCTCCAGACTATTCATAATCGTTTGATAGCGCTGATTTAATACTTGCACCACTTTCTCACTACTGGCAAACAGCTCAAATTGGTAAGTATCCGGGAACAACTGACCTTCCAAATTTGCGGTTAACGCAACGAATTCCTGAGCTGAAAAATTAGGATTCTGCTCACCAAAAGCTCGTCCCAACGCTTCGGCCATTTGCTCGCGCCGCCAGCCCTCCACCAGAGTCACACTCACTCCGCTGGGATTATTGAGTAACTCTGCGACAATTTTTTGTAATGTCCATGAACGGTCAAGTGTGTATAACCCAGCTTGAATTTTCTTATCTAAACCCCGGTATCTTGAGTAAATCCGAAACGCCAAGTCACTATGAATTATGCCAGCCTCCTGCAACTGCCTCCCTACCTTAGTTGAACTTGAGCCACGGCTTATCACCACATCAATTTTTTCCGACGACAAACTCACCGGCGAGAGCCACCTCATCCCCACCATCACTCCGCCCAATCCCAGAGCTATTACTGCTGTCAGTAGGATAAGTAATATCCATAGCCATAGATAACTGCCTTTGTTCGCTTTTGCCATAGGTTTTGATTTTACAGTATCAGCTTCCTCTCCCCAAGTTTTCCCCAAAACTCCCCGGCCATGTTTAGTTCACATCGTTTCTAGACAAATACCGTCGCAGAATCTCCCCCGCCGCCCAACTGTGTTGTGCGTGTTTAACTTTTCTCAAAGATAGATTATCAGCGCGTGCCAAACTATCCGCCTCACGACTGCTGCTTCGTTCATCTTGATAAACAACTTCCAGACCTGTGACTTTTTCCAGTTCCCGCCCCCAGGCTTTAATCTCATCAACCAACCGCCCCTCAGGTAACCCGATGACAATATGACTAACTTCATACTCGTCCACAATTTTTGCAATTTCCTTGACACAATATTCTCGTCCTCTATTCGCCACGGCCTTCAAGCTCAACGCGCCTGAATCCTGATTCCCTACCGCCGCGCCTATCCAAGCCTGGCCGTAATCAAGTCCCAGATACCACTGCTTTTTCATATAGTTCTTCAATCCCATCATAAGGGACTAACCGAGATTCTATCACGAGCCGTTTCAAATACGTCCCCGGAGGGCTGCAGGTAATTAGTTTGAGAGTTTTATCACCTAAGTTTTGTTCCAACACATAAAAGTCATCTGGGTTGACTTCATACTTATCCACCACCTGGTAATGATAAATCACATTGTCGTATTCCACCAAAATAGACTCACCATTTTTAATGGTATGCAGCGTCGAGAAAATAGCTTTGTAATTCTTCGGGTTATAAAACTGCGGCAAAATCGAATGCCCAAAAATCACCGCCGACCCCGCCATTCCAGGTGCAGCTGTGCCATGATACTGAATTAAACTCTTGGATAAATCATCTCCGTTTACTTTCACATTAGCCTGGACAATTTTCAGACTGGGGATGGTAATCAGATACTCTTCAGCCGCAGGCAAAATCACTTCCACGGACTTGGTTTCTTGATGACTAGAAACAAACCAAGCGCCTGGGTCATAATAATTTTCCTGTTCACTCATTCCCAGCACCATGTTCTCAGCTGGCAGCGGCGAAACATAAGTCCTATTCCCAATCGCTGGCGCCACCATACTCTGATACCAGACAATCGGTCCATAAGTCCAGCCAGCGATAATCACAGCTAGTCCCAACAGCCCACCTGCCGCGAACTTAATTTTCTTAGATTTCAAATAATACCCCCGGTCAATGATGTAATACTTCGGCACAGACATAGGCTATTCAGTTGTGATGGTAATCTGAATCTTGTCCGCGTTGGGTGGATAGCGGTTAAACCATCCCGGCAGAGCTGGTGTCCGTTTCGTTTCAATTTCCACCACATCCGACCGACTCCTCATATACAAATCCATATCACGAGCATTATTCCCGATTATTCTCTCCCTGATTTTATCAGGGACTATGTTAGGTACGAGTCTGGCGCTCACCGAAACGTCAAAGATATATTTGCCTTCTTCACTGTTCCCTTCCTGCAAGGCAAACTGAGTCCTTATATTCCCAGCCAAATCATTATTCCCGTCAATCTGAGTTTGCAATTTTTGTTTAGCTAAATTCTCCATCTCGCTTACAGAATAACCAATCGCGCTATACGAAAGTGTCCCTGTCATGGTCAGATTCTCAGTTTCTTCATTTAACTTATGGCTAAAACTCTGTCCTTTCCACGCGACCTCACCTGAGTCGTCAATTATCTCAATTGTATTATCTTTGTTATTCTCCATTTGGCTTTTGGCTTTTTCTGTCAACTGCGCCCGGAGTTGTTCTGTGGCTGCTTGGATATCAACCTGAGCCACCACCCGTACTTCACGACTGCTGCCGCCGCTAAACGCTCCGTTGCTGCGAGCCAACAGTACGCTGGAAGAAAAATTCGCCACATTAAACGGTGTCTGAGCGCCAATGTTGTAGTCAGTCCCGATATTCAAGGCTGTGACTTTGGCCGTAGCCACTCCTGGGCTAAACGGACTGTTTTCATTTGCCAAATCCACACTCTTGGAGGCGATTTGCACTTCTGTATCCAAGGTAAACACCAACTGACTGCCATTGGTGGTGGTTAATCTGGTGCCCGCTGCCAAAGTCCTCCGTACATCTGTATCATTAAAAATCGTCACCTCACCCTTGGCTCGCTCGCCCACGGTTGACTTGCCGGTCACATTGACCCGGCTGCTGCCTTCCACTTCTTCCTCTAGCATAATCGCTGGCAACGCCCCTGCTTCCACGTCCACACTTTCATGCTCTGTATCCAAAGTCACTGTAAAATTATCGCTCAACTCGCTTGCCCTGACTCTGATTTCCACGCTCGCGCTTGAGTAGGCCCACAGCGCGTACAAGCTGCCAGTCACGCCCAAACCCACAAGCAGTAAAATTACCGTAATTAACACCCAGCGCAAACTCTTAAGCTTTTTTTTCTTGGCACTACCCAGCGGCGGTACTACTTGAGGTGCCTCAACTTCGGTCTCGTCGCGAATCACTTTATTTAACTGAACTAAATCATCCCCATGCTTAGTAGTGGGTATCGCCGGCGTTGGTGTATTGACTACAACTCCATCTCCAAACGCGTCTTCTGTAACCTCTCGAATGTCTTGGTCATGCACGAACCCCAACGCCCGCAAACCCTCGCCTTCCACCACTTCCGCTGGCTCCGGATTTTCCATTTCATCTTCGTCAGTCTGCACATCTTCACTTTCGCCCGCTTCCTCCATCGGGGGCGTTGCTTCTTCAACCACATCATCTTCACTTGTCCCCTCATCATTGGCCGGTTGGTCAACCGCAGTCATCGGCTTATTAGGTTCGGTGGCGAAAATTATCGCTTCCAGAGGCAAATTCATCGGCAAAATCGCAACCTCCGGCAAATGCAAAAACCCCACTGCCAAATCCTGCCACGGCTGGGCTGCCAACTGCTGATGCAAATTAGTCAAATCATGGTCAGTTCCCCAAATAACAATTTTTGGCGGTAGATGAGTCTGCTTGAAATCAGCAATAGCCTGTTTCACATCCTGGACAAAATCACTGCTACGCTTAAAACTAGCCACACTACTCACTACCCCCTGGGCAGCCACTCCAATCTCAAATTGGTCTTCGTCAACGCCAATCAAAATCCCACTCACCACTCCGTTGTGGACAGACAGAAAATTCACAATCGCCTCAATATTGCCCACAATTCCCAAGGCTTGCAACTCAAGCTTGTTGGACATCTGCCGCAAAAACTGCCTGGCTTGCTCAGTCGGATTACCATTCACCGTCCATGTTGACGGCAACCCGAATAACACCTGATGCGGCTCATCCACGCTCTCCGGTAATTGTTCAATACACTCGCCCAACACCAAATCAGCCTGAGTCACCAGTGAGTCCACATCCCCCTCTACATAACTGACCATAGAACTAATCGCCATTACATCCAGCACTCCACTCTCATTTCGACCCCAAATCGCCCCTTGGATTTTGGACGCTGTAATCCGCAAAGCCAACTGCGACGGACGCGTTACGGCAACATCAGTTTCTTTGGAAAAACCAGGAAGTCTCATATATCTAATAACCCAGAATCATTGTACCAATACGCACAAGTCCATGACAAATTATAGATAACTCAAGTTGCCTTTATTGAATCTTAATCGTTTCGGCAATATGGTTAAAAATCTTTAGATAAATAAGACTTTCAGGATCCAAACCCTCACCATTTCTGAGCTCTTCCGCAAATTGATCAGCTTTTTTTTCAGCTTCTGGATTATTCCAAATACCTTCATACTTTCCATCTTCACAACCCAACTGAACAATCTCTGCGCCAATAATCTCTGCTTTTTCATCGTGAATTCTCATACCCTCGGAGGAGAGAATCGGCAGTTCTAATGCAACTCCTCCGATTGCTCTTCCTGGCAAGTTGATATAAATAAATCCCTTGGGTTCCCACGCGAATGATGCATTATATGACCCATTACAGTCTGAAGGCAGAGGTGGAGTTTTAGATTCTACAACTTCCCATAGCTTATCTCCAACAATCACTCTTGTTTCAACTTTGACACTAGTGTCAGACCTACCTTGATAATCAACGATAGAAGAATGTCCACCGCTATAAGAGTAATCAAAGTTCTTTGACCTTCCTCCACCTAAAACCTTTATATCAGATCCCAGATTATGTACAAAGCTAAGACGGTATACCTTGCCTAAATATTTTTCATCATAATATTCGGAAGTAATATTTTCCTCTGGCTCTCCCCACTCTATCGGATACTCAAAACTAAAGC
>CAYXHB010000033.1:0-1126 GCA_964464795.1 uncultured Gammaproteobacteria bacterium
TTGGAAACAATCAACGGGCCGTTGGCTGTGGCTCATAATGGTAATTTGATTAACGCGCCGCAGTTGCGGCGGGAGTTGCTGGAGCAGGGGGTTGGGTTATCGACCTCAACTGATAGTGAGGTGATTATTCAGATGCTGGCGCGTTCTCATGGAGCAGACTGGACGGAGAAGATTAGCGAGGTGATGGG
Organism: uncultured Gammaproteobacteria bacterium; assembly: GCA_964464795.1. Classification (GTDB taxonomy): domain Bacteria; phylum Patescibacteriota; class Microgenomatia; order CAYXHB01; family CAYXHB01; genus CAYXHB01. Next base: position 189 of record CAYXHB010000033.1, read on the forward strand.
TAAAGCCGAAGGAGCTTATAGCTTAACAGTGTTGACGGAAGAGGCGATTTATGGAGTGCGTGACCCGTGGGGGTTGCGGCCGTTGGCTTTGGGTAAGTTAGACGGCGGATACGCGGTGGCTTCTGAGTCATGTGCGTTCGCGACGATTCATGGTGAGATGGTGAGGGAAGTGGATCCGGGTAAAATTGTGCGGATTGATGGGGATGGTTACGAAATTAGCCAAGGGGTTGCGCCGGAAGGGCGGGCTTTTTGTACTTTTGAGCAGATTTATTTTGCCAGGCCTGATAGTGTGCTGGAGAGCAAGTTAGTACATCAGACTCGCCAGGCGATAGGGAGACAGTTAGCACGAGAAGCGCCGGTGGCGGGTGGTGAGTTGGTGGTAGGCGTGCCTGACTCGGGGACACCGCACGCGATTGGGTATGCGGCGCAGAGCGGGATTACTTATGGTGAGGGGTTGATTAAGAGCCGTTACATTGGGAGGACTTTTATCGAGCCGACTGATGAGTTGCGCAAAAATGCAGTGGCGATGAAGTTTAATGCTTTGAGAGAAAATTTGGTAGGGAAGAAGGTCGTGTTAGTGGATGACTCGATTGTGCGGGGGAATACTTCTGGCCCACTGGTGGAGATGCTGCGTGAGGCAGGGGCAAGCGAAGTGCATGTACGGGTGGCTTGTCCGGAGATTCGATATCCTTGTTTTATGGGAGTTGATATGTCCAGGCAGGAGGAATTGATCTCGGCTCGAATGAACACAGAGGAGATTAGAGGACATATAGGAGCTGATTCTCTGGCGTTTATCTCGATTGCGGGTCTGATGGAGGCGCTGGGGCGGAATGATGGTTATTGTAACGCGTGTTTTACTGGTGAATATCCGTTTACTACGCCTATTCCGTTGCTGGAGTTAGCCGATAAGAATGGCTTTGGTCAGGTGTGGGGAGATT
>CAYXHB010000033.1:1226-9268 GCA_964464795.1 uncultured Gammaproteobacteria bacterium
GCCGGCGATGGCGCCGAACAAGATAGCTACGAGAACCCACATGATACTTCTCCTTTCTCTTGAAAAATGAAATGTACGTTGGCAGAGTCCTTTGCGACACGCGATGTGCCACATTTTAAGAACTGATGACATTATAGGATTTATGGGCGAAAATGGCAAGGGGGCGATACATCACAAACTGGAAGATTCAAAAGGAAAGCAATTTTTGTTTAAGTTTGATTTGCAGTCTAGAATTTAACAGGAGTGCTATAATCAAATTGTGTCTATTAAGAAAAATGGCCTGAATATATATTTTTCGGCCTCGTCAGCAAAATTGGATGTTCGTAGAGATTTGTATCAAAAGATTATAAAGGTGATTGAATCTTTGGGCGCGGAAATTACTTACAACTGGTTTGAGGATAAACAAAAACTTAGTTCTGAACAAATTTTTGAAAAAGCATCCAACAGTATAAAAAAGTCGGACGTAGTGATTGCTGAAGTAACTTACCCCTCGACCGGAGTAGGACAGCAAATTGGATTGGCGTTAGAGTTTAAGATTCCGGTAATTGCGTTACAGCAGGAGGGGAAAAAAGAGATTTCAAGATTTGCAGTAGGGACTCAATCTTCGAGATTCGAGTTTAGAGAGTACACTTTAGATAATTTAAAGTTAGTTTTGAAGGAGTCTTTGTCTCTCTTGGTTGCAAGGCAACATGAGAAATTTAATTTTATATCTACAAAAGAAATAAATGAATATTTGGATAAAAAAAGTAAGGAATATAACTTATCGCGATCTCAATATCTGAGGAGATTAATAAGAGATCATATGGCGACTGAGAATCTTCGATAAGGGCTTTGGGATTGGTTTTTATTGACTTAAAGACTTGTATTTGTTATTATGCACCACATGGCGCCAGTGGCGCCACTTATTCATATATGATATTTGTGTCAGGCCCACACAATGCAGGGAAAACAGAGCTTTCTAAACATTTATGTAATTATGGGTTTTTTAGGGTGGAAACAGGAGAAATTGTACGCAGAAAGCATGCTGAGTTAGCTATGGGTACTAATTTTGCAGATTGGGCGACTACAAATGGGCATCAGTTTGACGAATACATCGCAGAGTCTGTTTTGTCGAGCCAATCTGAGGTTGTAGGGAAAGGCTTCCAGGATGTGATAGTAACCGGAAACCGACAACTTCGAGGGATTGATTATTTGCGATCGAGAATTGGGCCGGATAGTTGGCGGCCCAATCTTATTATTTACATGGAAGCCGATGACAGGGTGTTATTTGAGAGACAAGTTATGTATCGAAAAGATAGAGTGACACCTGATTTGACTTTCGAGACATTTAGACGTGATGTCTTGGGTTATGACTTGGGAATGGGTGTAGATGAGATAAAAGGTTATGCTGACTTGGTTATTCGTAATACCGGCGTTTTTGATGACTGTGTGAGAGATGCAAAACTTTTTTTACAAGACAGAGGATATTGTTTTACTGACAGTTTGAATCAGAATTTTGTTCTACAAAGGATTAAAAGGTAATTATGGAAAATTTATCGACACTCACACAAGACTTAGCTAGAGAAATTAGCAGTTTAGACCCACTCGCGGTAGATAATTTTATGGTGAATGAGTTGCCTGTGTTAAATCAGGCGGCTGATGTAAACAGAATAGTTGAGGCTGGGGTGAGAGTCTTGCCAAACACAGGGCGAATTGAAGAAATGAGTTATGCTGAAAATCAAGCTGCTTTGCGGGATTTGGGTATGATTGCCTCATCAATTGTAAGACATGGAGTTGATATTCGTGAGGTGCGAGAGATTGAAACGACACTTGTCAGTCTTGGAAATAAGTATGACGAAATGCCAAGAGAAACAGTGTTTCATTATGGACCCTGGAATCCGGATAATGGTCGGTTGCGAACTTTTACGGGAACCGAGGGAGAGGCGATGTTTATAGATAGTTTTCGTAAGGGCATGGTTGGTTTGGATCGGTCAATCGACAAGCTAATTGAATCACAGAAGCTTGATACAAGAGATTTGGGTTATGGGAACAGTCTGGAAGAAGCGCGGGATGGGTTTCAGGCGATGGTAGATGCGATGGTGGCTGTGAGAAGAACTATTACACCTGAGTTTTTTACATTTGAGATGAGACCTTATTTCCCTGTACTAAATATCGGGGGCAGAGATTATCAAGCACCCGGTGGAGCGCAGATGCCAATGCTGTTGATAGACAGAATTCTCTGGGGTGTAGATATGGAAAATGAAGAGTATCACAATTATTTTGCGGAAAGCAGGCAGTATTTACCTAGAATGTATCGGGAAGTTGACGAGTTAGTTTCTCCTGAGTCAGTGGTATCTCGAATTGGAAGTGACACAGAAAGTTGTAATGAGAGCATTGAAAGTGCAAGGCAAGGGGCGCTGGAGCTTTTGTCTTCGATACAGAAATTCAGGTTCCCTCACTTAAAAACCGCTAGAGATAATTTTGCCCACAGGTCAGAAGAGTCTAAAGGCAGTGGTGGATATACCCCAGATATTCTTGATAATTTGATTGGCTGGACGAATGAAGCAAGAAATTTATTAAAGGTGCAATAATATGAATAGTTTATTTAAAAAATATAAGCCAGGGACAGTTTTCAATCCACTGAAGGGGAGCTTCGAAGTTGATAATCGTTACTCTACTGTCAAGCTAGGATTCCCAAGTAGATTAAATGCGATGGCGATTGATCCTGCTAAAATTGCCGCTAATGACAACATGATATTTACTCCAGGAGAGGTGGTTTTTTCTGTGAAAATTTATAAGAATATTCTGGTTAGAAAAACAGGCAATCAGGGAGAAATATTAATAGCAGAGAACACAAAAAGAGGATCTTTGATTATTCATGCAGTTCGGATAATGCAGAAAGCTTTGGATGTAAATGACGGTTTGTACATCGAAGTCGATAATGGAAGTGAGTTAAGGCATTCGGGATTGGGTAGCAGTAGTGCGTTAATTGCGGGAGTTTCTGCTGCAATTAATGAGCTTTACGGATCTCCAATTGAAAAGTCAGATTTAAATAAATATGTTGCCCAAAATCACGGGGAAGAGATTGATGGAGATGAGGAAAATATTCAGCAAGTTCAGTGTATCGGGGGATCTGCAGCATCTGGGTACTACAATGCAGGACTGATTGTCTTGGCTGGTGAAAGTATAGTTGTTGCGCAAATGAAAATAGATAGTAGCTATAAAGTTGTGATTGGAATACCTGAAGACTTTGTTCCGATGGACTCACGCGAGATGATGGAATTGGAAGAGAAAAATCTAGATAAATTTGTGCAAACAGGAGAAAAGTATGGACCTGAGATTGCTTATAGGATGCTTCATGAGGCTATGCCTGGGTTGGTTTCTGGAGATATGTCGAGGATGGGAGACTTGATATTTGACTACCGGTTCAAAATGGGGAGTATTGATAACTGTTCATTTATTTATCCCAGAATGAATGATATTGCGAAAAAGATAGCCTACTTGAAAGATAAAGTTACTCCGGTTTTGTCTTTGTCTTCAGTAGGACCGGCTTTTTTTGCGGTTAGCAAGCACTCTGATAAAATTGTGGCTGAATTTAGGAAAAATGGCATGAATGTGATAATAACTGAAATTGAAAATAATAAATACAAATCTCTAAGAAAGTAAAAACTATGGATACAATGGCAAGTTTTTGGAATAGCAAGAAAGTTGTTGGGGAGTTTAAAGGTGCAGATGTGCAGGCATACTGGGTCGAGTTTTTTTCTGAAATTTCTAAGAAGGAAGACAAAATTGTTTTAGACTTGGGATGCGGTGGCGGACGATATACGGAAATGTTGGCCAAGATGGGGTTTGCCGTATGCGCCTTTGATAGGCATGAAAAAATGGTTGAAAGTACTAAAGCCCGTTTGCAATTGCTTGATAATCTGACGACTGCTCCAGTGGTGTTGCAAGCTAAGATGGCAGAGAATCCTTTTGAGGATGGGCAATTTGATTACATTATTGCCAATGGGGTTTTTCATAATGCAGAGAACTTGTTGGAGTTGAAACAAACCTTGGCTCAGGCTGCAAGAGTTTTGAAGTCAGGGGGAAGTTTGTGTCTGAATATGTTTTATGATGGGGGGAACAATACATTTGTGACTAAAGAGTCTGATGAATATATGTTCGTGACCAGAGATGAGTTACCGATGATTTTGGTACCTCTTCCCGATTTGTTGGAAGTGCTTGTCGAAAGTGGGTTCGTGTTAGCAAGTGAAGTAATCACTTATTCTCGGAAGATGGAAGTGGGAGTGCGCGATGTAATGAGATGTGTGTTGGTCAAGGCTTAGTTTCCAGATAGCTTTTGGGCGATCTGGAGATAATTTTGGTTCCAGGAATCTAACCTTTCGGATTCGGGATATTCGGTAAAGGCGCGGGTTTCATGCGCAAGAGCGATAATGCCGTTCCAGCCGCCGCGGGGATCAGGGACGACTTCTGCTTGTTTGAAATGGATAGGAACTTGATAAGTGTATTCCAAGACAGTTCCGTCTGGATGGGCGTATACAGTGCTGATTTCGAAATATCCAGTTCTGTCGTCAGACAAACTTAGAATTTGAAGTAATTTGGGTAAGGTCAAGTTTTTTTCGACATAGGCCATGTATGGACCTGGAAAGTTAAGTGCATTGATGAATAAGCTGTGGTCTTCTCTTATAACTGGCAAATTGGTTGCCTTGACCGCTTCTAGAGCTGTGTGTTTGGCAATCTCCAAGCTGGTGTCTGCCTGAATTTCTGAAAATTCTTGTTCAATATTTTTTAGCTCGATACCGTATTGGTCGAAGACACTTTTGGCAGCTGCGATTTTTCCTTGATTTTTGGTAATGAGATAAACCTGTTGCATAAATTAAAAGTTTCCGGCTTCAATATTTAGTATTTTGACTTGGACTTGTGCGTCATTTACACAGAAAGATACTGTTTCTCCAATAGATCTTCCATGAATTGCGCTTCCAAGCGGGCTTAGCGGCGATACGATATCTCCTAAATCTTTTAGATTAATTACGTCATCAGGTCCTAAGAAATAGACTGTTTCATTGACGCCTTCTTCAATAAATCTAAGAGTAACCTGATTTCCCAGGCCGATTTTATCGATGTTTTCTCTGGGTTCAATAATGACTGCAGTACTCAAGTCCCCGATTCTTTGGATTTCAGCTTGCATAGTATTTCGGTGATGCTCCAGTCCTGCGTTATCGTGGAATCCTGCTCTAGCGTGGCCGCCATCTGCTTCGGCTCCTATTGATGAAACTTCGGCTTGAGCCTTTTGTTGATCTGTGCGTAAGAGTTCTAAGGTTTTCTGTGTCATGAATCTTTCCATAATTTTTTGATTATAGCTTATAATGAAGTTTTTATAAACTACTGTTGAGTTGAAAATTTAATGAATGAACAATGGTCAATTTATTGCTTCTTTTTTGAGAGAATCTGTCTTGGTCGAGGCGGTTAGGAAGTGACAAGGGAAAAAGCGATCTGCTATGTGTCCCAGGCTCACTCTCACGTGAGCCTGGGAATGTGTGAGGTCAAGATGTCTTGGTGTTATTTCTTGAAAAACATCCGACCGAGCGCGATAAGTAGGCAGGCTCCGATGACGGCTACTACCATGCTATAGAGGTTGAAACCCGTAACTCCATCGTAACCGAAGAAGTTCATCACATATCCGCCGACAATAGCACCAATGACGCCAAGAATAATGTCACCTAGAGTGCCTTGTGAAGCGTTGGTTTTCATGACCATAGAAGCTAGCCAGCCGGCGATGGCTCCGAAAACTACCCATAAGAGTACTCCCATAGATAATCACCTCCTTTGCTGTAGATTGCTTGTGGTGGGGAAATATTTAGGTACAGTAATTAATTGTAGTCATAATGCAACAGAAAGTAAATTTTTTTGCTTATTGAGGATGAAAAATGTCGCCTTTGGGCTATTTAAATTCCCAGACTCCGCATCAAGTGCGGGGAGACGAGGAAAAAGAGCGTGAATGTCATGGAGAGGAAAAATTTAGCAGATAGTTGACAGGTTTGATAAAAGTGGTATTATATACAGTGCAGAGCGAGTACGTTGGTACTTCTGCTTATAATTTGAGTTACTTTCATAGGAAAGATAAAGATACCCCTATTTTATATAGTTTTTTTATTACATCGTATCTTCTCTTTTTTGATTAATGGGTTTCACTTTGCAAGCAGAGCTATCAGCGTATTCTTCTTTGAGATAAAATAAATTTATATGCCGTACGCACGCCAACGCACTTCTCGGGGACGGGGAGGCCAAAGATATTCTAATAATGCCCAAAGCTGGCGAAAGCCGCGTGGAGGGAGAAATGGTTCCCGCGGTCAGTCTATTGACCCAGGGATGTATGTGAAACGAGTGGATGAAACAGTGACGATTGAGACTGCGGAGTATCGGTCGGCAGTAACTTTTGAGGAAATGGCGATTGTTGATTTGCTCAAAAGCAATATACGACAAAGAGGGTTCGTTAACCCGACTCCAATCCAAGAGCAAGCTATTGAACCGATTTTGGCCGGTAAAGATGTAATCGGAGTTGCAAATACTGGCAGCGGGAAGACAGCGGCTTTTTTAATTCCGTTGTTAAATAAGTTGTACCGCAAGCCAGAAGAGAGAGCCTTGATAGTAGTGCCGACTAGGGAGTTGGGACTGCAGATTGCTGAGGAGTTCCATGAGTTAGCACGAGGAATGAGGCTGGGATTGGCTCTGTGTATTGGCGGGATGAGTATCAGACGGCAGGAAGACTCGCTCTATCATCAGCCACGGTTGGTGATTGGGACACCGGGGAGGTTGAAGGACTTGATTTGGCGGAAGATGCTGGATTTGGGGACTTTTGGCAATATTGTCTTGGACGAGGTAGACCGGATGGTGGATATTGGGTTTATCAAAGATATTGAGTTTTTGATTTCCTTAATGCCGCGAGAAAGACAATCGTTATTTTTCTCGGCGACCGTGGACGGTAAGACAGAGCAGATTTTGAATAAATTTGTGGACAAGGCGGTGACGGTGTCAGTCAAGAAACAAGAGACAGCCGCTAGCGTAGACCAGGATATTGTAAAAGTGACTTATGGGGCTAACAAAGTCGAGTTGCTGCATGATTTGCTAATCCAGGAAGAGTTCAAGAAGGTACTGGTGTTTGGCCGGACTAAGTGGGGTGTGGAAAAGTTGAGTAATGTGTTACGTGACCGAGGTTTCCGAGCTGCGGCTTTGCATGGGAATAAAACTCAAGGCCAAAGACAGCGGGCATTGACTCAGTTTAAGCGCAATGAAATTCAGGTATTATTGGCCACAGACGTGGCCTCACGCGGAATTGATATTGATGATATTACGCACGTGATTAATTACGATGCGCCAGCGACTTATGACGATTATGTGCATAGAATCGGGAGAACCGGACGGGCTGGGAAAAAAGGAAAGGCATTGACGTTTGTGGAGTAAAATAAAAAACCTGAAGGCTTATCGGTGGATACCGAGTTGCCTCCAGGTGTTTGTACTTCTAGCGCGGGGTGCGATCATTTGACTTGATCCAGTAGTAGAGAGCGTTTGTTAGCATGATCGAAAACGTGAGTGAAAGTCCGATAGTGCCTACAAGGATTGCAATACTTGGGCCTGCATAGATGAAATGTAACAGCGAGAGCATTCGCGGATGTAAGTCCGTAAATTCCGGCTTGTGGATTATTGCACGTGCTCCGGCTGTGAAGGCATTGGCGTGGACAAGGGCAACTATGAGTATGGATACGTTATATATCCACATTCGCTTAAGCAGACGCCTGATGGATTTGCGCAAGGAATACCACTTTTTGGTAAAAGCAGACATATGTTTGCCTCCTCATGGTTTGAATTGATCCCGTGTAAAAGTGCAGATACAGCATCTTTTTGCTTCAAAATGGAAGTTTGCTAGTCCATTGAGGCAGGTTAGATGTCTGTTTTTTGGACAGATGGGGATATTTTAAGTTACTATGGGTTGAATTTCAAGACAGAATGTTTGGTATTTGGTGGAGAATTGGGTTAGTATTTGGGAATGGATGCAAGGAAAGTTT
>CAYXHB010000034.1:0-3770 GCA_964464795.1 uncultured Gammaproteobacteria bacterium
AACCGACGGAAGAGTGCATTCGCGCAAAACTACATCAGGGGCAAAGACTTCCAGAGGCTCTGGTGTCGCAATCGGCGACACTGGGGCCGCCTGGGCCTTTGCCTCTCCAGTAGAGAAGAAGCAGAAAAGCACAGCCGCAAACAAAGCCAATACTGTAAAATTCTTCTTCATGATCTCCTCCTTTGAGGATAAAAAGAAACAATACCCGGATTGTTAAGGTTCCTTTCCGGGTACTGTTTCAACCTGGCGAAAAGTCCTCCAATAGTACCCTATAATACTCCAAAAGTCAATTCTACAGGTTCAAAAAATTCACCGCGTCACTAATTTCCTCATGCGTTAACTCATGCCCTGACTGATACTCATGCACCTCCACATTGACCCCCAGCTCCCGCAATTTAGCCACCATCGTCTCACTATCATCATCCAGAATCAACTGATCATATGTGCCGTAGCTCACAAAAAACTCATGTCCGTCCAATCGCAAACCCGCATCCGGTTCCCAAGGCAACATCCCATGCAACAACACAGCTCTCTTGATTAGCTCTGGAAATTCGAAAACCATCGTCAAAATCATATTCGCACCGTTAGAATATCCCAGCCAAACCAGATTTTCTTTGGTCATATTTGACTTCTCACACCACGCCTCAATGAATTGTCGTAATTTTTCACTTTCACTTCTGATATTTTCCATGTCAAAACTCCCATCTTCAAATCTTCTAAAAAACCTCATTTTCCCATGCTCGTCAATATTTCCCCGTAATCCCAATAAATTGTATTTCTTATCCAAAACCTCATCAAAAAATAATAAATTGCGCTCGTTCCCTCCCGTCCCATGCAACAGCACCAGTGTCCTCTCCGCTCCATTATCTACATAAACATGCTCGAATAACTTCAGATTATCTTCCATATTAATTTCATAACACATCTAACCTATCTAGTGATAGGACTACTGCTAAATAACTCATTTAATACTCCTGTCTCTGCTAACTTTTCCCTCATATGGATCAAAAACTTCCTGCCGTTAAACAGTTTCCCTATCTGATCTGGATCTTTTGGTTGAAAATCTACATCTTTACCGACACGGTTGGCCAGTTTGAGATTCGTCAATAGAAACTCAGAAACTCCAACTACAGCACGACTAATCCCAGCCTTCTCCGCCATCTCTTCATATTCCTTCTTAACAACTTCCAACTCAGCCTCAGGATTGTCTTGAGCTGCTAAATAATCAACATAGTTGGGGGGCTGTAATATTCCGTCAGCAGACTGAATGCCTTTATTGCGGTCATTTGCATCGTCCACAATCTTCAACAACATCTCAACACCATGCAACCCACGAATCTGGTCACTTTCTCTCTGTAAATTTGGATTATTACCACCAGGATTATAGTCCGTGTTCAAAAAAAGTTCATACTTTTTCTTCAAGTCATCGTAAGAACTAGCACTTGTCTCCATATCCAAACCCAAGGACTGTAACAAACCCGGCCTCACCAACTCAATACAGACTGCCTCATAAATTGCCGAGTCAAGTTCCAGATACGACTTCACTTCTTTCACTTTCTCTTTGACATAAGGCCTGCTCTCAGACAAAACCCGCGAATCGTTCACGAAGTTTTCAATTAACCCGCTCTTCTCTGGGTATTTATCCAAAAAATCCTGACGGTACCCACCAAGTCGCTCACGCAGTCGATTACGCAACTCCAACCGGGCGCCGAATAACCGTTGTGACGGGTATTTACCGCTATGATGTTTAAGAGGAATCGCAATATCACAGTAGTCATTGCATGCCATCAACATCGGCATTGCACTAATTAACTCAGTTAGTTTTTCGTCTACGTAACCACTTTTTTGGCTTTCAGGCAAACCAGTTGGATATATACTGTCCTTCATCACAAACATAAGTCCATTTAACGTCACGGCACCACACGCGGCTACTCCTTTTGCATTCATATCCATAATTGACTCAGTATCAAGTTTTCCATTCCCCTCAGCTGATTTATATACACCCTCATTTACCAGATATCCAGCAGTGGCTTTCCCCACACGCAAACTATTTACTACTAAATTTGCCATATTTCTAGCCTTCCCATAAAACTTTTCAAACCGTTTTTGCTCCTCGGGTTTCTCAACTGATTTGTCTGGATAGTATGCGAACTCTGTCATTTCCAATAACTATATCATCCCGCAATTTGCCTGCCCACTAAATTATAATTTTATTGTATTTAAGCCTGATTCAATCTCCGCCCTCCGTGCCTCCAAAAACGGCGGCAAAGCTAACCCTCGTCCCAACTCCGACTCGTCCTCATCCGCCGTAAATCCAGGCCCATCTGTAGCAATCTCAAACAATACCCCAGCCGGAGTCCGGAAATACACAGATTTGAAATAAAACCTATCTATCACCTCAGTCGCATACAACCCCAGCTCCAACGCCCGAGTCCGCATCTCAAGCTGCTCTTCCTCATCCTCAGCCCGAAAAGCAATATGATGCACAGTCCCAGCTGCATTCAAACCATCACTCACCAATTTATCCTCAACAACTTCCAATCGATTAGCCCTCGTCGAATCCTTAACTTGATACAAATAATGATCGCCGTATTTATCTTCAAGCGCATATCCCAACACATGCGTCAATATTGGCTCAATCAAATTCAAGTCATTCACACTCAGCACCACCGACTCAAAACTTGCTATCGCATTTTCCTTGTCAATCCCACTTCCTGTCCACACATCACTATTTTCGTCCCAGTCTTTATCCTCAACCCCCACCAACTCCAGCCGCTGCCCATCCCCATCATAAACAACCATCCTCTTCCGCCCAAATCTTTCATTCATATCTTCGTGTTTCACGTCCAAATCTTCCAATCTCTTTTCCCAGAACTCCAATGCATCTTCTCTCACCGCCAGAGAAACAGTCGTCACCTGCCCATTCCCTCGTACCCCTTGCATAGCTGGTAAAAAAATAAAGAACGTCAAATCCATCCCCGGATGCCCCAATTTATCACCATAAAACAAATGATACGTCCCAGTATCATCCTGGTTAACGGTTCTCTTTACCAGCCGCAGTCCCAATGTCTTGGTATAGAAATCCACGTTCGCCTGGACACTACTCGCAATCGCCGTAATATGATGTATGCCTTTGGTCACACTCCCATTGTAACAGGGGGAACTTATTCGCAGATATCATGGTCCAAAAAAACACCCCCGGCAGTCCTAAGACCACCGAGGGGCAAAACCTACCGCGTCGAGAGGAACTTCGCGATATCCGCTTGAGTTACCCAGTCAGGATTAATCGACAGTCCAGTGAACGACCCCTTGTGAAGGTCAACAAAATAGACCTCGACCTCGCCTTTCTTTTTGGCAAGATTAACGTCTTTTGCCTGCTCGACGACACGCTCAACAGTCACCTCTGGTAAGTCATTTGAAGACACCATCCGGTGGACTACAATACCCTTGTCATGCGATTTTTGACCAGGATTATAAACCTCCTGATAAAAAGTATTGAATCGTGCCATTTCTCTCTCCTTGTTTAGTAAAGTGCGATAGCTGTCAGACACAGATGAATTCAAACTGCAAATCGTTGTTCATCTGTATTCAGCAACCCGATTATACCAAATTTATAAACTATAAGACAGAATAGTCCAACTTTAATTTACTCTGCTCTAAAAAAACTCTTCAGCCAACTCCAGAAACCTCTAGGCTTATCAGTTTTCACTTGTTCTACCAGTGAAACAGGCATAACTACAGACGCAGTCGGCGTCGGAGTCAAAGTTGGT
>CAYXHB010000034.1:3780-8901 GCA_964464795.1 uncultured Gammaproteobacteria bacterium
TGTTAGAGTAGGTGAGGGCGTTGGTGTAGGAGTCGGAGTATTAGTTGGAGGAGGCCTTCTGGTTGGCGTCGCAGTTGGCAGAGGTCTTCGAGTCGGGATTGGCGTATTAGTCGGATAAACCCTCACCGGTGCCGGCGTATTGGTTGGCGCAGACAATAACGGTGCTGACCCAGCACTCCCGCCGCCATGACAATGCCGCTCATTCCACGGCACTCCCCATTTATCGCAATTGGTTCTGCAATAATGACACCCATCCGCCGCCGTATTCCCAGGATGAGCCTCTACCCCATAAGTAAACACAAACAAAAAGATAGCAATACCGAGCCCTGTCCGCTTCATATTGATACAGATTGTATCGCTTTAATACACAAAAGCAACAAACATTGTAACAAAAATAACTTCCCGGCCATTGCAATTCCACACCGGAGATTGACAGTTTTAGAGTTTCCCTCTAGTTTTATGAATAAGCATGTTCTCTACCAAGTACCCAACTGTTTCCGTAATTGCCTTAATCTCATCTGCAGTCATGATACTTCTCTCCATCCCAACTACTAACCCAACCAAAATCCAAGAGCATAATAGTTCACCAAATCAAAGCGTCCCCAGAATGTCTGTCGTATTGGCCTCTTCTCCAATCTTATCACCTTCAATAGAAGATAAAACTAATAACAGTCAACCCACACCCACCCCAGACTTAATTCCTCCTGCCACCTCGCACAACCTTAAACTTGGCATCGTAGTTGACGACTACAGCAACCAAACTGGCCAAATTACCGAAATAGAAAAACTGCTTGGTCAACAAATTTCCACCGTTTCTATTTTCAAACAATTTGGACATCCAACTAATCAATGGCTCGACCTTGAGCAACTCCAATATGTTAAAAATAGTAATAAAAAACTCCTCTTGGCTTGGGAACCGTGGAACCCTTTAGAAAATCATGTAGATTACTTAGACCAAATCAACCGTGGCCAGTTAGATGATTACATTGACCAGTTCGCCCAACAAGTACAAGAGTATGGCCACCCTGTCATCATCCGTTTTGGCCATGAGATGAACGGCAACTGGTACCCTTGGGGACAAAGACCCGAAGAATATATCCAAGCGTATAGACGTGTCGTACAAATATTCCGTGACCGCCAAATTACCAATGCTAGCTGGATGTGGAGTGTCAACGCCACCACAGTTCCTTGGGAACCAATCAGCCAGTCCGTAGACCGTTTTTATCCCGGGGCGGACTTTGTAGATATCGTTGGCATAGACGGTTTTAACTTTGGCAACGATCAGTGGACCAGTTTTGCTAATATCTTTCAAGCAGCATACAGTCATCTCACCAACCAATATTCTCAACATCCGATAGTTATCTCAGAAACTGCATCTTCTGAACTTGGCGGATCTAAGAGCGGGTGGATAGAAGCCATGCTTACCTCAGACCTACCTCAAAAGTTCCCTCTGATAACCGAAATAGTTTGGTTCAACCTCAACAAAGAAGCTGACTGGCGCATTAACTCCAGTTCTGAAGCATCAACTACCTTCTCAAAATACCTATAGTTTGACTTTTTTAATCTTATAGGTTAAAATGCATCGGTTATTCAAAAATAACTGATTTTGAACTCACTTCTCAAAAAAGCTGGTATTCTGCTGGGTACAATTCTAACCCTAGCTTACATCAGCTTTCGCCTAACAATCATTAACACGTCGATAGCTTGGTTAATTCCCCTTGCTGTACTGCTTTTCATAGCTGAGCTTCACATCATTATTCACCTCTTAGGTTCACTCCATGCCTTTTGGCCTCGAAAATACCCAGATTACACCAAAAACAAACACCATCGCGACTGGCAAATAAATGCTTTAATCTGTGTTTGTGGTGAACCCGTAGAAATTGTCCGCCAAACTATCCTCAGTGCCAAAAAAGCTGCGGATTTATATAACGAAACCGTCAAACCAGAGTTTCCAGCCCGCGTCGTAGTTATCAACGACGGTAGAGTGGCCAGGAAGTCCAACTGGAAAGCAATCGAACGTGCAGCTCAACATGCTGGCGTCATGCACATCGCCAGAACTCAGCCTGGAGGGTATAAAGCAGGCAATATTAACCACGCACTCAGCCAACTTCCTACCGCCGACCCTCACAACACCATTGACATCATTTTCGACTCAGATATGGCGGCCAATCCTGACTGTTTCCTGGAGTTAGTTAAGCCTTTCACTGACCAAGATATCGACTTCGTCCAATCTCCCCAACGCTATCAAAATGGTGACACTTGGGTATCGCAAGCCTCGGGAGCGCATCAAATTTATTTCTTTGACCATATCTGTCCTGTCAAAGCCAAAGACAACGCTCTCTTTTTATGTGGTACTAACTTTGCCATCCGTCGCAGTGCCTTACAAGATGTTGGTGGTATCGACACCAAATTTATTACCGAAGATTACGCCACTTCCGTCAAACTTCACAATCAGGGTAAGCGAGGAGTTTTTATTCCTCAAGTACTCGCTG
The DNA here is from genome assembly GCA_964464795.1 of uncultured Gammaproteobacteria bacterium. Classification (GTDB taxonomy): domain Bacteria; phylum Patescibacteriota; class Microgenomatia; order CAYXHB01; family CAYXHB01; genus CAYXHB01. Next base: position 6,273 of record CAYXHB010000034.1, read on the forward strand.
TAGGTATGGCACCACAAAACCTAAAAGAATACTTCAACCAACAAACTCGCTGGGCCAAAGGCAATTTCGATACCACCAAAGCTCTTTTCAAAGAAATTTTCTTTGGCCAAATGACTGCAATGCAAAAATGGCATTACTTCCTGTCTGCTACATACTACTTAATTGGCATCCGTGATTTCATTTTAATCTTAGCGCCCATTCCATTCTTGTTTCTGGGCATATCACTAATAGATGCCCAGTCATCCTGGTATCTGCCCACTATCTATTTGCCTTACTTAATCTACAACTTCTTAGTCTACATTCACACTTTCCGACATCCTTTCAAAAGTATCATCTTAGACCTAATCTGTTTCCCTATTTACGCACGGGCTTTTTTTCAAAGCCTTATAAACCAAAGACTCGGTTTTATCGTAACAATCAAAAAATATAATCAGGAAAACATCTGGCTTGTTTACCGCTGGCAGCTAATCATAATGTTGTTACTTTGGGCTGGGGTTACCTACAGCATCACCCACCTCAATGTCTTTGGACAAGGAATATTCATTAACTACTTTTGGGCCACTTTCAACGCTCTAGGCTTAACTACAGGTTTATTCTTAGTTCTCAAAGATAACTATCACTGGACACTCCCCGTGCGCTGGTCACTGCAACCAATGTATCGATTGGTAAACGTATTCACTATTATCATTATCAGTGGAATATTACTAGTCTCCCAGACTTTCCCAATCCAAAGTTCTCTCAAAAGTGTTCCTGGAGAAATCCACAAGCAAACAACCAAGCTTCAACTTTTTCTCCCTGAGTCAGGATCATACTACGGATACTATTTCCCTCAATTGCAGACATACCCTCAACATCCCCAGACAGGCCTTAACACCAGTGAGCGTGCATCTCTCACCATGTATTACCAAGACTGGACCACCGAATTCAACCGTGACTTTATGTCTCAACTATATAACACTAATACGGTACCAGTTATTACTTGGGAACCTTGGGATATTTCAAATCCCGAGAGCCAAGAGTTTAACCCCAGTCAAATCCTCGCCGGTGCGCATGACGATTACATTCGTAAGTGGGCACGATCAGCTCGTGAGTTTGAACGTCCTTTCTTTCTCCGCTTTGCCCACGAGATGAACGGTGACTGGTATCCATGGAGCGTTTCACCTAAAGAATACGTGGCCATGTGGCAACATATTCACGACCAATTCCAAGCAGAAGGAGCAGATAACGTCATCTGGGTTTGGTCACCCAATCATCATGATAATCGCGGACAAGTAGATACTATAACCCAATTTTATCCAGGTGACGACTACGTAGACTGGGTAGGAGTTAGCATTTTCAACTGGGGCACGACTAATAAATGGAATAAATGGAAATCATTTGAGGAAATTATAAATCCAACTTACACAGTACTATCTAACTACAACAAACCCATCATGGTTGCCGAACTGGGAACTGTCACCCATGGAGGAGACCGCCATAAATGGCTCATCGAAACTCTGACAGTTACCATCCCCAAACTTGATCAAATAAAGGCCATTATCCTCTTTAGCGAAAATCATGGCGAAGCCAACTTCGCCCTCGACTCTGACCCTGACCATCTACGCACTATCGAACAAAGCATCCTAAACAATCCCTATTACTGGAAACAACCTCAGTGGAAATTAACTAACGCACAATAGTTTTCCTACGTTAAATTTGACCACCACTTCTCCATCCATCTTTCTCTTTGTATTTACAAAGTGCAAAATTTAGAGATGCAGCCAACCACATCCACAGAAATTGCAGATGTCCTGCCGCATTACTACCGCCAATTTCACCAACTTTATCCCTTAAGTCAAACTATAAGACTGCTAGGCGCTACCACTGCCTCACTTTCCATTAACCCCTGCAAGCAAGTTTCAGAACAAACTCCCACATTCTCCGCCTCACATCTCTCACAACAAATAAACAACTCATCACAACTAGGCACCACACAGTCTATATATCTTGCAACATCCGTCGCGCAGTAAATACATTTGGTCAAAACCGTAGGATTCACAGTATTAATAGCCGTATGCAGCCGCTTATCAAACACAAACAATTCCCCCTCGAAATACTTCCCGCCCACCTTCTCACCATAAACATGCACCCCGCCGTGCAATTGCCGCACATCTTTGAATCCTTGTTGCCTCATATAGCCCGAGGCTTTTTCGCACCTCACCCCGCCGGTGCAATAAGTCACTATCGTCTTATCTTTGTAATCTTTGATGCTATCTACAAATTTGGGGAGCTCCCGGAAATTATCAATCGGTGGCACAACCGCGTTTTTGAATTTCCCAATCTCGGCTTCGTAATTATTACGAGCATCAATAATCAAGAAATCCTCGTCCCCCTCATACAGAGCCAGCAATTCCTCAGGCTCAATATACCGAGCCTTGCTTTGCAACGCACTAACCGAGTCGAGAGCCAATAATCCCAAAGTTACAATTTCATCCCTCACCCGCACTTTGAGCTTTGGAAATACCTGCTCATCCGCCCAGGATGTTTTCCATTCTATATCGCCAAACAGAGGATTCATCTCAGTCTGCCTGATATATTCGTCAATATCCCTCTCCAGCCCCGCCACCGTGCCATTAATCCCTTCATTGGA
>CAYXHB010000035.1:0-8864 GCA_964464795.1 uncultured Gammaproteobacteria bacterium
GACATGGATGTGGACATTGATTTTGCTGGCTTCTTTGGGGTCAATACCCCAGTCTGCAGCCCGCATACGAATGTAGGTAAACGCGGCTTTGGCTGACTCCTGCATCACTTGACCGAGTTGGCCGGTGAGTACTAGTTGGCCTTTGCCACTGGGGACGATGCCGACTTCGATGAATAAAATGTCTCCGCCTACAGGTGTATAGGCTAGGCCGGTGGCGATACCAATGCCGTCTTCGGTGTCAGCCAGTTGGGAACTGAACTTGGTGGGGCCGAGGTATTTGGCCACGTCTTGTTGGTTGATGGTGACTTTGGCAGTTTTGGAGTCTTCGGCATGAACCCGGGCTATCTTACGGAAAATCTGGGCTAAGGTGCGCTCGAGTTCGCGGACTCCGGCTTCGCGGGTGTAACGGTTGATGATATGACGGATAGCAGTGTCGGCAATGGCCACTTGCTTGGGAGCTAGTCCATGGCGTTTCATTTGTTTGGGCCAGAGGTATTTCTTGGCGATGTGGAATTTTTCGTCCTCGGTGTAGGACGAAAATCTAATTATTTCCAAACGGTCACGCAGAGCCGGCGGAATAGTATCAAGCATGTTGGCGGTGGCCACGAACATGACTTGGGAAAGGTCAAAAGGCACTTCTAGATAGTGGTCGGAGAACTCTCGGTTTTGCTCTGGGTCAAGGGCCTCAAGCAGTGCCGCTGAAGGGTCCCCGCGCATGTCCATGCCCAGCTTGTCGATTTCATCAAGCATAAACACCGGATTACTGGTGCCAGCAGTCTTGATGCCCTGGATAATCCGGCCAGGTAGAGCGCCCACATAAGTGCGGCGATGGCCGCGGATTTCGGCCTCATCTCGGACTCCGCCTAAGGAAACCCTGACGAATTCTCGGCCTAAGGATTTGGCGATGGATTTGCCAATGGAGGTTTTACCCACACCCGGAGGGCCGACGAAACAGAGGATTGAAGGCACAGCGTCGGTTTTGGAGGAAACTTTTTTGGATTTGGGTTTGGCTGATTTGCGCATACTCATGACAGCCAAGAACTCGACAATGCGTTCTTTGATTTTCTCAAGGCCGTAGTGGTCGGTTTCGAGAATTTCAATGGCTTCTTTGAGAGTTTTGTCGTCGTTGGTCATCTTGGCCCAAGGCATGTCAGTCAGCCACTCAAGATAGTTGCGGATGTAACCGGCCTCAGGATTGTTAACTGACATGTTAACCAGGCGCTTGAGTTCTTTGTCAGCCTTGGTGCGGACTTCTTTGGGCATACCCGCAGCTTTGATTTTTTTCTTGAGCTCTGAGATTTCTGGGTCTTGGTCGTCGGCTTCAATACCTAAAGAACTGAGTTCGGCGTCGATGGTTTTGCGCCGCTCGCGTAGGACAGCTTCGCGCATGGAGCGGTTGATGCGTTTTTGGGTTTTGTTGGCGATGGATTGCTCGAGTTCAAGAACTTTGACCTCGCGGGTGAGGTGGGAAATGATTAGATTTAGTCTTTCTTTGATGGAGAGAGTTTCGAGAATTTGTTGTTTATCGTTGAGGCTGACTTCCAAGGATGAAGCCACCTGGTCACAGAGTTCGGCTTCGCTCACACCGGCCATCAGACGCATGAAGATACTCAAGTCAACCCCTTTGCCCAGGTTGACGGCTTGCTTGAATAAATTAGTCAAATGCTTGGAGAGAGCCACGACTTCGTCGCCTTGGGTGTCGATATCAGACAGCGGGGTGATTTGGGCCATCCAAAATGGGCCTTGGGTGTTGATGTTGCTGATGGCGACTCTTTGGATGCCTTTGACAAGTGCGTGGATGACTCCCTCGATAGTGAGGATTTTGTCTATCTGAATTTGGATGCCAATGCTGTAGAGGTCACCTGGAGTTGGGTCGGTGACATTAGAATCGCGCTGGGTAACCAGAACTAGATTTTTGCCGTATTGCTCAGCGGCGTTGACAGCGGCTACTGATTTGGCACGGCCAAAAGTGAGCACTGGTTCGGTGTGGGGAAAAATCACCACATCACGGATAGGTACCAAAGGAACCTCTTTGACAGGAACGGGGGCATTGGGATTGTTGAGGGAAATGGCCATATGTTTTAGCACTCTATCATAACGGTTGCTAAGAGTCAACTATATTTTATTAGAGATATTGATGGATAAAAATGGCAATCGCGGCGCCCAAGAGGCCTCCGATGAGGACATCGTACCAAGTATGGACGTGAGCCAAAATGCGGGAGATTCCTACAATCGCGGCGATGATGATAAAAACAATTCCCAGGATAGGGTTGTAGAAAAAAACGCTCACTGCAGCAGTCATAGAGGCTGCGGTATGTCCCGATGGGAAACTCTTGTCCGTGGGCGGGTCGTCTAGTAATGACTTCTTGCCGTGGCGAATATAGGGGCGGGGTTGGTTGGTGAGTTCTTTGAGGATTACAGTCACGAACCAAGTGATACACAGGGCAATAGCTGACTTGAGGCTGAATTGGAAGTTACCTGTAACAGCGGTAAGTCCAATGGGGATGAAGAGAAACAGGATTAAGTATTTGGCGATGAACTCCAGGAGCATTAAATGATTATAAACTACATGAGATGGGATTGAGAATGCGACAGAGAAATGAAAACTGAAACATAACAAGATAATTGCCTTCAAATCAAACAAGTGCTAGGATGATATTTACATGGGAGAAAGACTGCTTGCAGACGCTACCACGGTGTCAGGGTTGACCGCTGTGTCAGGCGGCGGGAGTTTTATGCCCGTCGACAATCCATCTTGGGTGGGGATTGGGATGGCAGTGATAGTGCTGATAATAATTTTGGCGAGTGCGATTTTGTTATTGCCAAGGTTTTTTGACCGGATGCTCAACATCGGGCCGATTATGGGGATAGTGGCCTTGGTGGGAGCGGCGGCTACTTTTCCATACGCAGTCAACCTAGCGTTGACTCCGACACGAACCTCAACCAGTGCTGCGGCTGATATTAATGTCGAGAATATTCAGTTTATCCCGTCGACCACCGCAGGCATGTTGACTATTCAGTGGACGACGAGTAAAGCTGCGTTATCGGCGGTCAGATATGGAGAAGCGCCTGATGACTTGGGGAGGGCGGCTTTTACCCAGGATCCGGCAGCTAAGAAAGTTAACCACGAGACCGTTATCATCGGACTTGAATCAGGGAAGAGATATTATTTTGAAATCGTGGTCGGGGAACGTAGGTTTAATAAAGATGGCGCACCGTTGGAGTATCTGGTGCCTTAGAGGATAAGTCAAAACTTTTTTCCTCGTCATTGCGAAAGCACAAATTATCAATATTCTTTCTTAATCAATTTGTGCATGTGGCAATCTGGTTTTCAATTCCCAGACCCCGCATTCCGCCAAGGGTCAAACAGGTAAATGCGGGGAGACGCGACGTGGAGTAGGAGTGACCACCGGCCTTGTCATCTTGATCCGTCAGCTGACGGACGAAAGATCTCTTGGCTGTTTGTATTTTGAATATTGCCCAAACCAAGAGATTCCTCGGCTACGCTCGGAATGACAAGTCAGGTGGAAAATTTCAATCGGATGTGTGATACAAGTTTTGCAGTAGAATGTAGGCTCTAAGCCTCAGGACGGAGAGTGGGAAAGAGAATGACATCTTTGAGCGTTGGTTGGTCGGTGAGGAAAGCCACGATACGGTCAATTCCCATACCCCAACCAGCAGTGGGGGGCATACCATACTCAAGAGCACGCAGATAGTCATGGTCGGTTTCCTGGAACTCCTCTGCCCCTGAGTCTTTGGCGGCCTCTTCTTCTTGCCAACGGGCGGCCTGGTCAATGGGGTCATTGAGTTCGTTGTATGCCTTGATGTATTCGTGTCCGGCGATTAAGAGTTGGAAACTGGCAATCTTGCTGGGGTCAGTGTCCTTGCGCTTGGCCAAAGGGAGCATTTCGGTAGGATAGTCGATGAGGAACATGGGCTCATCCAAATGCGGGCGGACGTGGTGCTTGTAGAGTTCGTCAAGGATTTTGCCATATCCGGCCAAGGGTATGCTGGGCGGGAGCCAGTTGTTTTGTTTGACTAAATCAATCAACTGCTCTTCGGTTGTCACCTGGTCGATATCCAGTTTTAGGTATTCAAGCAAAAGGTCACGGAAAGGGACTCTGGGTAAATCCTGGGAGAAATCGTACTGCTTGCCTTGATGGGTAACTGTGAGAGAGTTGAAGACTGTCTGGAGGATATGGCGCAACATGTCTTGGGTGAAATCCATGAGGGTATTGTAGTCAACGTAAGCCCAGTAGAACTCAACCATGGTGAACTCTGGGTTGTGTTCTCTACTCATGCCTTCGTTACGGAAATCTTTGGCGACTTCGTAGACTTTTTCGAAGCCGCCGACGATTAAGCGTTTGAGATACAGCTCGTCGGAGATACGTAGATATAAGTCGCTGTCTAAGGCGTTGTGATGGGTCACAAACGGCTTGGCCGTGGCGCCGCCATATAATGGCTGGAGCACTGGAGTCTCAACCTCCAGGAAACCATGTTGGTCGAGGAAGGAACGGATGGCGGTTAGGATTTGGGTGCGCAACACGAACACACGTCGAACCTCTGGGTTGACCACCAAATCAACATAACGCTGACGGTAGCGTTCCTCAACATCAGTTAAGCCGTGCCATTTCTCTGGTAAAGGCCGGATAGATTTGGACAGTAGTTGCAGACCTGAGACCAGGAGAGAAATTTCACCTGACTGGGAGGTGGTGATTTCACCGCTAACAGCAATGAAGTCGCCTACATCCAGTAAATCAACAATCTGCCAGTCTTGGGGATTAATCACGTCAGCTTTGAGCATTAGTTGGATTTGACCTGAGAAATCCTCCAGGTCAGCAAAAATAAGTTTGCCATGACCACGGCGAGCCGTGAGCCTGCCAGTGAGGGTGTGGGCGCCGGAGGATGATTTGGCGGTGGCGATGTCGGTGCGTTCTCCTGTGTACTGAGGATAGGGGTTAATACTCAGTTCCTGGAGCTTGGTAATCTTGCGTAAGCGCTCAGCGCGGATGTCATCAAGACGGGACATATGAACGTATTGTAGCAGATAGCGAGCTTAGAAGTGAACGCGGGATTGTGTAGAGTGGAGGCCGATTAAAGCGTTACTCAATCGAGAGGATTTGGTACTCCACTTTGCCGGCTGGGGCTTGGACTAGGGCTGTTTCACCGGGTTTTTTGCCGGCTAGAGCCGCTCCGATGGGTGATGAGAGGGAGATTTTGTTTTCTTTGGGGTCAGCTTCCATGTCACCGACAATGTGGTAAGTAATAGGGGTTTTGCGGGAAGCAACTTTGATGGAAACCTGACTGCCGATGCCAACTGTGCCTTTGGAAGTTGTCTTGACAACTTGGGCCGTGGATAGAACTTCTTCAAGCTCGGCAATGCGGTCATCCATGAAAGATAATTCTTCCTTGGCCGCGATGTAGTCGCTGTTTTCTGATAAATCTCCTTGTTCACGAGCATGAGAGAGACGATCAACGAGCTTAGGTCGCTTGGTGTTCTTGAGTTCGTCGAGTTCGGACTGTAATTCCACAATCCCATTAGGAGTTAGACGTAGTCGCTTGGGTTGCATATCTTGAATTAGGTTACCACTCTATACTGAGCGGTTTTTTTTGTCAAATTTGTATCAGGTATTAATTTATACTTAAAACCTCTGAGTTAATAAACAAATTAGACAAGAGGAGTATCCTACCAGAGCGAGGATGTTTTGGCAAATTGGTTAAGTCATGAAACTAACGTAGTTTGAAGTTCGTGAATTTTTGGCCTGTGTAGAGGACGAAGGATATCAAATAGTGAATGATAACTCCATGGTAAAGTTTGCTGCCTGGGATAAGCCTTTTCCACCCTCTAGAGTCAGAAGCACCGCTAGCGCCGTGATGGTGCAGGAGTTGGACACCAGGGTCATAGGTGATTTGATAATTGTTGCGCTTGAGGCGTCGACAAAATTCTAAGTCTTCGAAATACATGAAGTACTTTTCGTCTAGGCCGCCAAGTTGGTCAAAGATGCGGCGAGGGACGCACATACAAGCCATTACAGCTGCCTCAACTGTAGCTATCTGGTCTGATGAGGGTGTGTACTTGCTATGGGCAAAAGACTGCCCCAACCAGTACTCCTTAATTGCCGATGCGAGAGTTGGCAGGCGAAAAACTGAAGCCTGGAGTGAACGGTCAGGGTTGAGAAGTTGAGGTACGACCGCACCTACGCGAGAGTCGCGGAAACGAGAGATTAATTTGTCAGACAGAGGCTCTATTAACTCTGTGTCAGAATTGAGAAGAATAATGTACTCTCCACTTGAGGCGGATATTCCCTGATTGTTGGCTTGGGAAAAGCCTAGATTGTGCTCATTGACGATAAGTTTGACTTGAGGGAATTGCTTGCTAATGGCCGGAACAGAACCGTCGGTGGAAGCGTTATCAACCACGATAACTTCGAAATCTTTTTTTTCGTGTTTATATATTGATTTGATGCAGTTGAGGGTTAATTGTCGGGTGTTGAAGGAAACGATGACAAAAGAAGTTTTCATAGATTACGTGCTGATTGGTTAATGGCGAATAATTCTGAATAATGCCATAAAGAAAATACGGAAATATCCAGGATGTTTAATTAAACGAATTAGTAAGCAAAGAAGGTGGATTGGCCACTGCCTCCACGATAAATACTTCCAAGTAAAAATTAAGTGGTTGCGCTCTTGGACACGAAGTTTGCGCTTAGGCGGGACGTGGACACCAATGGTGCTTTCGTGGATATGGTCTACATGAGCCTTCGGTTCCCAGAGAGTCTGATAGCCGCGCTGTTGGGCGCGGTAGCATAGGTCTATATCTTCCCAATAGTAAGGGTCGTAGATAGGGTCAAGACCGCCTAGCTCGTTCCAATACTCGCGTCGAAATGCCCCTGAACCGCCGGAAACCCAGAAAGTAGGCGAGGTCTGGCGCGGCCGAGGGGAAATAGGCTCGTGGGTTAAGTAGCCGCTGGTGAAGGTTAAACTCGTGGGGCCGAATTGGGTTTCTGCTAGAGAAACCGCGAAGACTTGGGGGTCGTGGAAATGGTGGTCAATGTGCTTGATAATGTCGGGTGATGGCGAAGCATCGAGATTAAGGGCAATAATAATGTCGGCCGAGGCGGCGGCGACTCCTCTATTTACGGTAGTGCCAAAGCCGTAGTTTTTTTCATTACGCAATACTTTAACCTGGGGGAAATTTTGGGTAACGAAATCACTGTCGTTTTGTGGGGAGTGGTCGTCTACAACAATGATTTCTTTGAGAGGCAGCTTGAGTACTGAGGGCAGGTTTTGTTTGAGTAAGTCAACTCCGTTCCAGCTGGGGATGACCACGGCGTAGGTAAACTTAGCCATCTTTAGAAGTTAGGAATAATTTTTTGAAAACGAGAGATAAACTTTTCCACTGAGAAATATTGAGCACGGCGATGAGCGGCGGCGGAAATCAAATCCTGTTGTTTGGAGTTATTAATAATCTTGCGGGTTTGGAAAATCAACTCATCGGTTGAGTCACACAAGATACCTGATTGGCGGGTGAGAATTTCGCGGAATCCACCTTTTCTAATTACCAGAGGGATACAACCTGCGGCCATAGCTTCGACCAAAGTAATGCCAAAATGTTCACAGCGCTCAGGTTCTTGAATTTCGTTGACATCAACCCCGGCTAAGGACCAGAAGAAACGTGCCTGTTCATACAACTCTTTGATGTCTGAAAATGGCGGGTCGAGAATAATTTCAATCGGGTATCCGCGAGCTGATTGTTTGAGACTTTTAATTAATGAATTGCTACCCACCTCGGTACTGCCAGCTAGATAGAGACGGTAGTTGGTTATGCCTGAGTTATAGAGTTTTTTGAATGCTTCAATTAACTGAAGATGGCCTTTGCTTTGTAACAAGTCAGAGAAACGTCCGACGTAGACAATTGAATTTGATTTTCTGATGGAGTGGGAAAATTCATCTACATCAACTGGAGGGTAAATGACTTGTGATGCAACTTGGTATTCGTCGTCAATGAAGTCCTGGGTAAAGTGAGAGTTGCAGATGTATTGGTGGATGAATTTGTTTTTGAATCGGTTGGCAGGGCTGTTACCGTTGACCGAGTGAAAGGGAACCTGGAAGTGGATGATACTATGCGGCGAACCGGCAAGCAGCGGTAAACTACCGTCGGAAACAGAGAAGACCAAGTCGTATTGGCGGAGCTTGAGGTACCGTTGAAGAGGATTAAGGGTTAGAACCGAGGGTTCTAAATTTAAAGGGGCTAGGTTGAGAGCAAACTTTTTCTTGGCTTGAGAACGCAACTGCTCTTGCTCGTGCCAGACCAAATCTGTCTGATGGCCTCGCTGCTGGAAGAGGCTAATCAAAGTCAAAATATAACGCTCCCCGCCGCCCAGGGAGTCAAAGTAGGGGCTGTGAAATAAAGCGCGCATAGGAATATGGTATCACTTGGAGTGTTGTTGTAGTTCCCAGAGTTTGATGTAAGTTATCAGGCGGCTGTAGCCTTGGTAGATTGCGTCAATCCAACCGACCACTCCGTCGCGGAAGCCTTGTTTGATAATTAAGCGTGCAAAGACTTCGGTCAAAAACGGACGGATAAAACGGTAGCTTTTCATAGGTGGATGATGAGAGGCAAAAAGTAGTTGCGACTCGGTTGATGACCAGACTAGAGTTTTGCTGACCATGTCTTCAATCTCCTCGTGCTTGTAATGATTAAAATGGTTACGAGCATAACCAAGCGCGCCTGATAATTGGGGCTGTTCGTGAACCTCTCCGTGGTAGCCCGTGAGTTGGGACTTGTTGATTAAACGCACTACGTAGTCAGGCCAGGAGCCGCCATGACGCATTGGGCGGTTAAAAATGTAGTTGCGCCGAGG
>CAYXHB010000036.1:0-8583 GCA_964464795.1 uncultured Gammaproteobacteria bacterium
CACCCAAATCTACTCTCCTCATTATTTTGCCTGGCTTTCCCTCTTTCCCATCATCGCCACGGTTTTCAGTTTGCGCTACTCCATTCCCTACTCCCTAGCCCTCATCTTCTGGGGTCTTTCTGGTCTACTTGCCCCAGGCTCTTTCTCCCTCAACCAAAACCTTTTTCTCCCCATATCAAACATCTTGTTCTATACGCCCCAACTCCCTGACCTCATCAACGCCTCTCCCCTTGGCAACCTAATCACGGCTCAATCACTGCACACCATTTTCTCCACCCTGCTCAGACTCACCTTAGCCATTATCACCCTCCAAGCCCTGCTTGACCTCTCCGGCAAAAAAATCCCCCAACTCAAAATTCTCACCATCATCGCCTTACCAATCCTCTCCTTGAGCCTAATACCAGTATCTCCTGCCCACGCAGCTCTAATTCCCGCCATCGACAATGGCCGCGTTGAGGACAGCCTAGGTTTGGGCAACCTTACTGTGGAGCAAACTTTCACAAGCCCCGTTGACAGCTTTGGCGCAGTACAGGTCAAATTCAATACACACAAAAATCAAAGTCCTACCAAAATCAACTTTAGAATTAAATCCACGCAATCCGACGATTGGTGGTACCAAGCCTCCTATGACACTGCTGACTTTTACAACCTGGCCTATTACCCATTTGGTTTCCCCCAAATCACCAACGCTCTTGGCCAAGAATTCATCTTCCAAATCACCGCCGACCCACCCTCAACTCACTTAGGCTTAGCCACCAATTCTGATTATCACCAAGGCAATTTGTATGTAGACGGCAAATCAACTCAATCTGACCTGGCCTTTAGACTAGACCAAAACCAACCGCTCTCCCAGGTAGTCGGAGTAATTAACAACGACCTCATCCACAAACACGAACAACAACCAGTCTTCTTTACCTTCTACTACACCTTAATTATGCTCACCCTTGCCGCCACGCTCTATAGTGGACTAAGTATTTACCAAACTTCCCGTAATCAATGATAAAAAAGATTTTTTCGTCCCAAGGTCTAAATCAGTCACTGCTTGTCATGGGGGGAAACATCATCGCTCAAGGCATGTCCGCCGTGGCTCTCATCATTATCTCCAGAAGACTTGGCCCGCTTCTTTTTGGCGAATTTATGGTGGGATTTTCGCTGGTGATTCTCCTCTCCAAAATTAATGACCTGGGTCTTACCTATGCCCAGCAAAAATTTATTCCCAACCTTCCCCAGGAAAAAGACCAAAACCAATTATTCTCTGCCGTTATTCAACTCAAACTCATCGTTATCAGTATAGTTATTGTTCTTGGCACCCTCTCTGTTCCATTCCTCGCGCAACTTCTCAACTTCACCAATCATCACATTCTCTACTTGGCTATCTGGTTAAGTGCCGCCACTTCCATCTTCGAACAACTAATAGCTATGCTCCAATCGCTCCTGCGCTTCTCTCAATCCGTAGTCGCCAACATTCTTCAAGGAGGCATGAAACTAACAGGCAGCCTCTTACTCTGGATTATGGCAGCCAGTTCCGCGACTGGCTATTTTCTCATCTACATGATTTCTCCCCTCGTTCCTGTCCTGATAGCCAGAACACTCCTCGGCTCAAGCAGAAAACTTAAGCTAAACAAAAATTATGTCGCCGACTGGAAAAAAATCAGCCAAATAACCAAACATGGTGCTGTTGCCTTCGTTGCTGCTGGAATAATTGAAAACATTGATATTCTGATAGTCCAAGGTTATTTGCAAGAATACGAAGCCGGTCTCTACGGTGGAGTCTCACGGATTGCGCTTTTCATTGCGATGTTCGCCTTTTCCCTCGCGGCAGTGCTCAATCCCCGAGTAGCCCGCTACCGAAAAAAACACCACTTGGACTCTTATCTCAAAAAAGCAGCCCTCCTCACAGCCATCAGTGTGATAGGATTACTCATCCTTCTGCCTCTCGCGCCGCTCATCATCAACCTTACCATAGGCCCTGAATATCTACCTGGAACCACGGCGTTGCGCCTCTTATTCACAGCTTCCTTTATCCTTCTTGCCACCGTTACTCTAATAGCCACCTTTTTCAGCTTCCCCAAGGCAGAATGGTATTTCTCCACCGCAGGTCTTATTCAACTTGCCAGCCTCATAGTTCTTAACCTAGCCTTAATTCCCAGCTTTGGAGTGCTTGGTGCCGCCTGGGCTAGGTTATTAAGCCGCCTAGTCTTACTAGGCTATACAGGCACAGTCTTAGCAATAGTCTATCGAAGAACGTACAAAAAATCACCTCTTAGTTATACGAATACAAACCACAAATAAGGTTCCATTCTTTGTTTTGAAAACTTGCTTCTTACATCCTCTTCCTCATGTTACGCTTACTTCATCCCTCGTTATGCGCATTCGCTCGGCTCTCAAACAGTTCCAAACCCAAGGTGTCAAAAATAGCCTGACTCTCACTACCGGCAACTTAGCCAGTAGCATCATTGCTGCCTTAACTTTCATCGTCACTTCCCGCCATCTTTCTCCTATTGAGTTTGGCACCTTCTCAACTTTATTAGCGCTTTTGCTCTTGTTTACGAGATTGAATGACTTCGGACTCAATATAGCTATTCAACGCCAAATTGCCAAAGAATCATCCACCCTCACCGTTACTCAAATTATCAAAACCGCCCTATTCCTCAAACTAATTTCTTGGCTTGCTCTCTTTCTTATCGGACTCCTCGCCTCTCCCTTCCTCACCCAACTAATTATTAAAAACATCCCCTCCCAAACCCTGACCCAAATATTCGCCCTGGTCATCATTACTCTTATCTACGACATTCTCATGGTCATTATCCAGGGGCTGCAAAAATTTCACCTTACCAGCTTCTACAATATCCTCCTCTCTTCCCTCAAGTTTATCTCTGTTCTCATCTTAATTTTCACAGCTCGTGCCACAGGTCAAACCGTTTTTTACCTCTTTGCCATCATCCCGCTTGTCCCTTCCTTGTTTATTTTCACCAGTCTCCCTCTCAAGGCACTCTACAACTTTGACGACTTCCGTACTCAGACTCACAAAGTCTTCAAAGTAGCCAAATGGACCGGACTAGCTGTCGTTGCTGCAGCTGCAGCAGATAATCTTGATATTATTCTTATTCAAACCTTCCTCAACCCCTATCAAACCGGACTCTATGCAGCTGCCAGCCGCCTATCTATTTTCTTCAGCCTCATTGGTATGTCCATTGGCACGGTCTTAAATATCCAGGTTGCCAAATACAAATCGGTCAATCAAGTCTCCATCTACCTCACCAAAGCCAAACTCTTTGCCGTCCTCAGTTTCCTAGGACTGACTTTAGTTTCCTTATTTAGCTACTGGGGCATTTACTTCACTGCTGGTTCAGAGTATGTAAGTGCCTCCCTTGCACTTACCATCCTTCTCATCGCTACAGGCATAGACATCGCCACCAGCCCCTTCATCGCTCTCTTCTATCTCTACGACTATCCTCGGTACTACTTCTATGCAGGCGGCCTCTTACTTATCACCCTTATCACCTCTAACTTAATTTTCATTCCTCAATTCGGCATCACTGGCGCCGCCCTTGCCAAACTCCTCACCCGTACTGCTATATTTATCTTTACTATTTATTACGCACATCGAGCCACTCGTGCTCATCTCAAATCGCTATGACCACTTTTCACGCCATTATCTTAGGCGTCATCGAAGGCGTCACCGAATTTCTTCCTATTTCGTCAACCTCACACCTTTTGCTCATCAACCAGTTCTTGGACATCTCCAATAATCCCCAAACTGAACTTTTCAACGTCGCCATTCAAGGTGCTGCAATTTTGGCAGTCCTCACCATCTACGCCCGCAAGATTATTTCCTCACCTCGTCTTCTTATTCCACTCGCTTTTGCTTTTGCGCCCGTGGCCATTATCGGCCTCCTCCTTGAATTAACCAACACTCCACTTCACGACAATCTCCATCTGGTCATAGCTAGCACTTTCGTTGTGGGAATCTTCATGCTTTTCTGGAACCACATTCCGTTCCTAAACCGCAACCAGATTACCTCACTTGAGTCACTCACCCTCAAACAATCTCTCCTCATCGGCCTGGTTCACACTCTCGCTCTCATTCCAGGTTTCTCCCGAGCTGCCGCGGCTATTTTAGGAGCGCTTATCGTCGGCGCCGACCGCAAGACCGCTATTGAATTCTCCTTTCTTTTAGCCTTCCCCACTCTCCTTTCTGCCAGCGTACTCAAGCTCACCCTCGACACCACCAGCGCCTTGTCTATCTGGCCGCAACTGCTAGCCGGCAGCCTGACCGCTCTCATTACCAGCCTCATTGTCATGCGTCTTTTCCTCGGTCTCACCCACCGACTCACCTGGTCCACTTTTGGTTTGTACAGAATTATCTTTGCTATAATTTTCTTTCTTGCCCTCTAAATGTTCCAATTCTACCGCCAACACCCTCTCATTCTCATCGTGGCTTTTGCCTCTGCTTTGCTCCTACTCAATATCAACCATCCCCACGTACCATTCACCGATGAACTCTTGTTTGAGGAAGCCAGCTTCGAAGCCGCCCAAGGCCACTGGCTCATTCCCAGACTAAATGACTCCTCCTGGCTTGAGAAACCCCCGCTTTACTTTTGGCTTACCGCCCCTCTATTCCACCTAGCCAACAACTTCCTCCCCACCAACTCTCTCGACCTCGCGGTTTCCACCGACCAAGGAGTTTATCTCTACCCTTGGATACGTCGGTTCTGGAGTCTGGTTGCCTCCATCACCGCCATTGTTACTGTCAGCTTTATATCTCGCCGCCTCTTTCCGCAGACCCCCTCCTATTTAGCTCCCTTAATTCTCATCGCCATTCCCACTTTCATCTTTACCTCCCAATCAGCTAGCCTTGACGTTCCCCTTGCTGCCCTCCTGTCGCTCTCTTTCCTTGCTCTGCTTACTTATCGTTCGAGTGCTGTCCTTTCCACTCTTTTGTTTGTTTGCTCCACCGCTAGCGCCATTATGGTTCGCTCTGTCTTCGGACTTACTCCCTTTGTCTTCCTACTGTACCAACTCGCAACTCGCCAACTCACCCTCAAACCGGCCCTCATTATGGCTCTTTTAACCCTAAGCCTGGTCCTTCCCTGGCACCTTTATGCCTACCTCCAACATCCCCAAGAATTCTTAGACATCTACTTAGGCTTCAATCTCATTGAGCACGGACTCGAAATTCCCCACGGGTACACAGCCAATCCTTTCTGGTACTACGTAGCCCTACTCTCGATCCCTCCCTGGCTTGTCATCGCAACACTCCTTGGTCTTTATTTCCTGTTCACACACAAAATCCTGCTTAAGAATCTTTCCCACCCTCAGATCCTTCTCCTTATCTTTTTCTTCCTTCCTTTTATCTCTCTTTCCGCATCCGCAACTCGTCATCCCTGGTACGCAGTCCAACTCACGCCTCCTCTCGCCCTTATCACCGCTGCCTTAATCTGGCGTTTTTATACCCAAGTCCGCCACACGGTCACACGTCAAGTAATACAAATCTTCACCGCAGCCTGCGTCCTTGCTCCTACAATCATGATACTTGGATCTGACAGTTCCAGCGCTCCCAACGTCCGCGCTCTTGAGTTTGCTCTCCCTCTGGCTCAAGGACAACCTCTATACGCCTACCAACAGCCATACCTTCCTCACACCAAACTCTACCGCCCTCACACGGTCCATATTATTAATGATGACTTCCTTGCTACCAACATCAACACGTTAATCATCTATATCAACGAACAAGATTTGCCTTCTCTCTCTCATACCAGCCATCATCTCGAACTCCTTAAGTCTTTCCCTCCTGGCGGCATCTATCGTCTTACGCCTAATCAAGATAGTCCCTAAGTTTCATCCGTCGAGTTGGATGTTTCAACTTCCGCAGCGCTTTAGCCTCAATTTGACGGATTCTCTCTCGAGTCACGCCAAACTCTCTTCCCACCTCTTCCAGAGTTTTGGCCGTATCCCCATCCAATCCAAATCTCATAATCAACACCTTAGCCTCACGCTCAGACAAGGTCCGCAGCACTTCTTCAATATTATCTTTAAGCAGCTCCTTGCTGGCCACATCATAAGGAGAAGGTTGCCGTTTATCAGCAATAAAGTCACCCAGCATCGAGTCTTCCTCATCTCCCACTGGGGCTTCCAAGGAAGTCGTATCTTGAGCAATCTTCAATATCTCCCGCACCCGCACTGGGGTCAACTCCAAGGCACTACCAATCTCCTCCACTGTTGGCTCCCGACCCAACTCTTGCATTAGCTGCCGACTGGTCCTAATCAGCTTATTGATTGTCTCCACCATATGCACCGGAATCCTAATGGTTCGAGCCTGGTCAGCAATCGCCCTGGTAATCGCTTGGCGAATCCACCAAGTCGCATAAGTCGAAAACTTAAACCCCTTACGCCAATCATATTTCTCAACCGCCCGTGACAATCCAATGTTTCCCTCCTGTATCAAATCCAAGAAACTCATTCCCCGTCCCACGTACTTCTTGGCAATCGACACCACTAACCTCAAGTTACTCTCAGTCAGTTTCTTACGAGCTTTCATGTCGCCCTTTTCAATCCTCTGTGCCAAATCAACTTCCTGCTCAGCCGTTAGCAACGGAATTCTCCCGATTTCCTTCAGATACATTCTCACCGGGTCAGTGGTCACACCCTCACCAATCACTGACAAGGCCTCCAATTCCTTTGCCAACGCGTTCACAGTCTCATCCGCCACCGCCGCTTCATCCTGGCTCACAGTCTCAAACACATCCACGCCAGCCGTAATCAAAGCATCATAAAACATATCCAATTCTTCCAACCTGTCCTCAGCATCCCCAAACACCGCCAAAACCTCATCCTGAACCAAGAAACCTTGCTCTTGGCCTTTTTCGATTAATTTTTTAACTAAAGGTCTAACTGCCATAAAACAACAAAAATTGACCGCTTCCCATCTTTTAGTTAACCAAAAGACAAAAACCGGTTAAAACAATACTTTGTAGTATACCCTAATAGTCCACTTTTTTCACCCCTCACTACTTCTCCAGCTCGGCCAACAACTTATTCAACCTTCCAGCTTCCCGAGCCACTACTTCATCATCCAACCTCTGACGTGATAATGACATCAACTTCGTCTTTATCGCTTCCCGAAACAATAGCGTTCGCCACTTCTTAATCGTTTCACCGCTCACTCCCGCCAAATCAGCTCTCATCATCGCACTGGCCGCTTCTTCACTCAACTCAACTGGCAGCTTACTCTTATCCCAATTACTTTTCTCAAGCTCACCAAACAACCGACTCAACCACGGCCAATCAAACAAATCCTGCCACTCGCTACTCGCCAACTCTTTAGTGTCATTTTGCAAATACCACCCCACCACAATCTTCGCCCGCTCATCAATTTCAGATTTCTTGCCAACTTCTTCTGCCTCGTTTTCACTTCTTAAATTTTGAGGTTGTCTGCGCACCTGCCTCCAGACCAAATCCTCATCCATTCCCACCCGTCGCGCCAACTCACCCACCCAATGGGCTTGGAGAATTTCATTATCAATCTCCTGCCACAAGGGAATTAACTCTTCAAACACCTTTTTCTTCCCATATCCGCTTTGCACATCATATCTCTCCAAAGCCGACTGCAGCCAAAACTCATACACATCCACAGCCTCGTCAACTAACTTTTTCCACGCCTTGGCATCACTCCGAGCCAAATCATCTGGATCCTGTCCCCCAGGCAACCGCACCATCTTAACCTGCAACCCTGCTTTTTCGGCCATTTGCATGCCTTTGCGAGCCGCCTTATCACCAGCCAAATCCATGTCCAGAGCCAAGATAACTGTCTCAGCATATCGTTTAACTAACCTCACTTGTTCATCAGTCAACGCCGTCCCTTTCAGAGCCACCACCTCCTCAACTCCCGCCTGATAACTGCTAATCATATCCAATTCTCCTTCCACAACTATCACCCGCTTTCTGTTGCGGATTGCGTTCTTAGTCACATCCAAGCCATACAGCAACTCACCTTTGTGATACACAGCCGTCTCAGGAGAATTAATATACTTAGGCGCCTCGGCTTTGGCTTCCAGAATTCTCCCTGCCAACCCCACCACTTGTCCTCGCGCATTCCTCAGCTCAAACATCACCCTCCCCCGAAACCTATCATAATACCCACCTCGTTCCCGTTTAATAATCAATCCCGCCCTCTCCATGACTTCCAAACTCACCTTCTTAGCACTCAAGGCCCGCTGTACTCCATCCCAATCATCAGGCGCCCAACCCAACCCAAAAGTCACTATCGCCTCATATGTTACTCCCCGCGACCTCAGATATTCCCGTGCTGCCTCGCCCACCTTATGCTTGGTTAATAAATAATGATAAAACCTCCCTGCCAACTCCACCGCCTTAAGAACTTCCTGTCGCTGCATATCCGACTTGTCACTCACCACCCCGCTCAACTTCACTCCCGCCGCCTCAGCCAAAAACCTCAAGGCCTCCACAAAACTCATCCCCTCCACTTTCATCATCCAGGCAAAACAATCCCCGCTCTCTCCGCACCCAAAACACTTAAAAATCCCCATCTCAGGGTTAACCATAAACGACGGACTCTTCTCA
>CAYXHB010000037.1:0-8472 GCA_964464795.1 uncultured Gammaproteobacteria bacterium
GCAGGACCGCAGCCTTTGGAGCTGCTTATCTAGGTTCGAATCCTAGTCCCCCAGCCATAGTTGACTATCGGCATAATTTAAGATTGTGTCGAATGGTTTTATAGCGTCATATCGGACTAATTTGCCTTCCACTCTAAGGTTCGATAGTACCAACTTGATTAACTGCCTTCTTTCTTCAACTTCAGAACTCTTGAATAAATCATAAGCCCTATTTGCCAGTTCTAGCAGGTACTTAGCCGTGATGTAGTAGTTGTCGTCTGCTTCTTGAAGCCTTGCTAACTGAGTATCTATTTCGGATACTTCCTCACGGAAGGACTGATAAAACTTGTCATAGTCATTGTCAGTAATTCTCCCTACTTGAATTAAACCACAGAGTAACCTATAATCACCATTTGTATTTCATATAGGACTACTAACTTACACACTTGTTATTAAAAACAAATACAAACCAGCGCAGATATTCAACAAAAAACACAAATTATGAGCCCAACTGACATCAAAACCAAGAAACGCCAATGGGGCACTGAAAAACGCACCGCGCCTCTCAGCATGCTTCATGATAAACCTTCCACGCTCAAAATAGCCCTCAACCGCGTGGCCATCGTAGCTACAATCTTTTTCTGGGTCGCCTATATCTTTTCCATCATCATCCGCCAGTTAATTGACGGTGCCGCCAACTACAGCTTCACCATGGAAGCCTTTAGTTATTCACTAGTGGTTACATTCCTAACTTTTTCGGCTTTGGTCTACCTCATTACCCGCCAAGGTGCACTTGAACGCTTCAGCAAGCACACCCGTGTTCCCCGGGCTTTACTCGACAAATACTTCCACGACAACCAACCACCTATTACAGTTCTAGTACCTTCCTATAACGAAGAAACAAGCGTCGTCCGCAAAACCCTTCTTTCAGCCATTCTACAAGAATATCCTAATTTACGCGTGGTTCTGCTTGTTGACGACAAACCTCAACCCAACAACCCCAAGTTAGAAGCCACCCGCCGCCTAGGCCAGGATATAAAGTCTTTCTTATCCCAACCACGTAGTCGCTTCGCCCAAGCCCTAGCGGCTTACAAAAAAGCACACCACTCCCACACCACCGTAACTACCCAAACCGTGCTTGAGCTAGCCAATCACTACCAATGGGCAGCTGACTGGCTCAATCAAACAGCTAACCAAGAACCAACCGAAGACCACGTGGACATCTTCTTCGCCGAACAAGTCTACCGCGAACTAGCCAAAGACTTACAAAAAATTTCCGACGCTCTTAACGCTGCCATACGAGACGGCGCCAGTCTCCCAAAATCCCGTATTGACCACCTCTACCAACGCTTAGCCTGGATTTTCCAAGGTGACGTGGAAATCTTTGAACGTAAACAATACCTTTCCTTATCACACGAAGCTAACAAAGCCATGAACCTAAATGCCTACATCGGCCTCATGGGCGGCACCTACCGCAAACAAGAAACCCAAGCAGGCACAATCCTAGTTCCCGCCAAAGCCAAACATCCCCAGAACCTAACCGTCCCCGACGGTAAGTATCTGCTGACCTTGGACGCAGACTCAATTTTGCTGCGAGAATACTGCCAGCGCTTAGTGTACTTCCTCGAACAACCCGAAAACGCCCGCGTCGCCGTCACCCAAACGCCCTACTCATCTTTCCGTGGAGCTTACTCACGTATTGAACGACTAGCTGGAGCCACAACTGACATTCAGCACATTCTCCACCAGGGCATGAGTCATTATGGAGCCACCTTCTGGGTCGGGGCTAACGCCGTCATTCGCAAAAGTGCTCTTGAAGACATCCGCGAAACAGAAATTGAGCGCGGCTTCGAGATTAACCGCTACATCCAAGACCGCACGGTTATCGAGGACACCGAATCCAGCGTTGATTTGGCTCTACACGGCTGGAGCCTCATCAATTATCCAGAACGCTTAAGCTACAGCGCCACCCCGCCTGACTTTGGTTCACTGGTGGTCCAGCGCCGCCGCTGGGCTAACGGCGGGTTACTAATCCTCCCCAAACTCATGTCAGTTATCGCCCAGCGCAAAAATCGCAACCAACCAATTTCCAAATACGAAATCATCATCCGATTGAACTACATGACCTCAATCGCCTGGGCTACGGTGGGGCTAATCTTCCTGCTGGCCTATCCTTACGACGGTCGGTTATTAAGTCCACTCGTCTTACTAGCAGCCTTACCTTACTTCCTAGCCATGGCCAGTGACCTCAAATATTGTGGTTACAAGTACAGCGATATCCTCCGCATCTATGGGTTCAATTTAATCCTTCTTCCGGTTAACCTCGCCGGAGTCCTCAAATCACTCGAGCAAGCCCTCACCAGCAAAAAGATTCCCTTTGCCCGCACCCCCAAGGTCAAAGACCGCACTCCAACTGCACTCTTATACGTTATTGTACCGTTACTTATCGTCGCTTTCTCGCTCTTTACCGTCTGGAGAAATGTTGACGCCCAAAACTGGGGCAACGCCATTTTCGCCGGCTTCAACGCTTTCGTAGCCACCTGGGCCATTATTGCCTACATTGGTATCAAAAATATCATAGCCGACATCTGGCTTGGATTAACTGACTGGATGTATGTGGAAACCAAACACAAACAAAAACTAATACCAACTCAAAAATCTACTCCTGACTGGAAAGCAGTTCTGTATCACGGCAACACTAACGATGCCGTCCCTCATTACGACCTCGACGAAGTTAACGAAATCTCCCTGACATAAATATGAAAAAAACTCTTCACCAAGAACCAACACGACGCCTCTCTCCATGGCGAGTCATGCTAGGCATGCTCATCTTGGCAGTTGCTGCCTATGGTGGTTACTTGGGCTGGAACAGGTGGCAAGACACCAAAACAACCACAGTCATCCAACCTTGGTTCGCTCCATATGTAGACGTTACCGCCACCCCGCGATATGCCTTTGAACAACTAGGCTCAACTCCAGTCAAAAACGTAGTCTTATCCTTCATCGTCGCTGACTCAACCGACGCCTGTACTCCCACCTGGGGCACCCACTACACTCTTGACGAAGCCGCCAAAGAGCTTGACCTCGACCGCCGCATCGCCCGCTATCGCCAACAGGGCGGCAACATTGTCATCTCCTTCGGAGGACTCCTCAACGACGAACTGGCCGTCAGTTGTATTGATGAAACTCAACTTCTGCAAGCCTACCTCACAGTCATCAACCGCTACCAAATCGATACAATTGACCTTGATTTAGAAGGCGAGAGCTTGACCGACACGCAATCACTACACAGACTATCCTCTGTCATAGCCGCCCTCCAACAACAGCTCCGCTCCCAGAACCGTCCTTTGGCCGTCTGGCTCACCCTGCCGGTGGCTCCTCAAGGACTCACCGCCCAAGGAACTGACGCCATCGCTGCGATGTTAACCGCCGGAGTTGATATCGCCGGTGTCAACGTCATGACCATGGACTACGGTCAGAGCAAAGAAAGCAGCCTCACCATGCAGCAGGCCTCAGAGCAGGCCCTAACTGAGACCCACCGTCAGCTCTCAGTCCTGTACAGACAAGCAGGTATCAGTCTCAGCGGTGCGTCCATCTGGAAAAAAATAGGCGCCACCCCCATGATCGGCCAAAACGACGTTGTCGAGGAAATCTTTACTCTCAAGGACGCGGATAGCTTCAACAAGTTCGCCGCTAACAACGGCGTTGCCCGCATGTCAATTTGGTCAGCCAACCGAGACATCCAGTGCGGCGAGAACTACGTCAACACCAACATTGTCTCTGACTCCTGTAGTGGGGTAGAGCAGGACAAGCTCAGTTTCACGACTCTACTGGCTCGAGGATTTGACGGCCAGATAACCCACAACGCGGCCTTCACGACTACCCAAGACACAGCCGAAACAATCATCCAACCAGATATCCCAGAAGAGAGCCCATACCAAATCTGGACAGAAAACGGCACTTACCTCCAGGGCACCAAAGTAGTCTGGCGTCGCAATGTCTATCAGGCCAAGTGGTGGACACAAGGAGAGCTTCCCGATAACCCTGTTCTCCAAGCCTACCAAACCCCCTGGCAACTAGTTGGACCTGTCCTACCTGGCGAGAAACCTATTCCCCAACCCACCCTCCCAGCTGGGACCTACCCAGAATGGTCAGGTGTGACCATATACGAAGCCGGCCAACGAGTGTTGTTTAACGGAGTCCCTTACCAATCTAAATGGTGGACGCAAGGCGATAGTCCAGCTGCCTCAAGCGCCAACCAAGACAGCTCTCCTTGGATTATCCTCACCCAACACCAGATTGACTCCTTAGTCAAGGAACTAAACATCTCTACCTCTTCAGCCGAGTAATCGTCTTCAGTCCACTTTTCCCAACTTAACTCTTACAGAGTGACCATCTCATTTTTCCTTCCTTACTTCTTGCTAAGTATCCTATAATATAGTATAATTCTCACATCTGCAGTTCAGACCTTCGTCTGATCAGTAGACGAACGTTTCCAACCCATATCTTTGCAAAGGAGGCTGTAATGAATCTCAAGAGGTTCAAGGCTGTTAGTCTCGTACTCGCATTTTTTCTGGTTGTTGGCATTTGCCAGGTAAGTACATCTGGCAGCGTCCACGCCCAAGAACACGATGAACCTTATTTTGCCACTCTCCAGTCCCGCACCATCGTGTATGACACTGTGTGGGACTACATCTGCTTCGACAGATGTAGTAGTTCCTATATGTGGCCAAGTGGGACCCCAATCATTGTCGTCTCCGACGATTGGGTTGGATACACCATCAAAAAAATCGATAGTGACGTCCTTAAATGGACGTTGCGCAAAACCTGGTAAAACGTTCTCGCCCCTCGGCCATCCGCCGAGGGGATTTTTTTGCTCATTCCCCTACAACTCTCTCATCAACTTCTCCAAACTGTCCAGGTCATGCACACTCACGCCAAAAACTTTATGACCCAGTTTCGCAAGTTTTTTCATCTGCGCTTTAACTGTCTTCTCATCCACCAAATCTGTCTTTGTCAGTAAGATAACTTGCTCTTTTTTCGTCATGCTCTTATCAAACTCAGCTAATTCCTTATTAATCACCTCATAGTCACGGATAACATCGTCGCTATCAGCGCTAATACAGTGGAGTAGTAAACGAACTTTCTCAATATGCTTCAAGAACCTTATCCCCAAACCTCGACCTTCTGAAGCGCCCTCAATCAACCCCGGAATATCAGCAATAATTTTGCCATTTATTACTCCTAAGTTAGGCTCAAGAGTGGTGAAAGGATAAGCTCCAACCTTAGCTTTGGCATTAGTTAACTCATTAAGCAGACTGCTTTTCCCTGCATTCGGTAGTCCAATCAACCCATATTCAGCTAAGTAGCGGAGGATTAAATGCAGTTGCCGTCTTTGCGCAGGGAAACCTTGCTCAGCGAACTTCGGCGTGGTATTAGTAGAGGAGCGAAACTCAAAGTTGCCCTTGCCTCCTTTACCTCCCTTAGCAATCATGAACCTATCATCACGAGTAACAACTTCGAACTCCTCTCCTGTTTCCTCATCCCTCATCACAGTCCCCACAGGAATCCTAACCTCCAAGTCCTCGCCGGCCGCTCCGTACATTTTCTTTTTCTCACCATCTTTACCAGGCTCGGCCTTGATATGTTTCTTATGGGAGAATTGATTGAGAGCAAACAAATCATCTGTGCCCACGATATACACGTTACCGCCCTTGCCGCCATTACCTCCATCTGGCCCGGATGTCATCCCTGGCCCAAACGACACCCGACCGTTGCCGCCCTTGCCGCCTTCGATAATAATCCTTACGTCATCAATTAGCATCCCTATAGTATACCATTTTAAATAACCATAATGTCATTGCGAAAGCACAAACTACCAACTTTTTTATGATTAATTTGTGCATGTGGCAATCTTACTTATTTAAAGCGTTTAAATACTACAAAACTAGACCTCAACTTCCCAGCCAAACTTATATCCCATAAGATGAAATATTAATATAAAAATGATAAAATACCAATACAGTCCATTTTTTCATCTTTTCACAACGAAAGGAAAAAATCATGACTCGTATCTTAGTAGACAAGCAGGACTCCAATGGAAATTGGAGTAAGGAGTACAAGCCTGCTACAAAGCAAGGCTTTCAGGAGGCTGTGAAATCAGCAGCCGACTCGTCAAGAGCCATCGTGTCGGAAGAAACAAATGATGGTCGAAGTACAACTTGGACCAAACTGTTCGAAAAGAAGGAGGGGTAACCACCACAACCCCCGCACCACTCGGTGCGGGGCTTTTTTTTGCCTACTCTTTGGACTTAAGCAAAACACTCCACCATTAGACTTAGCTACTCCACAATCATAAACCCGGCCGCCGGAATAGTGATATGAACGCAATCGCGGTCACTGCGGCGCTCGACCGCAAACTCGCTGTTGATTTGTTCGGAGTCAGTTGAGTAAATGCAGCGCAGTTTCTGGCCTTCATGAAATAAGAAATTATCAATCGTCACCCAGGCTCTTGACACATTCTCGCTGTCAGTATTAATCAAAACCAGCAGAGACTGGGAATCAAAAATCCTCGACCAGGCGACTAAAGAATGCAAAGTCCCGCCCACAGTATGCGGATAGCCAAAAGTAATCCCGTCACCGGAAATCTCCCGCAAATACTGTCGCCCCCGCCTCAATGCAATCTTTTGTTTGCGGATGGAGAGAATTTTGGCTACTTCGGTGTAGATGGGATGATTTTCATTGAAAAAATGCCGATTCCGAGTCCGAAACGCTCCGAAATCACCGCCAAACATCGCCTCACGGACGTATTTCTCGCTGTCCCCTTGACCGTCAAACCCCTGCTCGCTGCCGTAATAAATGCAAGGAATACACATGGTGGTCATATTGAAGGCAATGGCACCTAAGGCTAATTTCCCCCACCGGTTGTCTCCCGCAGCAAACCTGGCTTTGTAATTACCTCGTCGCACTTGGTCATGGTCGTCGTACATAGCCACCACTTTATTCCTAAACCAAGCCTGCTCATGAGTTTGTTCAAGCAGCGAGTTGCGGAATAGACCGAAATATTCCTGAGGATTGGTCAGCCCCTTAATCGTGTACTCTAACTTGTCAGGAATATCATTGATGCCCAGAGCTGCATCCAAACCGGTTTGAGCCAAAACTTCGTAGGCTTTTTTGTTCCCACCAGTGATTTCCCCGATGAGATAAAAATTTTCTTTGCCTATTGATTGCGCGAATTCATGAATTGAACTGGCAAAGAACCTCACAGCTCCGGGATCCATGTGTTTAACCGTATCAATCCGATAACCGTCCACGTCAGCATAAGCAATCCAGAATTTGTAAATCTCCACCAGAGTCCGCAGAGCGTTGGACGGTTGAAAATAATCCACGTCCCCGCTCCCTAACTCTATATCTTTGAGGTCAAAGAAATCTCCATCATTAAACTCCATGGTGTTGTCCCAGTTACGGATATATCCCTTGCGCGTAAATGTATCCGGACTCTGTAGCTCCCGCGGCCAAATGGCACCATCAGGCCAAGCCTGCGGGAACTGCTGTAAGTCAATGGGGCCAAAGGGTAAGTTAGCATCTCCATGCTCGTCACGGAACCCCTGCACAGCATAAACTTTATCGCTCTGATACAAAGACCCTAGCTCTCGACTGACGTCGTTTTGGTCGTATCCGAACACATTACCGGCGTGGTTGAAAATAATATCCAGCACCACATACATACCCATCTTGTGGGCTTTGTCCACTAACTTTTTCAAATCCTCCCGCGTGCCCAGATGAGGGTCAACGTCCAGAAAATCCTGAATAGCGTATCCATGATAAGTATTCTGTTGGTACTTGGCTTGCTTAAATACAGGACTAATCCACAGTGTGGTTACTCCCAGTCGTTTAAGATAGCCGAGTTTACTGGCCGCTCCTTTGAAGTTTCCCCCTATCCAATTAACCCCCGCATCCCTCCAGCGTCGAGCCGACTCCTCATCCCTAACCGCGTTATCCAAATCACTCTCGTGATAGAGGGGAGTCTTCCCCCGATTGACGTGTTTGCCGTTACTGTCGTGATAGTCTTTTTCTTTATTATCCGAAAACCTATCAAGCAGCATGAAATACAACACCATATCCTCCCACGCGGTCGGGGACTTAGTGTATTTGCGGGATTTGAGCTCTGCCCAATTAATATCAGCAAGACTTTGCAAAACCATCATTTGTTAACTGTACCAACTTTACGACACTCACCGCAAACATAATCTTTTGACTTTTGCTGGTTTCGAGCTATAATAATATAGGCTGTTTGACAACTCAATTGTTCATTTTACAAGGAGAGACTCATGTCTTCGAGCAAAGATGAAGTGCGCCAAAAAGAGATTCAAGCAGAATTTCAATCTCTTCTACCATTCTTGGAAAAAACCAAGCCTTGGTACAACCCATTCGCAAAACCACCGTAACTGGAAATTCGAAGAGGTTGGTCGGATGAAATTCTGGGAGCATACA